>JABBNZ010000071.1 GCA_019352035.1 Pseudomonadota bacterium | reverse complement strand
GTCACCGATTCCGGTGAGTAGCGGGCATTCGCGAGCTGCGCCAATGCGCTGTTGTTTTCGAGTTCCCCGTATTCAGCCACGAGCGGCGCCTTGCCGTCTTCGCCTGCAAGCTGGGCAGGCCAGCGAATCTTAGAGAGGCCGCTCACATAGGGGTTGTCGAATCCATCACGAATTCAGGCGCTTAGACTGAGTTAATCAGTTGAAACCGAGCTGTGGTTCTCACTTTTCCCGACGGCATTTGTCTTCCCATCCGCGCCGCGCAGGTCCCGGACTTCGTGCCGGGGAGGAAGCGCCGCTCCTTTTCCTGGCTGGACAAAAGCACAGTGTTTGAATCTTCATGATTGAGAGGACGTCAAATTTCCCGCGCCAACCTGGCGGCGAGGCCGGTGTAATCGAGCGGTCGAAGCGCTTTCAGCCGACGCTTTTCCTCCGCGGGCAGGGGCAAGCTGTCTATCAGCTCCGCCAGCGCACGTTCGTCTATGACGCGTCCGCGCGTATGCTCTTTGAGGCGCTCGTATCCCCCCGGGACTCCCGCGGCGCGAAGGACGGTCTGGACGGCTTCGCCGAGCACCTCCCAAGCATCCTGCAGATCGGCGGTGAGTGACTCAGCGTCAACGCTGACCTTGCCGAGCCCTCGGCCCAGCGCACGCCAGGCGACCAAGGTATGGCCGAGCGCCACGCCCAGGTTGCGCAGCACGGTCGAGTCGGTGAGATCGCGCTGCCAGCGGGAGATGGGGAGCTTGTCCGCGAAGTGGCGCAGCAAGGCATTGGCGATGCCGAGATTGCCCTCCGCGTTCTCGAAATCGATGGGGTTGACCTTGTGCGGCATGGTCGAGGAGCCGACCTCGGCCGCGGCGGCGCGCTGCTTGAGATAGCCCAGGGAGATGTAGCCCCAGAAGTCGCGGCAGAGATCGAGGAGCACCACGTTGATCGCCGCGAGGGCGTCGCAGTACTCCGCGATCCAGTCGTGCGGCTCGATCTGGGTGGTGTAGGCGTTGCAGGCGAGGCCCAGGGACTCGATGAATCCGCGGCTCACCGCGGCCCAGTCGACCGCCGGCAGCGCCGCATGGTGGGCGTTGAAATTGCCCACCGCGCCGTTCCATTTACCGAGGATCTCCACGGCGCTCCAGCGCCGCTGCGCGCGGCGCAGGCGCGCGACGAAGTTGGCAACTTCCTTGCCGAGCGTCGTCGGGCTGGCCGGCTGGCCATGCGTGCGTGCCAGCATCGGCACGTCCGCCTCGCGGTGTGCGAGTGCTGCGAGCTCCGCCGTACGCTCCCCGAGCGTGCCGAGCAGACGGCGCCGCGCCTCGCCGAGGAGCCGCGCGTAGCTGAGATTGTTGATGTCCTCCGAGGTGCAGCCGAAATGCACGAGCTCCAGGGAGGCTTCGTCCGCCCCGGCGGCCGCGAGCTGTTGGCGCACGTAATATTCGACGGCCTTGACGTCGTGGTTGATCACCGCCTCGATGGTCTTCACCGACTGTGCGCAGTCCGCATCCGGATCACGTGCGAGCTCGCGCGCGCGCGCAATGGCGGCGGGAGCGAGAGCGGCGCCGGCCAGCCGCGGCACAGCCGCTGCGAGGTGCAGGAGCCACGCAGCCTCGATCCGCACGCGCTCGCGGATGAGGCCGGCCTCGCAGAGAAGATCCCGCAGCGGCTCGGTGGCCGCCCGGTAGCGGCCGTCGAGCGGCGAGAGCGCCGCGAGCGCGGCAAGAGAATCGGAGCCAAGAGAATCAGGGCGAGTGTCGGGCATGCGCTATCATAACGCAGACGACCTTCGGAGCAGATTCCATGACGAGTTCCTTTCGAACCGAGCGCGACAGCATGGGCGAGCTGCAGGTGCCCGCCGAGGCGCTCTGGGGCGCGCAGACGCAGCGGGCCGTGCAGAATTTCCCGATCAGCGGCCTGACGATGCCGCGCGCCTTCATCGGCGCGCTGGGGCTCGTCAAGCAGGCCGCCGCGCGCGCCAACACCCGCCTCGAGCTCCTCGATGCCGAGACCGCGCGGGCGATCGAGGCGGCGGCGGCGGAGGTCGCGGCCGGGCGCCACGATGCCCAGTTCCCGATCGATGTCTTCCAGACCGGCTCCGGCACCAGCACGAACATGAATGCCAATGAGGTGATCGCCACGCTCGCCACGCGGCGCCTCGGCAAGGCCGTCCATCCCAACGATCACGTCAACATGGGCCAGAGCAGCAACGACGCGATCCCGACCACGATCCACGTGAGCGCCGCGCTCGGCGTGCGGCGCGAGCTCATCCCGGCGCTCGAGCACCTGCGCGAGACGCTGCTCGCGAAGGAGCGCGAGGTCGGCACGGTGGTCAAGACCGGCCGCACCCACCTGATGGATGCGATGCCCGTGACCCTGGGCCAGGAGCTTTCCGGCTGGCGCGCGCAGATCGAGAGCGGCCTCGCGCGGCTCGCGGCCGCGGAGCCGCGGCTGCTGGCGCTCGCGCAGGGCGGCACGGCCGTCGGTACCGGCATCAATGCCCACCCTGACTTCGGCGCCCGGTTCTGCGAGGCGCTCGCCGACCTGACACGAGTGCCGTTCACGCCGGCGCGCAACTACTTCGAGGCGCTCTCGTCCCAGGACACCGCGGTGGAGCTCTCCGGGCAGCTCAAGACGATCGCCGTCAGCCTGATGAAGATCGCGAACGACCTGCGCTGGATGAACAGCGGTCCGCTCGCGGGCCTGGGTGAGATCGCCCTGCCGGCGCTGCAGCCGGGCAGCAGCATCATGCCGGGCAAGGTGAACCCGGTGATCCCGGAGGCCACCGCCATGGTCGCCGCCCAGGTCATCGGCAACGACGCCACGATCACGGTCGCGGGACAGTCGGGCAACTTCCAGCTGAACGTGATGCTGCCGGTCATCGCCTACAACCTGCTCGAGAGCATCCGCCTGCTCGCCAACATCTCGCGGGCGCTCGCCGACCGCGCGATCGCCGGCTTCAAGGTGAATCCGGCGCGGCTCGCCGAGGCGCTCGATCGCAACCCGATTCTGGTCACGGCCCTGAACCCCGTCATCGGCTATGAGAAGGGGGCGGCCATCGCGAAGAAGGCCTACGCCGAAGGCAAGCCGCTGCGGGAGGTCGCACAGAAAATGACCGATCTGCCGCCCGAGGAGCTGGCGCGGCTCCTCGACCCGGCCGAGCTCACCCGCGGCGGCATCAAAGGCGGCACGAGCGGCGGTGGCTGAGGCGGACGGCAGGAACGAGCCGGCCACGGCGGCGGCCCCGCTGCCCGATCCCGTGGACTGGCCGGCGAGGATCCGCGAGCGGCTCGCGGGCACGCGGCCGCGCCACGAACCCGAGGAATGGCTGGTTCCCGGCCTCACGGCGGCCGAGAGCCGTCCCTACCACCGCTTCTTTCCGGCCGAGCCGATCCCGGCGGCGGTGCTCGTCCCGATCGTGGATCATCCGGGGGCGCCCACGGTGCTCCTCACCCAGCGGGCGACGCAGCTGCGCCATCATGCCGGTCAGGTCAGCTTCCCGGGCGGGCGCATCGAGCCCAGCGACGGCAGTCCCGGCGCGGCCGCCCTGCGCGAGGCGCGCGAGGAGGTCGGGCTGGAGGCGAGCTGCGTCTCGGTCGTCGGCTTCCTGCCCGATCACGTGGTCATCAGCGGCTTTCGGGTCACGCCGGTCGTCGCGATGGTGCGTCCGGGCTTCGAGCTCCTCCTCGATGCGCACGAGGTGGAAGACACTTTCGAGGTGCCGCTCGCCTTCGTGTTCGATCCGCGCAACCACCGGCCTCGCATGCATCGTTTCCGCACGGAGGATGCGCAGGCGAGGATGTTCGACATCCCCTACGGCAACCGTAACATCTGGGGCGCGACGGCCGGCATGCTCGTGACTCTTTACCGGCTCTGCACCGAGGGCGGCTTTTGAGCGGCGCCGCCGACTCCGGGGAGGCGATCGCCGCGCTCCTGACGCTGATGGCCCGGCTGCGCGATCCGCAGCGCGGCTGCCCGTGGGACCGCGAGCAGACCTTCCGCACGATCGCGCCCTACACCATCGAGGAGGCATACGAGGTGGCCGACGCCGTGGAGCGCGGCGAGCCGGGAAAGCTGTGCGAGGAGCTCGGCGATCTTCTCTTCCAGGTGGTGTTTCATGCCCGCATGGCCCAAGAGCAAGGTTGGTTCGACTTCGCCGCCGTCGCGCGCGGCATTCGCGAGAAGCTCATCCGGCGTCATCCCCATGTGTTCGAGGACGCATCATCGATCACTGACGCGAGCGAGCTCTCGCGCGTCTGGGAGGAACAGAAGGCGCGCGAGCGCGCCGCAGCGGCGGGGCGGGGCTCCGATGCGGATCACAGCGCGCTGGCGGACGTGCCGCGCGCGCTGCCCGCACTCACCCGGGCGGCGAAGCTCGGGCGGCGGGCGGCTCGGGTCGGGTTCGACTGGGAGCGTGCCTCGCAGGTCCGGGACAAGGTCCTCGAGGAGGTGCGCGAGATCGAGGAGGCGCTCGCCGATGAGGCCGGTGGGGGCGGCACCGGCAAAGTCGCGGAGGAGCTCGGCGATCTGCTCTTCGCCGTGGCCAACTGGGGCCTGCACCTCAAGATCGACCCCGAGGAGGCGCTGCGGGCGGCGAATGCGAAGTTCGAGCGGCGGTTCCGGCGGATGGAGGCCCTGGCCGCGGCGAAGGGCGCTCCGCTGCAGGCGCTCGATGCCGCGCAGTGGGACGCGCTCTGGCGGCAGGCGAAGCGGGAGGCGTAGCGCCAAGCGCCCGATTCAGCGCGGATTCACGCGGATCGGGCTATCGTGCGCCGCCTATGAGGCCGTTTCGCCCCTCCCTGATCGCTGCGGTCGCGCTGGTGCTCTCGGCCGGCACCCTGACTGCGCGGGCGTATGGGGCCGCGCCTCCTGCGCCGCGACCGCTCTTGCGGGGAACCGCTATCCGGCGCACTCGGCTTTCGATGAATCAGGCCGTGATGCTGGCCCAGCGCCACTTCAGTGCCCGGGTCGTGCGGGTCGAGACGCAAACGCGGGGAGGCCGTACCATCTACGTCCTGCGGATGCTGGATGGTGCCGGGCGGGTATTCGCCGTCCGGGTGGACGCGGCGACTGGCACCATCCTCTGACGCCCGCTCGATTTCGCGGGGGCCTTCAATGCGAGTGCTTGTGGTCGAAGACGAAGCTGCGCTGCGGGAGACGCTGAGGATGCATCTCACGGAGGCTGGATTCACCGTGGATGTGGCGCAGGACGGGGAGGAGGGCCTGTTCGCGGGGCGGGAATACCCGCTCGACATCGCCATCATCGACCTGGGCCTGCCGAAGCTCACCGGGCTCGAGGTCATCCGGCGGCTGCGCGCCGCGGGCAAGGCCTTCCCGATTCTGATCCTCACCGCGCGGGACAACTGGCAGGACAAGGTCGAGGGCCTGCAGGCCGGGGCCGATGACTACGTCGCCAAGCCCTTTCACTTCGAGGAGGTGCTGGCGCGGCTGCACGCGCTGCTGCGCCGCGCGGGGGGCTGGGCGAGCCCGCAGCTCAAGTGCGGCGCGGTGACGCTGGACACGCGCGCGCAATCGGTGAGCGTGGAGGGCCGGGCGGTCGATCTCACGACTTTCGAGTACCGCATTCTCGAGCATCTGATGCTGCGGGCGGGCGAAGTGATCTCCAAGGGCGAGCTGACCGAGCGGCTCTACGACCAGGACTTCGAGCGCGACAGCAACGTCATCGAGGTGTTGATCGGGCGGCTGCGCCGCAAGCTCGATCCCGAGGATCGCCTGAAGCCCATCGAGACGCTGCGCGGCCGCGGCTATCGCTTCGCGCTCGCGCGCGATCTTGCATCCTGACCCGCGAGCCGGCGCTCGATCCCCGCGGCGCACCGTGCATTCCTTAAGCCGACGGCTGCTCGTTTCGGTCGCCGTACCGCTCGCGCTCTTCTTCGGGGTGATGATGGTCGTGCTCGACATGGGCTTTCGGACCCTGTCGGAGCGCTCGCTGCACCAGCTGCTCGATGCCCAGATCGTCACGCTCATCGCTGCCGCGGAGCCCGCGCCCGGCGGCGGTTACGGGGCGCCGCTCAACGGCCTCGACACGCGGCTCGGCACGCCGGACTCGGGGCTCTACGCCGAGATCCGATCCAACAATCACCTCTGGCGCTCGCCTTCCGCGGCCGGCATGCCGATCGATTTCGGTCCGCTGCTGCCCCAGGGGGAGCGGCAGTTCTCGTATCAGATCGTCGGGCATACGCGCGTGGCGATCGAGAGCCGCGGCATCTCCTTCGAGGACGATCCCAGGCACGCTCACGGGCTCACCTTCAGTGTGGCGGTGAGCCTGACACCGTACGAGGAGCAGTTATGGCTCTTTCGCAGCCGCATGCTCGGGTGGTTCTCGGGGCTCATGCTGCTCCTGCTGCTGTCGCTCGCCGCGCTCCTGCGCCGCGCGCTCGCGCCGCTGCGCCGGCTCGAGCGCGAGATCCACGAGGTGGAGGAGGGGCGCAGTGAGATGCTGGGATCGGGCTATCCGCGGGAGCTGAGCGGCGTGGCGCGCCATCTGAACGCGCTCCTTCTAGGGGAGCGCAAGCGCGTCGCTCGTTATCGCGACACCCTGGGCAACCTCGCGCACGGACTGAAGACGCCGCTTGCCGTGATGCGCTCGGCGCTGACTCAAGATGCGGGGCCGCAGATCGCGGCGCGCACGATCGGGACGGAGATCGACCGCATGACCGACATCATCGAGCACCAGCTGAAGCGTGCGGCCGCCTCGGGAGGCGCGCTCCTCGGCCAGGCGCCGGTGCCAGTGGCGGCGGTGGCGGCGGACCTGCGGGCGGCGCTCCTCAAGGTCTACTCCCGCAAGGACCTCTCGATCGAGCTCGCGATCCAGGAGGGCAGTCATTTCATCGGGGATCGGGGCGATCTCATGGAGCTTCTGGGAAACCTCATGGACAACGCCTGCAAGTGGTGCCGGGAGAAGGTGCGGGTCGCGGTCGTCCTGGAGGACGGCGGGTCCGCAGGACGGGAAAATCTTTCGCTGACGGTGGAGGACGACGGGCCCGGCATCGCCGAGGAGAACCGGGCGAAGGTGCTGCGGCGCGGAGTGCGCACCGATGAGAAGGTGCCGGGACACGGACTGGGGCTCGCCATGGTCCACGACACGGTCGACCTCTATGGCGGCAGGCTCACCGTGGATGCCTCGCCCCTCGGAGGGGCGAGGTTCGCACTGCGGCTTCCCGGGAAGAAGGTGGGCTAGCCGATTGGAAAGACGGGCCTACGGCCGCTTCTCGGACAGCAGCTCCGTTGCCGCCGGCAAAAGGGGCGCCTCTTGCCGGCTATTTCGGGGCACAGTCCATGGGGCGCATGGTCAGATGGGCTGCTAGAGCTCGAACTTGATCCCTTGGGCCAAGGGAAGGTCGCGCGACCAGTTGATGGTGTTGGTCTGGCGGCGCATGTAGGCCTTCCAGGCATCCGAGCCCGACTCGCGGCCGCCGCCGGTATCCTTCTCACCGCCGAAGGCGCCGCCGATCTCGGCGCCTGAGGTGCCGATGTTGATGTTGGCGATGCCGCAGTCGCTGCCGGAGGCGCAGAGGAAGAGCTCGGCGTGCTGCAGCCGGTCGGTGAAGAGGGAGGAGGAGAGCCCGTACGCCGTGGCGTTCTGCTGGGCGATGGCTTCCTCGAGGGAGTCGACCGGAATCAGGTAGAGGATGGGGCCGAAGGTCTCGGCCTGCACGACGGGCCAGTCGTTGCGGGCGCGGATCAGCGTGGGCTCGACGAAGTGGCCCGGGCCGGGCAGGCATCCGCCGCCATGGAGCACCTCGCCGCCGGCGCTGCGCGCGGCGGCGACGGCGGACTGGAAGCGCTCGACGGCCTGCGCATCGATGAGGGGGCCCATCAACGTCGAGGGGTCCAGAGGATTACCGATGCGGACTTGGCCATAGGCATTCGTCAGGCGCCGCTCGAGCTCCGGCGCCAGGGATTTGTGCACGAACACGCGGCGCGTGCTGGTGCAGCGCTGGCCGGCAGTGCCGACCGCGCCAAAGACGATCGCCGGGACGGCGAGATCCAGGTTCGCGGTCTCATCCACGATGATGGCGTTGTTGCCACCGAGCTCGAGGAGGCTCTTGCCGAGGCGGGCGGCGACGCGCTCGCCGACCTTGCGCCCGACCGGCGTCGAGCCCGTGAACGAGACGAGAGCGACGCGACGGTCGTCGACGAAGCGAGTCGCGAGCTCTGTCCCGCCGTCGATGAACAGCTGAAAGATCGGCGGCAGGCCGCGCTCGAGCAGCACGCGATTGCACAGTTGCTGCACCGCGATCGCGGTGAGAGGGGTCTTGGGCGAAGGCTTCCACACCGAGACATTGCCGCAGATCGCGGCGAGGAAGGCATTCCAGGACCACACGGCGACCGGGAAGTTGAATGCGGAGAGGATGCCCACCACCCCGAGCGGGTGCCACTGCTCGTACATCCGGTGCCCGGGGCGCTCCGAGTGCATGGTGAGGCCGTAGAGCATGCGCGACTGGCCGACGGCGAAGTCGGCGATGTCGATCATCTCCTGCACCTCCCCGAGGCCTTCGGCGAGGATCTTCCCGTTCTCGAGCGACACCAGTGTGCCGAGATCGGCCTTGACGCGGCGCAGCTCCTCGCCGATGAGCCGCACGACCTCGCCGCGCTTCGGGGCGGGCACGGAGCGCCAGATGGCCGCGGTCTGCACCGCCGAAGCGATGACGGACTCGTACTCCTGCGGACCGGCCGGCCGCACTTGCGCGATCAGCGTGCCGGTCGCGGGATTGCGAACGCTGAGGAGGGCGGCCGCGGCGCCGCTCGTCCAGCCTTGCGAGCCGGACCAGGCGCCGGGGTTGAGCGGGGCGAGCTCCAGCCTCGCAAGCACGCCGTTGATGTCGGACTCGAGGCCGCTCATCGCGCCGCGGCCTTCTTCTGCTGGGTTCGCTGGTGGCCGGTCTTGCCGGAGACGATGACCTCGCCCGAGACATCCTTGCTGCCGCCCGGCGCATAGTAGCGGCCGAAGCGGTTGGCCAGGATGTCGGTGAGGCGGAATTCCTCCTGGGCGATGAATCCACGGTGGCGATCGGGATTCTCGAGCACGAGGTCCACCACGGAGGTGATCCCGGCCGCGGTCGTCACCTGGATCGCGGACCAGAGACGCCCGGCAATGAGCTGGGGATAGATCTTGTTGACGTAATTCTCTTCGCGCAGCTGGCCGTCCTGGGTGCCGGTGACCGCGGCGTACACGATGATGACATCCTGAAGCGTCTGCGGGACGGCGTTCTCGAGGATGCGCTTCAACGTATCCCGATCGTGGTTGAGCTTGAGGTCATTCATGAGCAGGCGCATCTGCTCGCAATGGCCGGGATAGCGGATCGTCTTGTAGTTCATCGATTCGCAGCGCGCGCCGTGCGTCTCCGCGAGCGAGCCAAGGCCGCCCGAGGTGTTGAACGCCTCGTACAGCGTCCCGTCGATCTCGATCTCTTCCATGCCCTCGAGCGGCGCGACTTCCACGGTGCGGCCGTCAACGATCGCCTGGCAGGGGTTGCCGTACTCGTTGATGAGTCCTTCGGTCGACCAGGTGAGGGAGTACTTGAGGACATTGTTCGGATGCTGCGGCAGGGCGCCGACCCGCAGTTTCACCGCGCGCAGCTCCTCGAAGTGCTTGATGAGCTCCGCCGCCGCGATGCTGATGAAGCCTGGCGCCAGGCCGCACTGCGGCACGAAGGCCTGCGATGCACCGGTGGCAATGGCGCGCACGGCGCGCGTCACCTCGACGTCCTCGGTGAGGTCGAAGTAATGCACGCCGGCGTTGCGCGCGGCCTCGGCGACCGTGACATTGCAGTAAAACGGCAGGCTCGAGATCACCGCATCGACGGGGTGCTCGGCCAGGTGACGGTCGAGCGCGCTTCGCTGCTTGGCGTTCAAGGCGTGGGCGCTGAGGCCCGCAGCCCCGTGCGCGCGCACCACGGCTTCGGCGACAGAGCCGTCGACGTCCGCGAGTTGAACCTGGTAGGCGCCGGAGCTCGCCAGGAGCCCGGAGATGAGAGCGCCGATCTTGCCGGCGCCGAGAATCAGTACACGATGCATTCAGCCGCTCCCGCCTGGGGATGGAAGAGGCCGCGCATTCTGACCTCTAGCCGCCGTCCGCGCCAGCCGCATTTCCCTCCAGGGGGCTCTGCCGTGCCCCCGCATGGTAGGATTCGAGTCCTTATGCGGTCCCCCCAGACGACCTCCTGGCACAGCGCGAGCTGGCAGGCCAAGCCTGCCCAGCAGCAGCCCGTGTACGACGATCCGGCCGCGCTGCAGCGGGTCGTGGCGGATCTGTCGCGGCTGCCGCCCATCGTCGTTTCCTGGGAGGTCGATGCGCTGCGCGAGCGGCTTGCCGCGGCCCAGCGCGGGCAGGCGTTCCTGCTGCAGGGGGGGGATTGCGCCGAGACCTTCGCCGATTGCGAGTCGGACGCGATCGTCAAGAAGCTGAAGATCCTCCTGCAGATGAGCCTGGTGCTGCTGCACGGGCTGAAGAAGCCCATCATCCGCGTGGGCCGCATGGCCGGCCAGTACGCCAAGCCGCGCTCGGTGGACACGGAGACCCGCGAGGGCGTGACCCTGCCGAGCTTCCGGGGCGATCTGGTCAACCGCCCGGAGTTCACCGCGGCCGCGCGCGCCGCCGACCCGGAGCTGCTGCTGCGGGGATACGAGCGGGCCGCCCTCACGCTGAACTTCGTGCGCGCCCTGGTGGATGGCGGCTTCGCCGACCTGCATCACCCGGAGTACTGGGACCTGGGCTTCGTCAAGCACGCGCCGCTGAAGGACGCCTACCACCGGATCATCCAGTCGATCGGCGATGCGCTCGATTTCTTCGAGGGCATGAGCGGCACGGCGGTGCACGAGGCGACGCTGGTCGATTTCTATTCGAGCCACGAGGGTCTGCATCTGCTCTACGAGCAGTCGCAGACGCGCTTCATCCCCCGGCAGAACCGCTGGTACAACCTCTCGACGCACATGCCGTGGATCGGCATGCGCACCGCCAAACTCGACGGCGCGCACGTGGAGTACTTCCGCGGCATCTCCAATCCCATCGGCGTCAAGGTCGGCACGGCGATGGATGCCGCGTGGCTGCAGGGCCTCGTCACGACGCTGAACCCGCAGAACCAGCCCGGACGGCTCACCCTGATCCATCGCTTCGGCGTGAAGGACATCGCCACCGCGCTCCCGAAGGCCATCGAGGCCGTGCGCGAGACCGGGCAGACCGTGCTCTGGATCTGCGATCCGATGCACGGCAACACCGAGACCAGCACCGGGGGCCTGAAGACCCGCCGCTTCGAGAACATCCTGAAGGAGCTCGACACCGCATTTCGAATCCACGCGCAGATGGGCTCGCACCTGGGCGGCGTGCACATCGAGCTGACGGGTGAGGATGTCACGGAGTGCACGGGCGGGGCGCGCGGCCTCACGGATTCGGACTTGGCCCGGGCCTACCGCTCGACGGTCGATCCGCGCCTGAACCACGAGCAGGCGCTGGAGCTCGCCATGGTGATCGCCGAGCGCAGCAACCAGAGCCGGCGCGCGCAACGCGCCTGATGAGGCATCCGCGCCGGCGCGCGTGCCTGTATGGCAATTCAGGATGAAACGCCTCATTGCCGGTACAATTCCCGGATGCAATACGAGCACATCGTCGTCCCCTCCGAGGGACGCAGGATCACCGTCAACCCCGATTCCAGCCTGAGCATTCCCGACAACCCGATCATTCCCTATATCGAAGGGGACGGGATCGGCATCGACGTCACGCCGGCGATGCTGCGGGTGGTGAATGCCGCTGTCGAGAACGCATACGCGCGCAAGCGCCGCATCAGCTGGATGGAGGTCTACTCCGGCGAGAAGGCCAATGCGCGCTACGGCCAGTGGTTTCCAGAGGAGACGCTGCACGCGCTGCGCGAGTTCGTCGTCTCGATCAAAGGGCCCCTCGCCACGCCAGTGGGCGGCGGCATCCGCTCGCTCAACGTGGCGATGCGCCAGAGCCTCGACCTCTACGCCTGCGTGCGTCCGATCCGGTATTTTCCCGGCGTCGTGAGCCCGATGCAGGATGCCAGCCTCACCGACATGGTGATCTTCCGCGAGAACACCGAGGACATCTATGCGGGAATCGAATGGCCGGCCGGCTCGACCGAGGTGCACAGGCTGATCGCCTACCTGCACAACGAGCTTGGCGTCACCGGCATCCGCTTTCCCGCGAGCTCGGCCATCGGCATCAAGCCGGTGTCGAAGGAGGGCAGCCAGCGCCTGATCCGCAAGGCCATCCAGTACGCCATCGAGAACGACCGCGTCTCGGTGACCCTGGTGCACAAGGGCAACATCATGAAGTACACGGAGGGTGCGTTCCGCAACTGGGGCTACCAGCTCGCCAAGGAGGAGTTCGGCGCCCGGGAGATCGACGGCGGTCCGTGGCTCAAGTTCCCCAATCCGCTCACTGGTACCGACATCGTCGTGAAGGATGTCATCGCGGACAATTTTCTGCAGCAGGTGTTGCTGCGGCCGGAGGAATATGACGTCATCGCCACTCTCAACCTGAACGGCGATTACGTGTCCGATGCGCTCGCGGCGCAGGTGGGCGGCATCGGCATCGCGCCGGGCGCCAACATCGGCGACGGCCTCGCCGTATTCGAGGCGACACACGGCACCGCGCCGGGCTTCGCGGGCAAGGACCGGGTGAACCCCGGCTCGCTCATCCTCTCGGCGGAGATGATGCTGCGCTATCTGGGCTGGAAAGAGGCCGCCGACCTCGTCATCAAGGGCGTTGCCAACACCGTCGCCAACAAGGAGCTCACGTACGACCTCGCCCGTCTGCGCGAGGCCATCAAGGCTCCCAAGCGCGAGCTCGCGGCCCGCCGGAGCGTCGAGGAGGACCTGCAGCGGCTGATCCCGGGCGCGAAGCTCATGAGCTGCTCCGGCTTCGCCACGGCCGTCATCCGCCACATGGACGACTGAATTGCCGGGAGCAATTTACCCGCTGCCGTCCCTGACGCCCGGCCATCGGCCCGCCTGGCGGCGTTCAAAATCGCTCCAGGCGATTTTGTTGAACGGTGCGCGCGCGGCGCGCACCGGCCCGGAGGGCGCGGCGCAGGATGGCGCCGCGTACTAGCTATCAAGCAGGCGCGGACGAACGGCGGACGGCGGCCGGCGCTGCCGGCCGTGCGGAGCGAGGCATACGATCCCGGGTGCACGCGGTGCCCGCGGCTCGCGCAATTCCTGGCCGAGGTGCATGCGAGCTACCCGGACTACTGGGCGCGGCCCGTGCCTTCGTTCGGCGCCGCCGACCCGCGCCTCGTGCTGGTGGGGCTCGCCCCGGGGTTGCACGGGGCGAACCGGACCGGGCGCCCATTCACCGGAGACTATGCGGGGGAGCTGCTGTACCGCACTCTTTATGAGGCGGGGCTCGCCACGCGGCCGCAATCCCTGGCCGCCGACGACGGGCTGAAGCTCCGGCAGACCCGCATCATCAATGCCGTGAAGTGCGTGCCGCCTGGCAACAAGCCGCTGCCGGATGAGATCCGCGGTTGCAACGGGTACCTGAAGGCCGAGCTCGCGTCGCTGAAGCGCGTCCGGGTGGTGCTGGCCCTCGGCAGGGTGGGCCACGATGCCTTCCTCATGGCGAGCGGGCTCAAGCGCAGCCGGTTTCCCTTCGGCCATGGGCAGGAGCACCGGCTCGAGGAGACGCGGTACCTCATCGACTCGTATCATTGCAGCCGCTACAACACCTCGACCAAGGTGCTCACCGAGCCGATGTTCAGGAAGGTCGTGGCGCGCGCCTGCGAGCTCGCGGGTTTATAGCGCTGGATCCGGGCTTTGCGCTACGCTGTCCCTGCTGCGCGCAAAGCTCCGGGGTGTCCATCCATGGCCACCCGTGCGACGCATGCGTCGCTCCCTGCCCGGTCCAGCGCGGCCTTGGGCAAAAGCGTGGTTCTTGCCCAAAGCTCGCCCGGCCGGGCGAAGCAGTGCTTCGCTGCAAGACACCGCCTCGCCCTTCGCCGGCGGGGCACGTCCCTGTCCCTGGGGTCCGGGGGCGCCTTCCGTCGATGGACAACTGAGATGAGCTCGACTGAATTCGATCACAAGTCGTTCACCGCGGCGCTGCCGCGGCGCCCCGGCGTCTATCGCATGTTCGACGCCGGGCACGAGATCCTCTACGTGGGCAAGGCGAGGAGCCTCAGGGACCGCGTGAGCACCTACTTTGCCGCGAGTAACGTCAACCCGAAGGTGCAGGCGCTCGTGCAGCAGATCGCCGACATCGAGGTCACGGTCACCAACTCCGAGACCGAGGCGCTGCTGCTCGAGTACAACCTCATCAAGGCGCACAAGCCGCGCTTCAATGTCGTGCTGCGGGACGACAAGAGCTTCCCGTACGTGCAGCTCTGTGTCGATCACGAGTTTCCGCGCCTCTCGTTCTACCGCGGCCCGCGCAGCGCTCCCGGGCGCTACTTCGGACCTTTCCCGAGCGCCTGGGCCGTGCGCGACACGCTCAATCAGCTGCAGAAGCTCTTTCGCATCCGCAATTGCCGCGACACCTTCTTCGCCAATCGCAGCCGCCCCTGCCTGCAGCACCAGATCGGGCGCTGCTCCGCGCCCTGCGTGGGGCTCATCACCCGAGAGGCTTACGCGCAGGACATCGAGTCCGCCGTCAAAGTGCTGGAGGGCCGCAGCGATGAGGTGAACGCCACGCTGCAGGCGCGCATGGAGGCGGCGGCGGGCCGCCTGGAGTTCGAGCGTGCCGCGCAGATCCGAGACCAGTTGGGGGCGCTGAAGCATATTCAGGCGCAGCAGATCGTGACGGCGGAAGGGGAGCGCGATGTCGACGTGTTCTGCATCGTCGGGGAGCCGGGCGAGTACGCGATAAGCGCGATGCTGGTGCGCGGCGGCCGTAATCTGGGTACGACCAGCTATTTCCCGCGCGCGGCGCTCGCCGAGCCGGAGGAGGCCCTCTCGTCCTTCGTCATGCAGTACTACGCCTCGCAGGAGCCGCCGCCGGAAGTGCTGGTCGGGCAGCGGCTCGAGGACACGGACTCGCTCAGCCAGGCGCTCACGGAGCGAGCGTCACACGCCGTTCACGTGCGCTGTCCGTCGCGGGGCCTGGGCGCCCGCTGGGCGGAGCTGACACGAGAGAACGCCCTGCAGGGGCTGCGGATGCGGCTGGCACAGAGGCGGGGTCTCGATGAGATGCTCGCCGCGCTCGCGGCGGAGCTCGAGCTGCCCGAGGCGCCGCAGCGGATCGAGTGCTTCGATATCAGCCACACGGGCGGGGAGGGCACGGTGGCCTCGTGCGTGGTCTTTGGCCCGGAGGGACCGCTGAAGAAGGAGTACCGGCGATTCAACATCACCGGCGTGACGCCCGGCGATGACTACGGGGCGCTGCGCCAGGCGCTCGAGCGGCGCTATACCCGCGTGCGCGACGGGGAGATCCCCGCGCCCGACCTGCTGCTCATCGACGGCGGTCTCGGGCAGATCGCCGCGGTGCACGAGGTGCTGGCCGAGCTCGGCTTCGGCGGTGTCATGCTGGTCGGCGTCGCCAAGGGCCCGGACCGCCGCCCGGGCCAGGAGCGGCTCTTCGTGTACGGTGCGGCCGCGCCGCGGGTGCCGGAGGCGCATTCCCCGGCCTCGCGGCTCATCCAGCGCATTCGCGACGAGGCGCATCGCTTTGCGATCACCGGCCACCGGCGCCGGCGCGCGCGCCGCTACAATGAGTCGGTGCTGGAAGCGGTGCCCGGCCTGGGGCCCGCCAAGCGCCGGGCGTTGCTCACGCATTTCGGCGGGCTGCAGGGGGTGATGCGCGCGGGTGTGGCGGATCTCACCGCAGTCTCCGGAATCGGAGCGGCGCTGGCCCGCACCCTTTATGATCACCTCCACCCCGGCTCTTGATCGCGCCATGCTCTGGAACGTGCCGAATACGCTGACATGGCTGCGCATCGCCGCCATCCCGCTCATCGTCCTGCTCTTTTTCATGCCCTACCACTGGTCCGACCCGGCCGCGGGATGCCTCTTCGCGGCCGCGGGCATCACGGACTCGCTGGACGGGTACTTCGCGCGCCGCCTCGGGCAGACCTCGCGCCTCGGAGCGTTCCTGGATCCGGTGGCCGACAAGCTGATCGTGGCCTCGGCGCTCGTCCTGCTCGTGAGCAAGGACACCCGGGCGCTGATCGTGCTCACGGCGGTGGTCATTATCGGCCGCGAGATCACCATCTCCGCCCTGCGCGAGTGGATGGCCGAGATCGGCGCCCGGCGCAAGGTCGCGGTCTCGCAGCTCGGCAAGATCAAGACCATTCTGCAGATCGTCGGCCTGTCCTTGATGCTGTACCGCTCCCCGATCGTCGGGCTGCCCATCTATGACGTGGGCGTGGTGCTGACGGAGCTCGCGGCCGCGGCAACCCTGATTTCCATGATCACGTATCTGCGGGCGGCGTGGCCTGAGCTGCGGCGCTGAGGCCGCAAGCTTCTGGAGCGCCAAGAATTTTCACCCGCCGGCGGCGCGGATTGCCTTGACTTCGCAGGGGCTGCACTTACAATTCCGTCCCTCACTCGGGGCGCGGGAATAGCTCAGTTGGTAGAGCACAACCTTGCCAAGGTTGGGGTCGCGAGTTCGAGTCTCGTTTCCCGCTCCAAAATTCCTTTCGGTACAAAGGCTTACGCGGCGACGCGATTTCCGTTCAGGGAATTCTCAGGGAATATTTCCTGACCCTGCGGCAAGGCCACCACGCGGTAGACGGCGCGTCTCTCCCTGACGGCATTGTCGGGCTGCGGCACGCGGTACGGAAGCATCATCTGCACGCGCAGCACCTTCCGGGCGTGACCCTTCTGATACGCCCGCGTCATATCCGGGTCCGTGTGCGCCATCAACTCTTGAACGGCGGCCACTTCGTAACCGGCAGTCGCGTAAAGGTGTGAAGACAGCGCGCGGATCTCGTGCAAGGTCGGCATTTGCCGAACGCTCATGCCGTCGAATAGGCGGGTCTGAGCGCGGGCCAGATCCCGGGCTTTGTAGAAGGCCTTTGATGCGTAATCGGGAAGCACCTGAGCAGGGTGCTCCATGCGCCCTCCCTGCAGCGCGCCGGCTGCGCGCCCCGTTCGCCGGTCCGGTTCGCGGTGCACGATGAAGGGACACCGGCCCACTCGCAGGCTCGAGCGACGCGCCCGGAATGTGTCAATGACCTTGAGACACCCGGTGTCATGAGATTAGCGAGCAAGCGGGTGTAGTCGAGGGTGGTGTCGTCTCCTTTTTCGGCGGATTGATCCAGGCGGCGGTGGGCAGTGCCGGCGGCTTCGGTGCAATGCCCTTGAAACGGATGGGATGGGCGGCAAAGGCGATATCGAGCGTGATGGCGCGTTGGGCGCTCATCGCCGCGGCGGTGCCGTCATGCACCGCGGCCGGGGCCATCAAGCCGATGCCGCCGTGGCGGTGCTCATGGTTGTACCAGCGGAAGAAGCGCTGGCAGTGAGCGCGTGCATCCTCGATCGAGCCGAACCGATCGGGGAAGTCGGGCCGGTACTTCAGGGTCTTGAACTGCGCCTCCGAGTACGGATTGTCATCCGAGACGTGCGGACGACTGTGGGTCTTGGTGACTTGCAGATCGATCAGCAGCGCCGCGACCGGCTTCGAGCGCATGCT
>JABBNZ010000214.1 GCA_019352035.1 Pseudomonadota bacterium | reverse complement strand
CTCATCATCCTCCTCGCGCGAGACGCCTATCCATGGGCCACGGCCACACGGTTACTACATATCTCCGCTTGGAGCACAACCTTTTCAAGGTAGATCCATATGGGTATACTCCATTCGTCGAAGCCTCCGCAGCCGAAACCATTGATCTGGATGGGTCGCGCAAAGAAGGATCTATGCGCGCTGCCTGCCAGAGTAGTCGATGCGTTCGGGTATGCGCTGTACCTGGCGCAATGTGGCAAACGGCACGAGAGTACCAAGGTACTTCGGGGTTTCGGAGATGCAAGCGTCCTGGAGGTGATCGAATCGACAGCCGGCAGCACTTATCGGGCGGTATACACGGTCCGGTTCGTCGATGCCGTCATCGTCTTACACGTGTTCCAGAAAAAATCGAAGTCGGGGACCGAGACTCCCAAGCCCGACATGGATCTCATCGCGACCCGCTTGAAAGACGCGACCGAGATCATGAAGCAGCGACGCCAGAAGCGATGAGATAGACCCCGTATGAAGCCACCTTCCCGAAAGCAACCAAGTCATGGACGCGGCAGCACGAACGTTTATGCCGACCTCGGCTATCGTGCGCCCGAGAGTATGCTGGTGAAAGCGCAACTCGTCAGCAGGATCGCCGAGCTCCTGGACGAGAAGGCAATGACTCAGACCAAGGCCTCAACCGTGCTCGGCATTCCGCAGCCGAAACTCTCAAAGATGCTACGCGGCCAGTTCCGCGGATTCTCCGAGCGCAAGCTAATGGACTGCCTCGCCCTCCTCGGGCAGGACGTGCAAATCGTGGTCCGAAAGAGGCCGAATAGAAGTGGCGCTGGCGCGGTGTTCGTGACCTTCGCGTGACGTCTTCGCTTTATCAATCGCCGAAGCGAAACCGCTGCCTTCCAAGCCCAGTCCGATACCAATCAGGTCACACAGCGCCTGAAAGAGACACAACCGCAAATACGAGATTCGTTATGGCAAGACGAGCAAGTAAACGCATCTCTGTCGAGTCAAGCTCCGGCAACGTATTTGCGGACCTCGGGCTTCCGGATGCGCAAGATCTTGATACGAAAGTGCGTCTCGCAGTGAATACTAACCGACTGGTGGCCGCCCAGCGGCTCGATCAGGACACAGCGGCTGCCCGTCTGAACGTCAGTCAGCCGAATGCCGGTCGCGGAGCGCACAGAGGCACCAGGCTACTCCGGATGGTGGGAGAAAGACGGCAGTCTTTTCGTCCAGCCTCCCCTCGAAGTCCTTGAACAGTCGGTCGCGGCACGCGTACACCTAGACGGGTCCGACGAGGAGACCGGCGCCCTCAAGGTTGTTCCGCGCTCCCACACTCTCGGGCGTCTGCGTCCTCAAAAGGCCTTCACTGCAAGAGGCATACACGGCGAGCGGTTAGTACCCGTTCCACGCGGTGGCCTGATGCTCATGCGTCCGCTCCTTCTGCACGCCTCGTCTAAGGTGACTGGCAATGCCCGCCGACGTGTTCTCCATTTCCTGTTTGGCCCGTCACATCTGCCCGGCGGAGTGCAATGGCCACAGCTTGCAGCAAGCCCAAGATCGCAAGCAACACCTATTTCCCTGTAGATAGCAAAAGGCCCCGGGTCTTAAGCCCCGAGGCCAATCACCGATCGGAAACAAACCCCAATCCCGCGTTGATTATTTCAATTGCATTCTCGTAATGCAAGATCGAACCTCGCCACGCCAATCTGCTGGCTCAGTGCCTGCTCAGATCACGTTCGCGGTGCTGAAATCAAGTGTTTATTGAATCCCGCTGAACTCGCTAGAGACGCCTAGATCGTGCCCCCGGCGCTGAAGATGATGAGCACCAGCAGCCCCGAGACGAGCGGATTGGTGGATGGGAAGTTCCAGATGCGATGCCTCAGCATGGTCCAGCGTGCCCGCCGTTTGTATGAAGGCTGCCGATCCTACTGGGTGAATGATCCACAGAAAATCCACAGGGATGGGCGATCTTACGGCCAGGGCCGTTTCTGAGCCGCCGGGCAGCGTCGCGCGCGCCGTCTCCACCGTGGTTGAGTAGTCGCCTGTGGCGAGCGCAAGCTCGGTGGATTCAATCTTCTCGATTACCTGGCCTTGCCAGACCTCGTTGGCATCTTCACTGGTCTCCGGCAGGTGCTCGGCGAGGCGGACTTCTGCGTCATCAAGGGTGGCATTCAGGTAGCGCGCGGTAAGCGCGTCGAGTCGTGCGCGGTCCATCTTGACTCCATCTTGCCGCAGCCGCCTGAACGTAACCGGTAAGCCCGCGGCGTACTTTCCCCACGCGCGCGATGCCGGAGATTATCGCCTCGGTTTCACTACCCGGAGCGAGCGATGGCGAGAAGCGGTCGGCAGCGGCGCAGTGCGCAGGCGTGGGGCGAACTGATCAAACAGCAGAAGGCGAGCGGGCTATCGGTGCCGGCCTTCTGCCGGCGCGAGGGGATCAGCGCGTGGACGCTTTACGGATGGCGGTCGCGGCTGCGTTCGGGTCAGTCTCGGCGGCCTGAGAGCCGACCGGCGCCGGCCAGGGAGGCGGCATCCTTCATTGATCTGGGTGCGCTGAGAGCACCTACCACGGAGCGCTGGGAGATCCGGCTCGATCTGGGCGGGGGCATCGTACTGCAGCTGGCGCGCGGCTGATGTTCTTTCCGGAGGGACAGCTGCGGGTGCATCTGTACGGCCAACCGTGCGACATGCGCCGCTCGTTTGATGGGCTTCAGGGGATGGTGCGGCACGAGCTCGGCGCCGATCCCCTGGACGG
>JABBNZ010000213.1 GCA_019352035.1 Pseudomonadota bacterium | reverse complement strand
ACAGGTGGTCTACTTTTGGCAAGCAGGACCGGGCTCATTTTGGATAGCGCTTCAGCGCATAGCCCTTCCGAAGGATCGCGGCCGTAACTAGGGACCTACTCGGCGTGATTTTTTTCACTCGTTTTTACTTCTCGACCCTCATCCCCCCGTGCGGCTCGGGTGGCAATTGCATCATGCCTCGCATCAGTAACAATGAGCGAAACCTAGCGGAGCTATTGCTGACTCATGAGCGGCCGGCCCAGAATGCGCGGCGAGGACCACTCAGGGAGAGAGGCCCAATACGTGAGTTAAGAATTCGTCCGAGCTGCAGCAGTGGATCGGCGATTACGGCCTACGTCGCTCGCGGTAGCTGACTGACGGGCCATCGTGAAGTAGCCGGCGCAGTCCGCCGCTGTCCGATGTGCCCAGCCGATGGACGCCGTTACAACATCGACGGCCTCGGCTGTATTTGCGAACGTGGCCATTAGGCCCGCGATGTCCTTCTCGTCGATGCTGGTCGCCAGGCGCCGCGCGCGCGTCAGGAGCTCCTCGTCACACTTCATGGGAAGCTGCCCGGCTTCGATGCCGAGCCTTTCCACCGGAGCGGAAGACGGACGCGCCGGCGGCGATCAGCGAGCGGTATTCGCCGGCCATTAGCGCCCGTGCCCTACCGATGAGATACCGCGTCTGCGCACGGAGTGCGCCGTCCGGCAGCCACCCGCGAGCAACGGCAGCGCTTCCGAAGAGCGCGATCGCGAGCCCGCGCTGGGAGGCCCCGGCAGCCAACCCATCGAGCACCTGCACCGCTCGCACGTGAAATAGATCCGCCCGACCGGGTCGCTCACATGGTAATTCTCGCCCGCTTCCGAAGAACTGAGTCAGCGCACGGGATGTGGTCAGCAAGGCCCAGGCTGCGCGATCATCGCCGCCCCCCGGGATCTGGTAGGCGAATCGATCCTCCTCGCTCAAACGGCCTCCCAGGCGCGCCTGGACCGCCTTTGCGGAGGATTTGACGACCAGGCGAAGTCCGGTACCCTCCTCGGCCAGGCTCTTGCGACCGGCGAGTTTCCAGAGTGAAAAGCGTCCAACCGCATCCAAGTCGGTCTGCGCGTGAAGCATCTCGTCGCGCACCAGCGTGACGGGCGCCAGATCGTCTACCGCCCATACAGGCGAAACTTGGCGTGCATCGAGTCGCGGATCCACGAGGGATGCCAAGCCCCACCGCACTGCGATACGTTGCGAAGAGCTGCGACGGTAACGCATCCAGTCGCGCACGTAGCGCGGATTACGACGTAAATACTCCCACGCCCGAGAACCGGGATCGAGATGCAGCACGTACACGTACGCTGCGGAACAGGCCCAGGATGCGTCCATGTCGGAGGTCGGACTTCACGTCTTTCTTTACCCCCGACACCAACGGCGTCCCTTGCGTCCGCTTTAGCGCAGATTCAGCAAAATTGGAAGACCCGAATACTGATGTCTTTGTGCAGAAATTCAACTAACAGTCCAAGGACGTCCAGGGAAGTCTGATGAAATCGGATCTCGCATATACCCGCATTTCTGCGCGAAAACACACGAAACTCGACTGGTATTTTCCAAGCCAAAGGTGTATTGCTACCCATGTTCGAAGTGACGTCAGTCGCCCTCGTCCGACGTCCCGTAGCCCAAGGACGCAGCAACATGCAGTTGGTCAAACAGGCTGATACCCCTCGTGCGGCCTCGCGCCCGATCCGGCCGCTCGAGCTTCGGCAGTACCGCTATTTCGTCATTCTCGCCGAAGAGCTGCACTTCGCCCGCGCCGCCGAACGCCTGAACATCGGCCAGTCAAACCTCTCGCGCGAGATCCGATCCCTCGAGCACCAGACCGGACTCAGGCTCTTCTACCGCACCAGCCGCCGCACCGAGCTCTCCTTCGCCGGCGAGGGGCTCCTCGATCAAGCTCGGCGTGTGCTCGCCGCGGAGGAGCACGCCCGCCTCGCAATCGGCGAGTTCAAGCGCAGCGCAAAGGATCGGCTTCGTATCGGCATCTGCGAGCGCGTCGCGTGCTCCCGGATTGCAGGTGCCCTCGTAGACTGGCGGCGTACCCACCCCGATGTGGTGCTGCAGATCGTCAGCCGTTCGGGCCGCGCACTCCTCGGCGAGATCGAGGCGGGCCTCCTCGACGCCGGCATCACCGCCATGCGCGTCAGCGAGTCAGGCACGGTGGCTGATCAGCTGTGGACCGATGCTTGGGTGGCCGCGGTGCCGAAAGACCACCTTCTCGCATCGGGTCGCGCTATTGAGCCCGCTGAGCTTGCTCGCGAGCGACTGGCGCTCCTGGCGCCAGATCCCATCTGCACGCTCGAGCAACAGATCATCGAGCGCATGCCGACCGATTCACCGTTCTTCATCGCCGAACGCCCATCGACCGCCTTGGCGCTCATGACCTGGGTCGAGGCCGGCTGCGGCGTCGGCCTGCTGACGGCATCGCAGGGCGAAGGCGTTGTACACGCGAACGTGATCTTCCGGCCGCTTCGGCGCGGACTGCCGCCCCCCGTGGTACACCTCCTGCGCAGCGACGCACCGCCCTCCCCGCTGCTGTCAGGACTGATCGAGTGTTTGCGAGCGACCCGTCCCTGAGCGCTCCCGCCGCATCTGTGCCTTGAACGCTTTGTCGCGTAGGATGAACTGCGTGAGCATATGCGGAATGAGATCGGCAGCCAGCACCGTCTCACCCCAGGTCTCACTGTGCAGCGCCGCATAGCGGTCGAGTTGGGTCTTGAGTCCTACGGACAAGG
>JABBNZ010000212.1:1700-2834 GCA_019352035.1 Pseudomonadota bacterium | reverse complement strand
GGCTGCAGCGGGCCCTGATCCGCGACCTCTGGCACTTGCGCGGACAGGTGATCGCGACGGCCGTCGTGGTCAGCGTCGGCATCGGCGCCTTCGTCACCATGGTGAGCACCTATCAGTCGCTCGCGCGAGCACGAGCGGACTACTATTCCGCGTATCGGTTTGCTGACGTGTTCGCAAGTCTCAAGCGCGCCCCGGATTCCGTCGGCGCCGGCCTGCGCCTGATCCCGGGGGTTGCGGCCGTGCAAACCCGCATCGCCGAGGATGTCATTCTCAGCGTTCCGGGCCTCGCCGAGCCTGCGACCGGGCGGCTGATCTCCCTGCCCGCCGCGCAGGCGAGCGGGCGCGGACTCGATCTCCTGCATCTGACCACGGGCCGGTATCCTTCCGCACACAGCGAAGAGGAGGTCGTGGCGAGCCAGACCTTCGCCCGCGCCAATTCGCTCACCGCCGCAAGCCGCATCGGCGCGGTCCTGAACGGGCGGTGGAAGGTGCTCAGGATCGTCGGCCTCGCCCTCTCGCCCGAATACGTCTACGAAGTCGGTCCGGGAATGGTCGTTCCGGACAACAGACGCTTCGGTGTGCTCTGGATGAATGCCGAAGCACTCGCGACCGCATTCAACATGAAGGGGGCGTTCAACGATGTGACCGTTTCCCTGGCCCGAGGGGCCTCCGCGCGGGAGGTGACCGAGGCGGTCGACCGGCTGCTCGAGCGCTACGGCGGCTTCAGGGCTTACGACCGCAGCGAGCAGCCGTCCAACCGGTTCCTGACCGACGAGCTCGGCGAGATCGAGGTGAACGCCACCTACATTCCCGCGATCTTCCTCGCCGTTGCGGTGTTCCTCGTCTACACGCTCCTTGCCAGACTCATCTCCCTCCAACGCAGCCAGATCGCGCTCCTGAAGGCGTTCGGCTACTCGGATCTGCGCATCGGCGCGCATTATCTGGAGCTTGCGCTCATCATCGTCGGCATCGGACTGATCATCGGCGTCACGCTGGGCGCCTACTTTGGCGCTGCGCTCGTCGGCGTCTACCGTCAATACTTCCATTTCCCCGCGTTGCGGTACGGTCTCAGTCCCTCCCTTGTGCTCGATGCCGCCGCCATCGCCGTCGCCGCCGGGATGGGCAGATCGGAAG
>JABBNZ010000212.1:0-1690 GCA_019352035.1 Pseudomonadota bacterium | reverse complement strand
CTCACGGCCGTTCAGCGCGCAGTGCGGCTGCCGCCCGCTGAGGCCATGCGGCCCGAGCCTCCCCGAAGCTTCCGGGCCGGGGTGCTCGACCGGATGGGCATCCTCCGCAGGCTGGATACGGTGACCCGGGCCATTCTGAGGAATCTCGCGCGCCGCCCCTGGCGCGCAGCGATCTCGATCCTCGCCATCGCGGCCGCGGTAGCCACGGTCGTCATCGGGCGCTTCATGTTCGATGCGGTGAATGCCCTGATGGCAGTGCACTTCGGCGCAGCGGAACGCGAGGATGTCACGGTGGTATTCAACGAGACCCGCTCGGCAGGGGTCATGGCAAGCCTCAGGCAATTGCCCGCGGTGCTGCGGGTCGAGCCGTTCCGGGCCATGCCCGCCCTCATTCGCGCCGGCCACCGCGAGAAGCGAGTGTCGGTGCTCGCCTTGAGGCCCTCAGCCACTCTGCGACAGCTGATCGACGCGCGCAGGAGACGGATCGATGTGCCGCCCGAGGGCCTCGTGCTCACGCGAAAGCTCGCCCGGATCCTTGGCGTCGTAGAGGGCGATCGAGTCATCGTGGAGCAGTTGGACGGCCGCCGGCGGCAGTTCACTGCTGCGGTCGCGCGGCTCTCGGACGAACCGATCGGCATGAACGGCTACATGGACGCGGACGCGCTCGCAGGCATCCTCGGCGAGGATGCTGCTGTCTCCGGCGCCGTGCTGCAGGTGGATGCGAACCGCGAAGCGGCTCTCTTCGCCTCGCTCAAGCGCACACCGGCCATCGCCGCCGTGTCGATCCGCTCGGCGACGCTGGCGTCGATTCGCGACATCATGGATCGCAGCTTCATCCTCATGACCGTGGTCATGACCGGCTTCGGCATCGTCCTCGTCGCCGGCGTGGTCTACAACAGCATCCGCATAGCGCTCTCCGAGCGCGGCAACGAGCTGGCGAGCCTGCGTGTTTTGGGCTTCACCCGTGTGGAGGTGGGCCAGCTGCTGCTCGGGGAGCAAGCGCTGCTCACGCTCCTCGCCATCCCGGCCGGATGCGCGCTCGGGGCCCTGCTGTGCCGGCTGCTCGTCCCGGCGTTCGACCGGGAGCTCTTTCGGCTGCCGTACACCCTGACCAGCGCGACTTTCGGGTTCGCTTCGCTCGTGACGCTCGGCTCCGCTACCCTGGCCGGCTGCATCGTCGCCGGCCGCATTGCCGGGCTCGACCTGATCGGCGTTTTGAAGTCGCGGGAGTAGCCCTTGAGAGTCACCCGCGGAACGCTCCTGCTCGTGATCGCCGCCGCGGCCGCAGTCGCGCTCTCGGTGATCGCGATGCGCCCGCGGCCCGTCGCGGTCGAGGTGGGAACGGTGCACTTCGGCCCACTGCAAGTCACTGAGGAAGACCAGGCCGAGACCCGCTCGCATGATCGCTACGTCGTGGCGGCACCGGTCGCCGGACGACTCCTGCGAGTGCTGCTTCGCGATGGAGACACCGTCGCGAGAGGAGAAGCCGTCGCGACGCTCGCTCCGGTTCCACTCAGCGCGCGGGAACGGGAGGAGGCCACCTCGCGAGTGGACGCGGCGACAGCCGCAGAGCGCGGCGCGCAGGCACAATTGAGTCACGTCCTCGCGGACCTGGCTCAATCGCGCCGCGAAGACGCCCGTCTGCAGGCGCTCGTTGCGCAAGGCCTGGTCTCCGTCCAAGCGCTGGATC
>JABBNZ010000211.1 GCA_019352035.1 Pseudomonadota bacterium | reverse complement strand
CGCTCGGTGATCCGGCGCCGACCCGCCAGGCCCAGCTCGCGCGCGCGCGCCGGCTACTGAGCGAAGGAATTCTCTCGGAGCAGGAGATCGCGGGCGTCCTCGGCTGGAGCGTCATCGAAGTCAGGCGCGCCGCTTCGGAGCGGATCGACCTGCAGCAGGAGTCGGGCGACCATGAATAGCGTTTTCCCCGTACCGCAACCGCGCCGACTGACGCGCGGCACCGTGGAGCTGCGCGCTCGCACCTGGTGGAACCGGTACCGCGCCGAATACGTCGACCCAGCAACCGGAACGATCGCGAGGCGCCAGACCAGCATGCGGCTCGGGCGGTTCCGGTCAGCCACCGAGGCCGCGGCGGAGCTCGATCGATACCTCGCGCTCCTCTCGGCCGATGCGCTGCAGCCGGGCGTGGCGGTCACCGCGCGGGAGTATTTCGCGCGCTTCGACCGGCTGCGGATTGCGCTCATGCGCCGGCAGACTCAGCGGTCGTATCGGGGTGCCATCGTGAATCACCTCGAGCCGGCATTCGGGAAGCTCCTGCTGAGCGCAATCGATGCGACCGCAGCGCAGGAACTGGTGGCGTCGCTCCATCGGAGGGGACTCGCACGCGGCACGATCGAGACCATTCGAAACAGGCTCCTCGAGGTGCTCGGGCACGCCCGCGCCGCTGGGTTCGCTGCGCATCACATACGTCGCCGGGACGTGCCCTTGCCGAGCCAGCAGCGGGCCGAGCGCACGCGCCGGCACATCACGGCCGCGGAGCTCACGCGCATCCTCGAGGCGTCGACGGGTGATCGGCGCGTCCTCTGGGCCATCCTCGGGTTCACAGGCGTGCGCATTGGGGAGGCTCTCGGCCTCACCTGGGAACACGTCGACTTCGCTGCGCGCGTGCTACGTGTCCGCCAGGCGGCCGCCGGCGCGGAGATCTGGGCGTTGAAGACGACCACGAGCCGGGGCGACATCCCGCTCTTGCCGGAACTCGAGCGGATCCTGCGCGAGCACAAGGCCCACACCGGTGTCCCAGACGGCGCACGGTGGCTCCTGTTCCGATCTCGGACGGGACGGCCCCTCCGGGCGGATGACGTACGGCGCAGGTGGCTGACGCCGCTCCTGGCGCGTCTGGGGCTGCCGCCCGCCGGGTGCCATGCCTTTCGGCACGGGCTACCCGGGCGCCTGGATGCGCTCGGCCTCTCGCCGGCCGCGATCCAGAAGTTCATGCGGCATAGCACGCTCGCCATGACCGAGCGATACCTGCACCGCTCGACGTCCGATCTGCGCGAGCAGCTGGATGCGGCGCTGCGCCGCCATGCGGAAGGGGCCGGCGCATGAAGTCGCATCGAAGTTCAACAGAATCCCGCACGGCGTGTGAAGCGATCTTCGGAAAGTCTGAATTTTCAGCCATGCCAAACCAGTGCGGAAACACGCTAGAGACTCAAGGCATCCATGGGGGCGCGGGGAATCTGGAGGCTGTCGCCCGAATGCGGCCCGAGGGTGTGTGCGCGAACTGCTTCGCGACCTGGCGGGCAGCGCGCCCGCGATCGCCGGCCCTCTACTGCTGGCACCGCCGATCGGCAGCCCGGCCCAGGATCAGCGGCTGGGAGGTGCTCGAGGGCGTCGTTGCCGCGGCGCTCGCCGAGATGCGAGCGCGGGGGATCCTGTGAAACTCATTTCTGCCGGGCGGCGCAGGCAGCTGCTGACGTGCGTCCTCGCACGTCCGTGCCTTCGAGCGGTGTCCGTCCAGTGAAGCGTTCAGCGAAGGCGTGGAGACGCTACGCGCGCCGCCTGAAGCCGCGAGTCGCCGAGGAACTGCGGCGTCTCGCGCGCGCGCGTCGGAAGGGAGCGCAGCAGACGAAGTCGAGTGTGGTCGCCCCGATCGGGGCTACGCGTCGTGTCAGCCGCGGCGCGCGGGTGACTGGTCCCGAGCCCGAAGACATCGGCCCAGTGTGCGGGGACTCATCTCCTGGTCGCGCCGCGCCGTCCGCTCCCACGAGACGGGAGCCCCTACATGCAGCCACAGGTGATTGCCCATGATTCCCGGCTTTGACCTACGACCCCTGTTCGCGAGGCTTGCCCGCCGATACACACGCCTGGCGCAAGAAAGCAGCGACCCAGCGCAGGGCCGCTCGCTCGCCGTCACAGTGCGCAAGCTCGTGAGCGTGCGGGAGGCCATCGGGACGCGGGCGCCCGGCAAGCGCGCCATGCGGCACGCGGAGCCAGCGCCGCGCAGGCAGGAACATCGCGACGCCGAGCGCGCCGCCGCCACCGAGCGCGGGCGCGCCCCAGAGAACGCCAGATGGGCGGCCGTGATGTCCTCGGTCGACGCGAAAGATCGCCTCCCGCTCGCGTGCTCACTCCTCGCCGGCAGCGAAATGTCCGCGGAGAAGATCCAGGCGATGCTCGCGGCCTCGCCAGCCGAGCGCGGGCGCGCAGGCGGAGGGCTCTATTCGCTCATGGCTCAGGTCCCGCGGCCCGATATTGGCTGCGGACCTGGCCACTCCGCCGTCGCCGGTACCCCGCTGACAACCGCGGCTCGCATGCGCGCTGCCTACGATAAAGCAACCTCGAACCCCGACGTTGACGTTCAACGCCGAGTCACCCCAGGAGACCCTGTATGACCACGAAAACCCCCTTGATCCTTGCGGCCGAGGCTGCGCGCGATGCCCGCGCCGCAAGGGTCGATATCGATGCAAAGCTCGCAGAGCTACGTGAGCAGTCTGCCGATATTGCGGCGCTGCAGGAGGCTCTGGCGGCCGCCCGAGAGAAGCGAACGGCAGCCCTCGCAGATGCGCTCGTGCACAGCCGCAAGGCCGATACTGGCAAGGTGGACAAGGAGATTGC
>JABBNZ010000210.1 GCA_019352035.1 Pseudomonadota bacterium | reverse complement strand
CGGTGAAGAAAGTCTCCGACATCGTCGCCGAGATCGCCGCCGCCTCGCGCGAGCAGTCCTCCGGTATCGAGCAGGTCAACCGCGCCGTCATGCAGATGGACGAGCTCACCCAGCAGAACGCCGCCCTGGTGGAAGAGGCCACCGCCGCCTCGCAGGCGATGGCCGAGCAGGTGCGCGGATTGAACGAGATGCTGGCGCGGTTCCAGGTGGGAATGGAGGAAATCGGCACGCCGCTGAGCGCGCCGGCGTCCGCCGCATCCAGGACCATTGCGGCCGGCGCCCCTGCGGCGCGCCCCGAGCGCCGCCGGCCGAACCGGCCGTGGACCGGCCGCGGCGGCCCCGCCAGGAGCGCGAAGCCGACGCCCGCGGCGGCGCCGATCCCCGCCCCAGCCGCCCCGCGCGGCAGCGGCACACTGGGCGCCGCCGACAGCGGCGATTCCGAGTGGCAGGAGTTCTAACTTCATGTCAATACCCACAACAACGAGCGGAGCGCCGTGATGGCCCGGATACTTGCAGTAGATGACTCGGCGGCGATGCGCCAGATGGTCGGCATCACCCTGACGGGCGCGGGCCACGACGTCCAGCAGGCCGCCGACGGCGACGAGGCGCTCCAGATCGCGGACCGGCAGAGGTTCGATCTCGTGATCACCGACGTGAACATGCCGAGGATGGACGGCATCACGCTCGTGCGCGAGCTGCGCACCCGCGCCAGCTACCGCTACGTGCCGCTGCTCGTGCTCACCACCGAGGCGACGCTCGAGCGCAAGCAGCAGGGCAAGGCGGCCGGCGCGACCGGCTGGCTGGTCAAGCCCTTCAACCCCGAGCGGCTGCTCGCGACCATCGCCAAGGTGCTCGGCTGAGCTCTCGATCCACTTTGTCGACAATGAGGAGCCCCCCATGAAGTCCCCGAAGCGAATCTTCGCCCTGGCCGTCCTGTCGGCCGCCTGCGCCGTGAGCCTGCGAGCCCACGCGGACGAGTGCAGGCTGCCCTCGGCGCCGAGCAAGATTCCCGACGGCAGCACGGCCACCCAGCAGGAGATGATCACGGCCATGGAGACCATCAAGCAGTACAACAGCGACGTGCAGACGTACCTGAAGTGTCTGAACTTCGAGGCGCGGCAGAACCAGCTGGCCCCCGGCGACCAGACGTCCCTGCACAACGCGGCCGTCAGTGAGCTCACCCAGGTCGCCGCCAAGTTCAACCGGCAGGTGCGAACCTTCAAGGCGAGACACGGCTGAGGAAGCGAGTGTCGCTCCCATCACGGGGCTCGCAGCCGGCGAGCCCCGTCAACTCCGCATACGAGCTCGGGTGCGCGGCGGCCACGGCCGCCTCGCTGATCGAGCTCGCGCTCAGCGAATCGCAGCGGCCGGTGGCCGATCTCGGCGAGGCGCTGTCGCGCGTCAGCGCGGCCGTGTCCGCCGGCGCCCGGCCGGCCGCGCACGATCTGGAGGCCTGCGTGGAGAACCTCCAGTTTCACGACCGCATGGTGCAGCAGCTCTCGCAAGTGCGCGACCTGCTGGCGGCGGTCGCCGCCGCCGGTGCCGACGCGGCTCCCGGCGGCCGGCAGAGCTGGCCGGTGCTCATGGAGAATCTGCGCGCGCGCTTCACCTCCGAGTCGCACCGCATCCTCTTCAACCTGCTGATGCCCGATGCGGACGGCCACAGCCACGTGGCATCCCTCCACGCCGCCGAAGGCAGCGTGGAGCTGTTCTGAGCCGTCCCGTGAACGCAGCCTCCGCGCGAGACGGCAACACACTGCGCCTGCGGGAGTTCGCCTTCGGCGAAGAGGACTTCCAGGCGCTGCGTGTCCTGGTGAAGTCCCTCACCGGCATCCATCTCTCGGATCAGAAGCGGGAGCTCGTGTACGGGCGCCTGACCCGGCGTTTGCGCGTGCTGCAGCTGCGCAGCTTCGCCGAGTACCGCGAACGCCTGAAAGGCGACACGCAGGAAGTCGCCGAGCTCTGCAACGCGATCACGACCAATCTCACCTCCTTCTTCCGCGAGCCGCATCACTTCCACTATCTGCGCGAGCATGTGCTCGCGCCGCTCGCGGCCGATCACCGCGGCGACCGCCGCCTTCGCATCTGGTCGGCCGGCTGCTCGAGCGGGGAGGAGCCCTACTCCATCGCCATGACCGTCCTCGAGGCGCTGCCCGAGCCGGGCCGCTGGGACGTGCGGATCCTCGCCACCGACCTCGACTCCGAAGTCCTCCAACACGCGCGGCGGGGAGTCTACCCCGAGGAGCGCACGTGCGACCTCTCGCCCGAGCGCCTGCAACGGTTCTTCACCGACCGGCAGGAGGCCGGCGGGCTCTGCCGGCAGGTCAAGCCGCAAGTCGCCGCGCTCGTCACATTCAAGCAACTCAATCTCATCCACGCCCTGCCGATGAAAGGACCGTTGGATGTGATTTTCTGCCGCAACGTCGTGATCTACTTCGACAAAGACACCCAGCGGGAGCTTTTCAGCCGCATCGCGCCGCTGCAGCGTCCCGGGGACCTGCTTTTCCTCGGTCATTCCGAGAGCCTCTTCAAGGTCTGCGACAGCTATGGCCTCATCGGCAAGACCATTCACAGGCGGATCTGAGGCCGGCCCGGCGGCACTGCCGGGCTTCGAGGATTTCCAGCGCTTCTGGGACCGCGACAACGACTGCTGGATGGTGAAGATCCTCCCGGGTGAGTATTACGTGAGCCAGGGCGGGGAGGCGATCTCGACGGTGCTCGGCTCCTGCGTGTCGGCGTGCGTGCGCGATGCGGCCCGCGGCATCGGCGGCATGAACCACTTCATGCTGCCCGCGGACGCCGCCGTGGGCCCGAACGATTGGCTCGACCCGTCGGTCGGCCTCGCGACGCGCTACGGCTCCTACGCCA
>JABBNZ010000209.1 GCA_019352035.1 Pseudomonadota bacterium | reverse complement strand
CGGGAGACCGGGCTCAGGCTGGTGTTGCTCGGAGGAACAACAGCGGTCGCCGTCAGTCATACGACACTTTCGGGAAGCATCGCCGGCCTGACTCCGAACCAGGCGCTCGCCGCCATCATGGCGACGACCGGCTTCGAATATGATATGACTGTGCCCGGTGAGCTACGTATCCGTATGCGCGGCGCCGCGCCCCGGGGAACATGACACATGCCGAAGGCGCCGATCGCATCTGCTTGCGGTCGCGGCCGGCATGTTGCTGTTCTCGATGGCTCATCCGGCCGGTGCGGCGGCCACGCCGGCCGAGCCTCCCCTGGTCTCGGAGGTTCTCGCGCAGTTGAGGCGGACGGGAATACGTCTCATCTACAGCTCTCAGGAGATTCCGCCGGGCCTGCGGGCGCGTAATGCCGTCCAGGGTACGACGGTTGCGCAGCGGTTGCGCTCGCTTCTCGAGCCGCTCCATCTGCAGGCGCGCCCTTTGGCCGGCGGGGGTTATGTCATCGTGCCAGAGTCGGCGTCTGCCCCTGCGCGGCCCCGAAGGCGCCGCGAAGCGGCGCCCGTCGTGCTTCCGCTCGAGCAGGTCGTCGTGCAGACCAGCCGCTACGAGACCAGCGTTTCCGCCGGCGTCACGGCGGGGCGCGAGGCTTTGGAAAACTCTCCGGAAACCCACAACGACGCGGTGCGTGCGCTGCAGGTGATCCCAGGCACGACGGCGGCCGGATACACCGCCCGCACACACGTGCGCGGCAGTCAGGACGATGAGGTGCTCTTCCGTTACGACGGCGTGACGCTGCACGAGCCGTTTCACCTGAAGGAATTGCAGAGCCTCTTCAGTGCCGTCGACCCGATGGCCGTCGACTCGGTCACGGCGTGGACGGGTATCGCTCCGATCGAGTATGGCGGGAAGATCGGGGGAGTCGTGCAGATGCGTCCGCGCCGCATTACCCGATCCACGGTGGACCTGCAGCTCTCGCAGCAGGGAGCGAGCGCGATGCTCGGGACGACGGTGGACCGCGGCCGCGGCACGGTGTTTGCCGATCTGCGGCTGCAGAACCAATACGCGCCGGTCGGCTGGATCGATACCGGGGTCGGCAGGCCGACGCTGAATGATCTGATCGTGCACGGCACCTGGCGCGTCGGCACCGGCACCCGGCTGGCGGCCGGCGTGCTCGCGATCGACGATCACCGCAAGTACTTCTCGACCGAGGCTGCGCAAAGCAAGGGGGTGGCCGGGGGAGAGTACTACGAGTGGCTGCGATTCGATCACCGGTTTTCCGCGGCCGTGAGCAGCGTGACCCTGCTCTCCGGCGAGCAATCTCACGAGAACGTCTCAGGCTTGGTCAACGAGCCGAACATCGTCACCGGACAACTCTTTGAGCACAGCTCTCACACGATTTATACGCTGCGTCAGGAGTTGCGAGGCGCCCCTGCGACGCGCTGGGTCTGGCATGCGGGCGCCGAAGCCACCTCGATCACCCTGGCAGACCGGTCTTCTGGCTATGCCGCATTCTCCGCGCCGTTCTTTCCGGATCTGCAGCCGTCGGCTTCCGTGCTAGCGGATGAGTCGATCGGGGCGCAGGCGGTGACGTATGCCCTGTATGGATCGCTCCGTTGGCGGGCGACGCGCCGTACCGCCGTGGACCTGGGAGTCCGGCGGGATGCCCGCCGGTTTCGCGACGGACCTGCCGATGCGCAATGGAATGTTCGGGCGAACGTGCGCGAGGCGCTGACTCCCCGGACGACCTTGCGTCTGGGTTGGGGCCAGGAATCCCAGGCGGACGTTCTTGATCCGCGGATGAGCGGCGGCAGAGTCGTGCCGACACCCGCGCGGCGGCTCAGCCAGACGGATTTCGGCCTGGACCATCGCTTCGCAGGCGGGGCGGCCGCTCGCGCCGAGCTCTATTACAAGGACGAGGGCTCGGCTTTCAGCCAGTCCACGGATCTATTTTCCCCTTTCGCACTCCTGCCCGAGCTGGCCGTTGACGGCGTGCGGGTCACTTCACTGCGCTCTCGCATGTATGGCGCGGAGCTGAGCCTGACCAGCGATCCTTCGCGCGCATTGAGTGGATCGGTCTCGTACGTCTGGTCGCGTGCCGAGGATCGGATCGCGGGCCTGTGGGTGCCTCGAGCCTGGGACGAGCCCAATGCAGTCAAACTCAATGTGCTCTGGCGGCAGTCACCGTTCACCGTCGCGGCGGCGCTCACTTGGCACAGCGGATGGCCTTACACCCCGCTCCTCGCATCGAGCAGCACCTGGACGGATCCCGCCGCCGTCAGGCTCGCCTTCGCGCCGCTCAACAGTGCACGCCTGGGCAGCTTCTTCACGACGGACTTGCGAATAGCATGGCAGCGCCGGCTGGGTGTCGGAGAATTCCAGGCATTTCTCAACGTATACGATCTCACTGACGCGCACAGCATCTGCTGTCGGAGCTACTCGGTCACGCGCTCGCCGGATGGCATCTACCGCCTCGTCACGACGGGCTCTCCCTGGCTCAATCTCACTCCGGTTCTCGGCGTGCGCTGGCATTACTGAATTCCACCGTCATCGATTCGCGACATGCGCGAATCTCGTCTGCGGCGCGCGAAAGCGCGATTGATCTCACACGCTGGCGCCGTCTCACGCTGAGTAGATCCGAGATGGGTTGAGCCAGCGCCCGATGAGCGCTGCAGCGGACAGGCAGGTGAACAGTGGATTCATGCGAGTCGATCTGGCATAGCGCCGAGCGCCGATTCAGCGCGCAACGCATCCTGGGGGGAGCAAGGTCCTCCTCGAGCGCCATCAAGGTCTGTATCTATTCCCACGACACCTTCGGCTTAGGTCACCTGCGGCGCAATCTCGCCATCGCGGACCAGCTGCTGCGCAGCGAGCATCGCTTCGAGGTATGGCTGCTGACCGGCTCGCCGGTGATCCGCCAGTGGAACCTGC
>JABBNZ010000208.1 GCA_019352035.1 Pseudomonadota bacterium | reverse complement strand
CGCCGCATGTTGCACCGAAGCAACGAAGCGGCTCGCAAGACCCGCGCACGATGAGCCGCGGCGGCAGGGTCACGCAATCCACGGGCTCGCCTGCGATGAGACGAACCAGCGTCTGCACCAGCAGCTGGCCGGCCCGCGGCCGGGTGGCAATGGCGCATTCCGCTGCAGCACCGGACGGGCAACGGCCACGTGTACTGCAGCGAGCTCATGAGCGACGATGAGGCCGCGGCGCTCCTCCTCGCCTCGCTCGAGAGCAAGGCGACGGAGCCGCGGCCAATCCGCTTTACCTCATGGTGCGGCGGCAGATCTGGTCGCGCAATTGCGTGGCCGTGGGACTCTCGGCCGGATTCCTCGAGCCGCTGGAGTCGACGGCGATTCATCTGATCCAGTCGGGGATCAGCCGGCTGCTGTCGCTCTTTCCCGATCGGGGCTTCGACCGCGCCATCATCGACGAGTACAGCTGCAACATGCGCAAGGAGTACGAGCAGGTCCGCGACTTCCTGGTGCTGCACTACCGCAGCACGGAGCGGCGCGATACGCCGTTCTGGCGGCGCTGCGCCGGCTTGCCGGTCCTGCCCTGGCGCCACCATCCGCTGGCCGATGAATTGCCGGCGCAGAAGCTCGAGGAGCTCCTCGGCAGCATCCGCATGCTGATCCATGGCGCGGTGGATCGGATTCCGGCCCACGAGCGCTTCATCGCGGAGCATTGCGCGGCCCGGGGCGTTCGGGGCTGAACCGGGGCGGGATCCGCCGCCGGGATCACGCGGGGCTGGGCACGCGCACCCGCGCAACCGCGCCGCGCGCCTTCTCCCGATTCGACAGTTGCAGGCTGCCGCCGTGCGCTTCGATGATCTGGCGCGCCAGGACGAGTCCGATGCCGCTGCCCCCTTCCTTGGTGGTGAAGAACGGCACGAACAGATTCTCGGTGTGAGCGATGCCGGGGCCATCGTCTTCCACCTCGATCAGCAGGTCCCGGCCGCTTCGCCGCCAGCTCACGCGTACCGCACCGCCCGTCTCCAACGCCGCATCCGCCGCATTGCGAAGCAGATTGATCAACGCCTGCTCGAGCTGCGAGCGGTCCACGAGGGCCGTTTCGGTCGAGTCGGCGCCGATCTGGACCGGGATGCGCCGCTCGAGCAGCACGACTCGCCGGATCAGAGCGGCGATGTCCACCCTCTCCGGACTCGGCGGCGGCAACCGCGCGAGCTCCGCATACCGCCGAATGAAGGCGCCGAGCGCGCGGCTGCGCTGCTCGATCAGCTCCAGGCCCTCCCTCGCCGTCTGATCCGCGGCTGATGCGCGCTCCTTCAGCAGCCCCGCGGTCGATTGAATGGAGCCGAGAGAGTTATTGATCTCGTGCCCCAGGACCCGGATCAGCCGCCGCCAGGCGCGCCTTTCCTCTTCCCGGAGGGCGCGGCTGACGTCCGTGACGACGAGCAGCCGATGCGGGCGCCCTTGACGGCGGAACACCACCCGACGCACTTCCCACGGTCCCTCTCCGACGGCAAACGCATGGCGGTCGATGAAGGGCGCGCTGCGGCCCAGCCAATCCGACAGGCCGAGGTCCGCCGCGCCGCGGCCGACCAGCTCCGCAGCCGATTTTCCCAGCAGCTGCTCCGCGGCGGGATTGAGGTCCACCAACCTCTCCTGCTCGTCGACGATCAGCACCGCGAGCTCCAGACCACCGAGCAGCTGCGACAGCAAAGCATCCGTTTCCAGGCCGCGGCGCTCCTCGCCGCCCAGCTTGGCGGCCAGCGCATTGAACTCGTGCCATATCTCGCCCGTCGGACCGGCGCCGGGACGCACCCGCGAGCCGTAATCCCCCTCGCGCAATCCCTGCAGGAGGCTGGCGAGAAGCCGCAGCCGCCGTGCTCTGCTCTTTGCCGCCGCGCGCATCCAGGCCGCCAGCCAGATGAGCGCCAGCGCAAGCCACAGGCACTGCACCGCTCGTGGAACCGCAGTGCCCGTGGAACCAACAGCGGCGAGCGTCAGCAACGGCAGCAGCGCCAGGACGGTCAGAGCCGCATCGCGCCAGCGCCCTCGCGGCTCGCCGCTCATTCGCGAATCTTTTCCAACCGGCGATAGAGGGCGCTGCGGCTCATGCCCAGTCTTTCCGCCGCAACCGCGACATCGCCGCCGCAACTCTCGAGCGCGCGCTGGATCACGTACCGCTCGGCCTGCTCGAGGGTGAGATTTTCCAGGCTCTCCGGCCGGCCGCGATCGGCGAGCCGCAGGTCCGCGACTTCGATGGACTCTCCCCTGGCGAGCAGCACCGCGCGCTGCATGACGTGGGCGAGCTCGCGCACGTTCCCGGGCCAATCGTAGGAAACGAGGGCGCGGCTCGCGCCGTCGGTGAGGCTGAGCGGCCCGCGGCCGCTCTCCTTCGCGTACCGCGCCAGGCAGTACGCGGCCAGCAAAGGAATATCGTCGCGCCGCGCCCGCAGCGGCGGCAGCGCGATCTCAACCGTATTGAGGCGGAAATAGAGATCCTCGCGAAACCGCCCCTCCCGGATCAGCTGCGCGACATCCGCGTTCGTGGCGGCCAGGACGCGCGCTTCGACGGGCCGGGAAGCGGCCTCTCCCACCCGCTCAAACGTCCTGTCCTCCAGGACGTGCAGCAGCCGTGCCTGTTGAGCCGGCGTGATGTTAGAGATCTCATCGAGGAACAGCGTACCCCCGCTCGCCCTCTCGCTCGACGGCCCGCGCTCACCCCGGGCCGCCACCATCGCCCTGGGGCTACTCCTGTCGTCCCTGGCCTGGTCGGGCGGACCGGCGATCCTGGCGGGCGGACTGGGCCTCGCGGTGTCGGCATTCCGCAGTCGGCCCCCGACCATCGAGGCCGTTCGATCGTGATGCGGGCGCGCCGGCCGCCGACCCGAGACGCCGGTGGACCGGCACGCCGGCCGACCGCATCCGAGGCATCGAGCCGTATCCCACGG
>JABBNZ010000207.1:2375-2939 GCA_019352035.1 Pseudomonadota bacterium | reverse complement strand
TGCCTGATCGGCCCGCATTTCAAGCCGTACTACGCGAAGGACCGCGGCAAGAATCTCGGTGTGACCACCTGGCCGCCGGGGCAGTGGAAGGTGGGCGGCGGCTCGGTCTGGGGCTGGATCTCCTATGATCCGCAGACCAAGCTCATCTTCTACGGCACCGGCAATCCCGGCACCTGGAATCCGACCCAGCGGCCCGGCGCCAACAAGTGGTCCGACACCGTCTTCGCCCGCAATCCCGAGAACGGCCACGCCGTGTGGGCGTTTCAGGAGGACGCGCACGATGCATGGGACTACGACTCGGTGATGGAGAACATCCTCGTCGACATGCCCTGGCACGGACGGATGCGCAAGCTCCTGATCCACACCGCTCGGCTGGGGTTCGTGCAGATTTTCGACCGTACCGACGGACAGCTGCTGTCCGCCCAGAAATACGTGCCGGTCAACTGGGCGCGTTCCTGGAACCTCAAGACCGGGCTTCCCAACGAGAACCCGGCCTTCCGGCCGCACATGGGCAGCACGACCTACAACATCTGTCCGTCCGCCACCGGCGGCAAGGACTGGAAC
>JABBNZ010000207.1:0-2365 GCA_019352035.1 Pseudomonadota bacterium | reverse complement strand
ACTGGAACCCGACCGCGTTCGATCCGCAGACCGGGCTGGTCTACATCCCGGCCCACAATGTCTGCATGAACGACACGCCGAGCAACGCGAACTACATCGCCGGGACGCCCTACCTCGGGGCCGACGTCACGATGTTCCCGGGACCGGGCGATTGGGAGGGCGCGCTCATCGCTTGGGACGTCGCCGACGCGCGGCCGGTGTGGATGCTGAAGGAGCCCAAGCTGCCGCTGTTCGGGGGTGTGCTCGCGACCGGCGGCAATCTCGTGTTCTACGGCGCGCTCGATGGCTGGTTCCGGGCGGTGAATGCGCGCACGGGCAAGGTGCTCTGGCAGTTCAAGACCAGCTCCGGAATCGACGGTGAGCCGATGACCTTTCTCGGCCCGCACGGCAAGCAGTACATCGCGGTGTATTCCGGCGTCGGCGGCTGGCTTCCCGCGGCCGCGCTGCCGAGCGTCTCGGAGACGGACCCGACCGCCGCTCTCGGTACCGTGGGCGCGGTACCGGACATCAAGAAATATACGAGCCCGGGAGGTGTGCTGTATGTCTTCGGCTTGTAGACCTGCGCCGCTGCGGCGGCCGAATCCCCTCGGAGATCAATGATGCTCAAGCTGTCGTGTGCTGCGTGGGCGGCGGCCGGGTTGATCGCGCTGAGCGGCTGCTCGAGCTCCGCCTCCGACCCGGCGGTGGCGGGCGCGCCCGCCGGGCCGCCGCAGTCCTCTGCCGCTCCTGCCGCTGCCGCGCCGGCCGCGGCGTCCGCCGCGTCCGCCGTCGCGTCTGTCGAGAGCGGCGGTCTCGGCTCGGCGCCGCCGTCGTTCGCGCCGGTCGGCCCGATTCCCGGGCCGCGGATCGCCGGCGACAACCCGGCCACCACGGTAGAGAACCCTTATGCCAACAATCCGTCCGCGCTCGAGCAGGGGCGGCGGATTTTCGTGCAGATGAACTGCGCCGGCTGCCATGGCGGCCACGCGGGCGGGGGCATGGGTCCGGATCTGCGGCCCGATCACATCTTCGCATTCGGCAATACGCCGGCGGAGCTCTTCGACTCCATCTCGGAGGGACGCGGCATGGGCATGCCCGCCTGGGGAATGAAGCTGCCGCCCGATGTGATCTGGAAGCTCGTGGCGTACATCCAGTCACTCGGCACGGCGCAGGAGCCGAGCCAGGCGGCGCCGGCGCCGGTGCGCGCGCCCGACTCTGTCGCGACGCCGGCTTACTGACGGTCATGTTCACCCGCCGCTACATCCGTCCGGCTCTCGCGGCTGCGGGGGGCCTTGCCGCCGCCGGCTGCAGCACGCCGATGAACTACATGATCGGCAACGCCGGTGTCGGCGCACGCGCCATTGCCTGGCTCGGGTGGCAGGCGATCATCGCCTTCTGTGCCGCGACGCTCGTGACCTGGGGCTTTCTCTTTTGGTTCGCGCTTCGCCGCCGCGGCCGGCTCAGCGAGCACGAGCCGATCGACGTCCACCAAGGGCAGGCGTGGATACTCATCGGCGGCTTCCTGGTGCCGATCGCGGTGCTGATCTTTCTCTTCGTCGAGATGATGGTGGTGCTGACGTCGAAGACCGTGGCGCAGCCGGCGGATCCGACGCCAAACATCGTGGTCACCGGGCAGCAGTGGTGGTGGAACGCGACCTATCGGTTCAAGGGCCACCCGGACGAGGAGGTCAGCCTCCCGACCGAGATTCACATTCCGGTCGGCAGGCCCATGACGATCGAGGTGCAGAGCGCCGATGTGATGCATTCCTTCTGGGTGCCGAAGCTCAACGGCAAGATCGACCTCATTCCGGGCCTCAGGAACTACGAGGTGCTCGAGGCCGTGAGGCCCGGCACGTACCTCGGGCAGTGCGCCTCGTACTGCGGTGAGCAGCATGCCAACATGAAATTCCGCGTGATCGCCCAGCGCCCGAAGGCTTACGAGGCCTGGCTGGCGCACCAGAGAGCCCCGGCGGCGGCTCCGAGGACTCCGCAGGCGATCCGCGGCGAGCAGGTGTTCATGACGAGCGCCTGCAGTCTCTGTCACACCATCCGCGGCACGCCGGCGCGCGGCACCGTGGGGCCGGATCTGACACATCTCGCCAGCCGCACGAGCATCGCCGGCGGAATGCTCCCCAACGATACCGCGGACCTCGAGGCCTGGGTCACCCACGCCCAGTCCCTGAAGCCCGGGACGCCGATGCCCAACGTGCCGCAGTTCAGCGGTGCCAACCTGAGGGCGCTGGTGGCGTACCTTCAAACCCTCAATTGATGCGGAGGCGCTCAGTGCAGCAGGTGCTGCAGCGCGAGCGTCGCCAGCGCCAGGAGTAATGCCGGGGGCATCACGAGCGCGCCCAGCTTGAGAAAGGTCAGCCCTGTCACGTGCACC
>JABBNZ010000070.1 GCA_019352035.1 Pseudomonadota bacterium | reverse complement strand
GCCGCAGAACACGATGAATTCCGCCTCGGGCCGGGCAGCCGCCTCGCGGGGAAGGCCACATCGAAGCGGATCGGACCTATGGAGGTGTAGTAGCGCACGCCCGTACCCACGCCCACACCGTACACGTTCCCCGACGGACTCGAGACACCGCCGCTGTCCACGAAGGCGACGAAACCAAAATTCGTGCCCACGCGCTGGCGCAGCTCGAGGTTCACGGCCTGCATGTTGGTGCCGCCCATCGGAATGTCCGTGTTCGGGAACTGCGGACCGACGGACTGGTAGCGATAGCCGCGCACGGTGCCGCTTCCGCCCGCGTAGAAGCGCTGATCGGGTGGGAGGCTGAACTGGGTGGCGCCCAGGGCCACGCCGCTGATCGCCCTTGCGGCGAGCACCGTGCGTCCCGCAGGATCGCTCTCGATGAGCTTGTGCACGTCGTAGTAAGTGGCGATGCTGCCCTGCAATACCATGTAGGTATTGCCCACCGCACCGTATGAATACGTCGGGGTGACGTTCAGCGAGATTCTGAAGCCGTGAGTCGGATCCATGAGCGGCGAGGAGAGATCGGTCGAGTCGTAGTAGGCGCTGAGCGGCAGCATCGCGAGGTTGTACCTGTAGCCCACGCCCACCTGATCGATGATCTCGTGCTGGTAGGTGATCCCCGCCGTGACCGTCCAGAGCTTCGAGAGCTTGCGGCTCAGCGAGGCTCCCGCGGTCTCACCCGTCTGGGTGTAGGCCAGCAGCGCCTGTCGCAAGCCGCGCAGCTGAAAGCTGAGCGTCTGGTCGCGGCGCCGGAAATCCGGGATCGCGTACCCAATGGTGGCGTCGTAGCCGAGGCCCGTCGTCGCCGAGCCGCCGAGATTGATGGCATTCACCGAGGTGGTGAGCTGCTCTCCGTTGCCGAAGACATCACGGTCGCCCCAGTTGAATCCCGCGCTGCCGCCGAGGTCGCTCGAGTAGGCGGCGCTCACACCGACGGTATATCGTTTGGCCTCGTGCACGATGAACGTGAGGGGCACACGGTCCTTGGCATCGGGCTTTCCCATCCTGACACTGACACTGGAGAAGACGCCGAGCGTCAGGAGATCCTGCCGCACCTTCTCGACGGTCGCCGCGTCATACTGCTCGCCCGTGTGCACCATGAGCCTGCGGCGCACCAGCGACTCGCGCACGTGCTTGAGCCCCTGAACGTGGATGGTGCCGATTCGCACGCGCGGCCCGGTGGTCACCGGGAAGGTGATATCGAGGATGTGTTGCGCGGGGCGCTCGTAGGCGATGGGTGTGTCCACCTTGGCGAGCGCGTAGCCGCTGTCCGCCAGCGCGGCCTGCAGCGCCGAGCCGGCCGCAAGCACATCGGAGGCGACCGCCGGCGCGCCGGATTTCAGGGGCAGCTTGCGGCGCATTCCCTTGGGCAGCGCGCCTTTGACGGTGATGCGGCCGAGGTGAAAGAGCGGCCCCAGGGTCGGGCGGATCTTGACGTGCGCATCCTTGCCCTTCGGCAGCGCCGACAGGGTGTTGCCGAGGCCTACGCTGTCGAGCCCCATCCCATTGATCGTGATCGTGATGGAGCCGTCGTAGTACCCGAAGCTCTGCAGCACCGTCACCAACCGTGGCACATCGCCGCGGGCGCGCGCGATCAGGCCGAAGGGATCGGTCGGGGCGCTCTTGCGCAGCGCCTGCAACTGCGAGGTCGCATTCATCACCGAATCGACCGCGTCGTTGCCCGAGGAAACCCAGTCGGCCTTGTAGGGCTGGGGATTGGCCGCGAAGGCGACGTGTGCGCTGAGCGCCCACCACCCCATCAGGCTGAGCAGACCGCGCGCTCTTTTGACGAATCCTGCGACTTCTGGCACCCCGATACGAATCCCGGTCACTGCTCGAGCCACCCGCTCTGCTGAAACGGCTTGAGCTCGTCAGCGCGGACCCGCCGCGCCGCGGAGCGGACGACTCCGAAGGCGGCTCACCGCCTCAAACGGTTCGGATCGAGATTCGGTTCCTATCCGATCGAAGGGATCGTGTCCCCGTCCGTGTCATCGGGCGGGGACGGTGCGTGGTCGCCGGCTCCGCCGGCCTGCTCACGCTTGATGCGCTGGTAGATCTCCTCCCGGTGCACCGCAATGGTTCGCGGGGCATTGATCCCGAGGCGTACCTGGTTGCCCTTTACACCGAGCACCGTGATCGTGACTTCATCGCCGATCATCAAGGTCTCGCCTGCTCGCCTAGTCAGTATCAGCATGGCTGCGCTCTCCAGGCCAGGCTGGACTGTACACGCCTTCAGGCGCTGAGTCGCGCCCTGACCAGGTCGGGGACCGTTGCCAGCACGGCATCGAGCGCCGCTGGGTTATTGCCGCCGGCCTGGGCGAAGTCCGGCCTGCCGCCGCCCTTGCCCCCCAGCTGGGCGGCAATGGCGCCGGCCAGCTCGCCCGCCTTGATGCGCGCGGTCTGGTCCGCCGTCACGCCGGCCACCAGCACCACTTTCTCCGGGCCCGCCACCGAGGCCAGCACCACTATGGCTGACTTCAGGCGATCCTTCAGCTGGTCGACGGCGTTGCGCAGGGCGCCGGCATCGGCGCCTTCGACCTTCCTCGCGACGATCTTCACGCCTTGAATGTCGATGGCGCCAGAGGCGAGGTCCGCCCCCTGGCCGCAGGCCAGACGATCCTTGAGAGTACGGACTTCCTTCTCCATCTGCCGGATGCGCTCGAGGGCGTCCTGTACCTTTTCCTTGACGTCATCGCGGGAGCCGCGCACGAGTTGAGCGAGGTCCCGGAGCAACGCGTCGCTCTGCTCCCCGTGCTCGACGGCGGCTTCGCCCGTGATCGCCTCGATGCGGCGCACTCCGGAAGCCACGCCGCTCTCGCTGAGAATCTTGAAGAGCCCGATGTCCCCTGCCCGCTGCACGTGAGTGCCGCCACAGAGCTCCATGGAGAAGTCTCCGATGCGCAGGACCCTGACATCCTTTTCGTACTTCTCACCGAAGAGCGCCATCGCACCCGCGGCCACGGCGCTTTCGTATCCCATGAGCTGCGTCTGCGCCGGGGCGTTGAGCCGGATCTGCGCATTGACCAGCCGCTCGATGGCGGTCAGCTCCGCGGCCGTGAGGCCTTGAAAGTGCGAGAAGTCGAACCGCAACCGATCGGGCGCGACGAGTGAGCCTTTCTGCTGCACGTGCGTACCCAGCGTCTGGCGTAGCGCCGCATGGAGCAAGTGTGTTGCAGTGTGGTTCAGCGCGATCGCCCGACGACGTTCGCCATCCACGTGCGCGCCGAGGACGTCACCGACGCGAATCGTCCCCTCGGAAACGCTCCCCGCGTGCGAGTGCGCAGCGCCGCGCTTCACGGTGTCTTGCACAATGAAGCGGGATCCCGATCCGGTGAGCGCTCCGCTATCACCCACCTGACCGCCCGACTCGGCGTAAAAAGGTGTGCGATCGAGCACCACTTCGCCCGCGTCGCCGGCGTGCAGCTCGGCCGCGGGGGCGCCGCCCTTGAGCAGCGCGACGACGCGCCCTTCGGACTCCAGAGCCTCGTAGCCTTTGAAAGCCGTGCGCGCGTCCACAACCGCGGCGCCGCGCATATCGGCACCGAACTTGCTCGCCTCCTGCGAGCGGCGGCGCTGCTCCTCCATCGCCGCATCGAAGCCCGCGTCATCGATGGTGAGGCCGCGCTCGCGCGCGATATCGGCAGTCAGATCGGCGGGGAACCCGTAGGTGTCGTACAGCTTGAAGACGGTCTCACCGGGAATGACGGCCTCATGGGCGGCGCTTCCAGCGCCGGGGAGCTTCGCAATCACTGCCTCGAGCAGCGCCATGCCGTTGGCCAATGTCTCGGCGAAGCGCTCCTCTTCCTGCCTGAGGACGCGCTCGGCGAGCTCGCGGCCGCGCGCGAGCTCCGGGTACGCGCCGCTCATCTCCCGCTCCAGGACGGACACCAGCTTGTAGAAGAACGGCTCCTCGATGCCGAGCTTGTAGCCGTGTCGCACGGCGCGGCGGATGATGCGCCGCAACACGTACCCGCGCCCCTCGTTGGAAGGCAATACACCGTCGACGATCAGGAAGGTGCATGCCCGGATGTGGTCGGCGATGACGCGCAGCGAGCTCGACTCCAGATCCGTCGTCTGCGCGAGTTCCGCCGCCGCCCGGATGAGGCTCTTGAAGAGGTCGATGTCGTAGTTCGAGTGCACGCCCTGCAGCACCGCCGCGATACGCTCCAGGCCCATGCCCGTGTCGACGGACGGCTTCGGCAGCGGAGTCAGCGTGCCGTCGGCGGCCCGGTCGAACTGCATGAAGACCAGATTCCAGATCTCGACGTAGCGGTCGCCGTCCTCCTCGGGAGAGCCCGGAGGACCGCCGGGGATCTGCGGGCCGTGGTCGTAGAAGATCTCGCTGCAGGGGCCGCAGGGGCCGGTATCACCCATCGCCCAGAAGTTCGACTTCTCGCCCATTCTGGAGAAGCGCGCGGGCGAGACACCGACCTCCTTCAGCCAGATCTGCGCCGCCTCCTCGTCATCGCGGAACACGGTCACCCAAAGACGCTGCGGGTCGAGCTTCAGCGTGCCGGTGAGGAATTCCCAGGCGAATCGGATCGCTTCGCGCTTGAAGTAATCGCCGAAAGAGAAGTTGCCCAGCATCTCGAAGAACGTATGGTGCCGGGCGGTATAGCCCACGTTCTCGAGGTCGTTGTGCTTGCCCCCGGCGCGCACGCACCGCTGGCTGGAGGTGGCGCGCGCATAGTCCCGCCGCTCCCTGCCGAGGAAGACGTCCTTGAACTGCACCATGCCCGCATTGGTGAAGAGCAGCGTCGGGTCGTTGCCGGGCACGAGCGGGCTCGACGGCACCACGGCATGGCCGCGCTCGCGGAAAAATTCGAGGAAGGCGCGGCGGGCATCCGCCGCCCTTGAGAATGGAGGCTGCTTCAAGTTCTTCAGTCCGGTTCGGGATCGGCGCCAGTGGCCGCCCGGATATGATCCGATGAAAAGCCCCGATACTGCAAAAAACGCGATTGACGGGCCTTCTCGGCCCAGGAATCGGGGGCGGCATCGCCGAATTTGCGGCGTCGGACCCTGCGGGCCACGGCCCGCCAGTCCGGGCCGGCCTCGATCGCCGCCTCGATCAGCTCTCGGGGAGCGCCCAGGGAGGCGAGCTCGGCGGCGATCCGCAGGGGTCCCTGCCCGCGTTCCGAGCGGGAGGTGACGTAGCGCTCCGCATAGCGGGCATCGTCGAGCAGGCGCTCCTGCACGAGCTCCGCGATCACCTGCGCCGTGACCTGAGGATCGCCACCGGCGGAATGCAGCTTCTCGCCGAGCTCAGCCGTGAGCCAGTCGCGCCGCGCCAGCAGGGTCAGCGCTTCGGCGCGAATGGCTTCGGGGTCGGATGCCGCCTCAGGCCGAATTCGCGGCTTCGCCACCGTTGCGCTGCTGCTTGGCGGGCATGAGCTTGGCGCGGACCTGCTCCTCGATCTCGCGCGCCACCTCGCGGTTGCTCTGCAGGTAATTGCGGGTGTTGTCCTTGCCCTGCCCGATGCGGTTGCCCTTGTAGGAGTACCAGGCGCCCGATTTCTCGATGATGCCCTGCGCCGAGCCGAGCTCGATGATCTCGCCCTCGCGGGAGATCCCCTGGCCGTACATGATCTCGAACTCCGCCTCGCGAAACGGCGGCGCCACCTTGTTCTTCACGACCTTGACCCGGGTCATGTTGCCGACGACCTCGTCGCCGTTCTTGATCGCACCGATGCGGCGGATGTCGAGCCGGACCGAGGAGTAGAACTTCAGCGCGTTGCCGCCGGTGGTGGTCTCCGGATTGCCGAACATCACGCCGATCTTCATGCGGATCTGGTTGATGAAGATGACCATGGTGTTGGAGCGCTTGATGTTGCCGGTGAGTTTGCGCAGCGCCTGGGACATGAGGCGCGCGTGCAGCCCGAGCTGCATCTCGCCCATCTCGCCCTCGATCTCCGCCTTCGGCGTGAGCGCCGCGACGGAGTCGATGACGACGATGTCGACGGCACTCGAGCGCACCAGCATGTCGGTGATCTCGAGCGCCTGCTCCCCGGTATCGGGCTGGGAGACCAGCAGGTCGCCGATGTTCACGCCGAGCTTCTCGGCATAGGAGGGATCGAGCGCGTGCTCCGCATCGACGAAGGCCGCCGTGCCGCCGCCGCGCTGCACCTCTGCGATGACCTGCAGCGTCAGGGTGGTCTTGCCGGAGGACTCCGGCCCGAAGATCTCCACGACGCGGCCGCGAGGCAGACCGCCGACGCCGAGCGCGATGTCGAGACCCAGCGAGCCGGTGGAAACGGCCTCGACGTCGTAGCTCGCCCCGGCATCACCGAGGCGCATCACCGAGCCTTTGCCGAACTGCTTCTCGATCTGGCCCAATGCGGCGGCGAGCGCCTTCTTGCGGTTCTCTTCCATCTTTCGATACCCACGGAGGTTGCAAGGCGAGGGGAAATCTCTGCCGGAGAATTATCCCACAAAGCCGCGCCGGCAGAAGCCCGTCAATGAGGATCTTTCGCTGTTATTTATTGCATTTACCTGGCCCATCCGGGGGGCAAGCCCCTGCGGGGCCGGCGCTGCGCGTCGTTCAAAATCGCTCGCGGCGATTTAGTCACCCGCTGCACAGTACATAGGAATCGACAACACTGTACAGCGACCCCTCCGGCAGAGGCCGGCTCTCAATCAGTGCGAGGTGCGTGAAGCGCCACATCACCGGAGGCATCTTCCCGATGCGCCCCGCGCTCGAGACTTTGCGCACCACCGTCACATGCGGCCGGAAGGGCTTGAGATCAGGAGCAAATCCGCTCTGCGCGAGCCGTGCCTTGAGGCCGCCCGCGAGAGCGGCCGCCGGTGCGGAAGGTGCGCCCGGAGCCGCGCAGAGCAGCTGCGCCCCCGGCCAGTATTCGAGGTGATCGAAGGAGAGCTCGAGCGGATCCCGCTCCGGCCCCAGCGCCGCCCCGCGCGCCGCCTCGGCAAGGTCCGCCAGTCGCCGCTCCGGGACCGAACCCAGAAAGGCCATCGTGACGTGCAGATTCCCTGCCGGCACGGGCCGCCCGCCGCTCGCCCGCGCCGCCTCTGCGGTCGCCTCTGCCATGGCCTGGCGCATCGGCTCATCCGGCCAGAGCGCGAAGAAGAGCCGCCGCGCCGGCTCCCGAGGCGCCGCGGCATCCGGGATCTCAGCGCCCAAGGCCCGCTCGCAGCATCCGCAGCGCGAGCCGCAGCGCATGCTCCACGGTTTGCCGGCGCACCTGATCGCGGTCGCCGCCGAATTGCCGCAGCTCGCAGACGGTAGCCTCTGCCCGCGCCTCGGGAGTGGCGACGGCGAACCAGACCGTGCCCACCGGCTTCTCCACGGTCCCGCCATCCGGCCCCGCGATGCCGCTCACGGCGATGGCCACCTCGACACCGGCGGCCCGCAGCGCGCCATTGGCCATCTCGCGCACCGTGGCCTCGCTGACCGCGCCGTGCTCGGCCAGGGTCCGCGCCGAGACGCCGACATCGCGGATCTTGGCGGTGTTGGAATAGGTGATGTAGCCGGAATCGACCCACGCGGAGCTGCCCGGAATGTCGGTCAGCGCCTTGGCGATCCAGCCGGCGGTGCAGGACTCGGCGGTCACCATGCGCCAACCGGCAGCGCGGGCGGCGCGTCCGACCTCATCGGCCAACCGGTACAGATGCTGATCGGTCACGAGACTGGCTGACACCGTGGCAGTTTACTGCAGGCCGGCGTGCTGCGGCGCGACGCCGGTGGGTTTCCAAGACAGGCGGCCAGGAGTAGGCTACGAAAGCTTGGGGGCAAGCGCGGCAGATCGATAACTCGAACAATAGGACCGGAGGGAGGAGGACTCGTGCGCACGCGTCACTGGGGATGCCTCGCGGGGGCGATGCTGCTTGCGACAGCTTTCTGCACGGCCGGTGCGGCCGACCGCTGCAAGCTGCTGATGTCGACGCCGGTATCCGTCAAGATGGAGAACCTGCGGCCGGTCATCTCCGTTGAGATCGACGGCGCCCCCGCACGGTTCATCGTCGATACCGGCAGCTTCTTCGACTTCCTTTCCCCTGCCGCGGCGGCGCAATTCAAGCTGTCTCTCCGGTACGCGCCGCCCTGGTACTACGTCGACGGCGTCGGGGGCTCCATCATTCCCCAGATCGCCACCGCCAAGACCTTCACGGTGGCCGGCGTAACCGCGCCGAATGCCGAGTTTCTCGTCGGCAACAATGACCTTCAGGGCGGCGAAGCCGGGGTAGTGGGGCAGAACATCTTGCGTCTCACGGACGTCGATTACGACTTCGCGGATGGCGTGCTGCGCTTCGTCAAGCCCCAGCACTGCGGACATGCCGTTCTCGCTTATTGGGCGACCCGCCAGAACATCAATGAGGTCGCCCTGCACTGGACGTCGAAGCAGCAGCCTCAACTGCTCGGCAAAGCTTCGGTGAATGGGCATGACATCGAGGTGCTCTTCGATACGGGATCGCCGCGCAGCATCCTCTCGCTCGCCGCCGCCAAGCGCGCCGGCATCACACCCCAGATGCCTGGCGCGGTCCCGGTTGGCATGACGAGCGGCCTGGGCCAGCACATGATCCAGGTCTGGAACGTCCCTGTCGGCGTCTTCGAGATCGGCGATGAGAAGATCGAGCATACCCACCTGCTCATCGGCAACATCGATGTTCCGCATCTTGGGGCCGACATGCTGCTCGGCTCGGACTTCTTTCTCGCCCATCACATCTATGTCGCCTACAGCCAGAACAGGCTCTACTTCACGTACAACGGCGGACCGGTATTCGACATCAACGCACGCCAGCCGTCGCAGGCCGCGGGCGCCCCCAAGAGCCCGAATCGGAACGCGCCCTCGGCGGCCGCCGCCGCGGGTCCCGCCGGCATGCCCTCCGACCGCCCGGCGACCGCGGCCGGCTTCATGCGCCGCGGCATGGCCGAGACCTCGCGTGGAGAGCTCACTGCCGCCATCGCGGACCTCACGCGCGCTTGCGCGATTGCCGCCAAGGCCGACTGCCGCTATCAGCGCGGCATCGCGTACTGGCGCAACCACGATCCGCGGCGCGCGCTCGCCGACTTCGATGAGGCGCTGAAGCTCGCACCCGGGGATTACGATGCGCATCTCGCACGCGCCGAGCTGCAAATGAAGCGGCTGCATGCCGGCATCGAAGGTGACCTCGATGCGGTGGACCGCCTGGCGCCTCCCGAGGCCGACCTTCGCCTGCAGTTGGGATCCCTGTATCTTTTCATCGGCCGCTACCCCGCGGCAGCCCATCAGCTCGATGTCTGGATCCATTATCACCCGCGGGATTTGCGTCTGCCCGCGGCGCTGGGTTGGCGCTGCGGAGCACGCGCTGCCGCCGACATGAAGCTCGACGCCGCTCTCGCGGACTGCAACCGAGCCCTGCACGCGAAGCTGGCCGCGTCCCACTCCTTGTTCTGGCGGCTCACTCACCGCGCCCCTCCGGGTCCTGGCTGGATCCTCACCAACCGCAGTCTCGTGTACCTGCGCCTGAACGAGCCCGGAAAAGCCATCGCCGATGACGATGCCGCTCTCGCGCAGATTCATCCCGCGGACCACAAAGCAGGCGCTTACCCGCTATACCTGCGCGGCCTGGCGGAGCTGCGCACGGGAGCGAAGTCCCGGGGCCGAGCCGATCTCGCCGCGGCCCGAAAGCTGATGCCCGATATCGCCACGCGCTACGCCGGCATGGGGCTCGAGCCCTGATCCGGGCGATGGCATTCCTTCTCGAGCACCGATCCAGGAAAATGAGCCATTATCATCATCTACGCTGGGCCGCCGCATTGATACTGCTCGCCGCCATGCCGGCGATGGCGAGTCAATGCAACATTCAGCTCCTGCCCTCCGTCCCGGTCACCATGCAGGGATTGCGCCCGATGGTCTCCACCCGGATCAACGGCCGCAAGGCCCGCTTCATCATCGACACCGGCGCCTTCTGGAGCATGCTGTCGCCGGCCGCGGAGGCCGAATATGGCCTGCCCGAGCGCCTGCATACCACGGGGCTGAGGCTCCAGGGAGTCAACGGCGGCGCCGAGACCGACGTGGCGATCGCGTACACCTTCACCTTCCTCGACCACGACTTCCACGCGGTGGAATTTCTCGTCGGCGGAAACGACTTCGGCTCCGGCGCCGCCGGCATCCTCGGCGGCAGCCTGTTGCGCATCGCCAATGCGGAGTTCGACTTCGCGCACGGCAAGATGCGCTTCTTCAAGGCACGGCACTGCGGCGCCGATCCCCTCGCCTACTGGGCCTCGAATGAGCCCGTGGGCGTGGTCAACCTGGAGCCGAGCGACTCCGACAGCCCGAGCCTCATCGGCCACGCCCGGGTGAACGGCAAGCGGATCACCGTTCAATTCGACACCGGCTCGCCGCAATCGATGCTGACGCTCGCGGCGGCGCGGCGAGCGGGCATCACGCCCGGCAGTCCCGGCGTGAAGCCGGCGGGCTCGATCTTCGGCATCGGCACCCACACGAGCAAGAGCTGGGTCGCGCCCATCTCGTCCTTCGAGATCGGCGGCGAGAAGATCGAGAACACGCACATTCTGATCGGCGATGTCGACATACAGGACGTGGACATGCTGCTCGGCGCCGACTTCTTTCTCTCGCATCGGGTGTCCGTCGCGTACGGCCGCAACAAGCTCTATTTCACCTACAACGGAGGCCCGATCTTCAATCGGGGGCAACCGTACTGGATCAGGAAGGCCGGCGGCGCGCTCGTGCAGGGCGGCACGGCCGCGGCGCAGACCGCGAAGCCCGCGAGCGCCGATGAGCTCGAGCGCGAAGGCAGGGCCTACCTCTCCGAGCGGCAGTATCCGGCGGCATTGGCCGATCTCAGCCGCGCCTGCCGGCTCGAGCCCAAGAACCCGGATTTCCGCTTCGAGCGCGGCAAGGCCTACCTGGCACAGGGGCAAACGGCCGATGCGCTCTCGGATCTCAACGCCGCGATCGGCCTGCAACCGACGCTGTATCGCGCCCGCCTGGCGCGCGCGAGCCTCTTGCTCCATTGGCAGGGCGCCCCGGCCGATGCGGGATCTGAAGCCGGGGAGGACGCCGACGCGGTGGATCAACTGGCGCCCGAGGAGTCGCAGCTGCGCTTTGCGCTGGCGGACGTGTACGCCCGGTTGGGCCGCTACCACACCGCGATCCGCGAGATCGACGATTGGATGCATTACCACGGCCAGGATGTGACGCTGCCCGATGGCTTCAACATGCGTTGTTGGATCCGTGCCGAGGCCGATCTAAACTTGCACCGGGCGCTGCACGATTGCGACCGCGCGCTCGAGCGGCTACCGAAATCAGCCGCCGTCCTGGACAACCGCGGCCTGGTCTATCTGCGCCTGGGCCAGCTCGATCGGTCGATCGAGGATTACCGCTCCGCGCTCAAGATCGATCCCCGCAGCGCCACATCGCTCTACGGGCGGGGCCTCGCGGAGCTGCGCGACGGACACAGCAAAGCCGGACAGGCGGATCTCGCGGCGGCGAAGCAGCGCAATCCGCAGGTCGAGAGGCGGTTTGCGCGGATGGGATTGTCACCGGCCGCCGCAGCGCCTCTCTGAGGCCGTTTGAGTCTGGAATGGGGAGAAGTCTCGTGCTTACACGTCATCTGGTCTACCTCGCGGCGGTGGCGGCATTCTCAATGCCGACCGCGGCATCCGCGGCCGGCTGCCAGCTGCAGAAGCTCGGAGAGATGCCGGTCGATATGCAGGGCATGCAGCCGGTGGTTTCGACAAAGATCAACGGCGTGAAGGCGCGCTTCCTTCTGGACACGGGCTCCTTCTACAGCTCGATGTGGCTCGACGGAGCCACGCAGTATCGGCTGCCCATCGGACCGGCGCCGGAAGGCTTCTACATCTCGGGAATGGGCGGGAGGGCATCTGCCCGGGTCGCCACCGTCAAGTCGTTCGATTTCATCGGCATTCATTTTCACAACGCTCAATTCTTCGTCGTCGACCAGGGATCGTTGGACAATGCCGTGGGACTGATGGGGCAGAACCTGCTGCGGATATCCGATGTCGAATACGATCTCGCGAACGGCATCGTCCGCTTCTTCAGGCCCGTGCACTGCGGCGGTCAGCCGCTCGCGTATTGGGCGGTAAGCACCCCCTTCTCGTTTGTCAAACTGCGGGACTTGTCCGAGACCGGCAACCACCTGGAGGCCACCGCGGTGATCGACGGGCGCCGCATGTCCGTATGGTTCGATACCGGCTCGGCCCGATCGTTTCTGTCGCTGGATGCCGCGGCGCGCGTCGGCATCACTCCGAGCAGCCACGGGGTGACGTTCCTCGGAACGGGAGAAGGCATCGGCAGCGAGGCTGTCAAAACGTGGAGCGCCCCGGTGGCGAGCTTCCAGTTGGGCGGCGAAAAGGTGCAGAACGCGCACCTGCTGATGGCCGATTTCGAGCCGCAGCGCCGGATCGGGGAGGTCGGCACCGATTTTCCCGACGTGATACTCGGCGATGACTTCTTCCTCTCTCACCGCATCTACGTCGCCTACAGCCAGAAAAAGCTCTATTTCACCTACAACGGCGGGCCCTTGTTCAACCTGGATCTGCCCCAGGTCCTCGCGGGCAAGGCGAAGCCGCCGCCGACCGTGGACGCCAGTGTGCACGCAGCGGGGGCAACGGCCGGTGTGGCGGCATCGGACACGCCCACCAATGCCGAGGGCTTCAGGCACCGCGGCATGGCTTACGCGTCCATGCACGAGTACCGACGGGCCATCGCGGACCTGACCCAGGCCTGCAAGCTCGCGCCCGGCGAGGGCCGCAATCATTACGAGCGCGCCCTCATATATCTGCGGGACGGGCAGGCGAGCTCCGCGCTGAAGGATTTCAGTGCCGCCATCAGGCTGCAGCCGGATGACATCGACGCGCACCTCGCGCGCGCACACCTGCTGCAGTCTCAACCCGACGCGGATCCGGCCGCCGCCGTGGATCTGAGATCAGATCTCGATGCGGTGAGCCGCCTGGCCGCCCCGGGCGCCGCCGTGCGCCTGGCGCTCGGCAGCATGTATCGCAAGCTCGGGAATTACCCCGCCGCCCTCGCCCAGATCGACGAATGGCTGCAGAACCATCCGCTTGCGCACGACCAGGCGATAGGCCTCAACGACCGCTGCTGGCTGCGTGCTACCGCCAACCAGGAGCTGCGCAAGGCGCTGCGCGATTGCGATCGCGCACTCGATCTGACTCCGGATGCGCCGCATGCGCAGGCGAGCCGCATCGTCAGCGCGCTGCCCACATCGACTCGACTGGATGCCCTCGACAGCCGCGGGCTCGTCTACCTGCGGCTCGGCAGGCCGAGGGCCGCCATCAGCGACTACGACTCCGCGCTCGATGCCAACCCCAACATCGCGGACTCCCTCTACGGCCGCGGACTCGCGGAGATGCGCCTGGGCCGCAAGGCACGGGCACGGAAGGACCTCGCCGCGGCCGAGCAGCTCGACAGCGGCATCGTCCGATACTTCACAGACATAGGGCTCACGCGCTGACGGATTCCGGACTTTCAGGAGCAACACAGAATGACGATCGAGCACCGCCGGCCGCGCTGGGTCGACGCATTGACGCTGCCCGCCGCATTCACTTTCCTCGGCCACGACTTCCATGCCATGGAGTTTCTGGTCGGCGGAAGACTTCGGATCCGGCGCCGCCGGCCTGCACGGCGGCAACCTGTTGCGCCCCGCCAATGCGGAATTCGACTTGGCGCACGCCGCCCCGCGACGAGCGCCTGCTGAGTAGGAGATGGGAGGACGGCTCGTGCGCATACGCCACATTGCATGCATCACGGTCCTGGCGGCCTTGTCTCTGTCGACGGCATCGGCCGCGGGCTGTCAGCTGCAGAATATCGGAACGTTGCCGGTCGACATGCAGGGTCTGTACCCGCTCGTCTCGATGAAAATCAACGGCGCCAAGGCGCGATTCGAGCTGGATTCGGGCTCCTTCTACAGCTTCCTCTGGCGTGGGGCGACCGTGCGCTATCGGCTGCCTGTAACGCCGGTGCTTGGAGATTCCTACTACGTATCGGGTTTCGGGGGCAGCGAGAAGGCCTACGAAACCACGGTTCGCACGTTCGGATTCCTGGGCTTCGCCGCGAGCCACGCGAAATTCCTCGTCCTCGAGGGAAGCGGCGGCACGGCCGGGGAGCCGGCGGGCCTCATCGGGGAGAATCTGTTGCGCGTCTCGGACGTGGAATACGATCTGGCCAACGGCGTCGTCCGATTCTTCAAGCCCGCTGACTGCAAGGGACAGCCGCTCGCCTATTGGGCCGTGAACACCCCCTATACCTCCGTCAAGCTGCAAAACATGTATGTCGCCCAATACGAATTGAGCGCCACGGCGCGCATCGATGGGCACCGCGTGACCGTCTGGTTCGATACCGGATCCCCGCGATCAGTCCTGTCTCTGAATGCGGCGAAGCGCATAGGCATCACGACCCACAGTCCCGGCGTCAAGTTCCTCGGCGTGGGAGGGGGAGTTGAGGGCGGAGCCGTCAAGATATGGGTCGCCCCGGTGAAGAGCTTCCAGCTCGGCGGCGAGAAGGTCGAGCACGCGCATCTGCTGATGGCGCACCTCAGCTCCGAGAGTCGCAGCGATTATTGGACCTCCGGGTTCCCCGACATGCTGCTCGGCGAGGACTTCTTCCTCTCCCACCGCATCTATGTCGCCTATAGCCAGGACAGGCTCTATTTCACCTACAACGGCGGCCCGCTCTTCAACCTGAATCTGCCGCAGGTCATTTCCGGCCAGGCAGCGCTTCCGCCGGCATCCGGGGCCGGCTCGAGGCCTGCCGCGCCAGGCACTGCTCCGTCGCAGCCGATTGTTCCGGCCGATGCGGCGCACTCCAGGCGCCAGGGCATGGCGTACGCGGCGATGCACAGGTTCGAGCCTGCGCTTGCGGACCTGACGCGGGCGTGCGCGCTTGCCCCGGGCGACGCGCGCAACCACTACGAGCGCGGACTGGTTTATGCCGAGGACAAGCAGTTCGCCTCCGCGCTCGAGGACTACGATGCTGCCATCAAGCTGAGCCCTGATGACGTCGAAGCTCGCCTGGCGCGAGTACGATTGCTGCGATCTCACCCTGACGCTGATCCGACGTCATCCACCGCCGTCATCAAAGCGGACCTCGAAGCGATAAGCCGGTCGTCCGCACCGGACGCAGATGTACGCCTGACGCTGGGCGCGATGTACGGCTGGCTTGGCGACTACCAGGCTGGCCTCACGCAGATCAATCAGTGGCTGAGCACCCATCCGCTCAAGGGCGATCAGGCCTACGGTCTGGACCACCGCTGCTGGCTGCGGGCGAGGACCGATCAGGATCTGGGCGCGGCACTGGCCGATTGCAATCACTCGCTCGATGTCTGGTACAACATGAACACTCTCGCCAGCCGGGGCCTCGTCTATTTGCGGCTCGGCCGCCCGAGGGCGGCGATCAGCGATTACGACGCCGCGCTCGACATCAGTCCGGCGATGGCGACCGCGCTTTACGGGCGAGGCCTCGCCGAGCTGCGCCTGGGGCGCAAGACGCGGGCGCAGAAGGATCTCGCGGCCGCGAAGAAAAGCGACAGCGGCATCGTCAAGTACTTCGCTCAAATGGGGCTCTCACCCTGACGGGGTCTTCGGCGCCGCACTCTCCGCACCTCCCGGCTCCGGCGAAAGGCTGATCAGACCTGTCGTCCCGGACGGACACTCAGCTGCTTCCAGCCTCGCTCGCCGGGTGACATTCCACGTCTGTCCGCAGGAAATCGTTTCCCTTGAAGAGCAAAGGTTCATCCAGGGAGCGCGCGAGCGCATACGAGAAGCAATCGCCAAAATTCAGGCCGGCGGGGTGGCGGCCCTTTCCGTACTTGCGAAAGCCGTCGCGGGCGAGCCGAGCCTGCTCCGCATCCACCGCCGACAGGGATATCTGGGCCTTGGCGATAAAATGATCGAGATCGCGCACGCCGTCCGCACCGAACCGCGACTCGAGAATCATCGAGGTCTCGAGGAAGGACCCCGTCGACAGCGCGCGAGTATCGTCCGCCTCGATCGCTTCATTGAACCGGCGCCGCTGCGGCTCGTCCTGAAGGATGGCCAGCAATGCCGAGGTGTCGATCACCATCAGCGCGGCAATCCGTGCTCGTCATACCCCATGATCTGCTCCGCGGTGCGCCGATCGAGTACTTTCCGGGACGCGCAGTGCAGAGCGATCTCATCGAGGTCGTCGGCAAGCCGCCGCCGCGCGGCGCGGGAACGGCGCACTCGCTCCAAGCGCTCCTGAAGCGCCTGGAGCACTGCGTCCGTCTTTGTCTCACCGGTGAGCTTGGCCAGTGCGGCCGCCAGATCCTCGGCTTGCTTGTTGCGGATGTTGAGCGCCACACATCACCACGTGTAGATTATTTGCTACACAATATCACAGCGGCCATGAATCAGCCACCCGCCGGGCTTCTTTCACAGCTACGATCGGCGGCTAGCCTCGCCCTCGCCGGGCTCTCGCAGCGGCCCCGACCCCCGGGCGCGCGCAAACCGCGATCCAGAGCATGGCCGAACAGACAAGTGACTGGTTTCGAATGGAAAGTACAACTACCGCGCACAAACCGGACCTGGGTCAAAATCACACCCCCGTGATGCAGCAGTACCTGCGCATCAAGAGCCGCCATCCGGATGCGCTGCTCTTCTATCGCATGGGGGATTTCTACGAGCTCTTCTACGATGACGCGCGGCGCGCCGCGGCGCTCCTCGACATCACGCTGACCGCCCGCGGCCAGTCCGCCGGACAGCCCATCCCGATGGCGGGCGTGCCGTTCCACAGCGTGGAGGGCTATCTCGCGCGGCTCGTGCGCAAGGGAGAGAGCGTCGCGATCTGCGAGCAGATCGGCGATCCGGCGAAGTCCAAAGGACCGGTCGAGCGGGAGGTGGTGCGGATCATCACGCCGGGCACTGTCACCGACGACGCCCTGCTCGAGGAGCGCCAGGAGACGCTCGTGGCCGCGGCGGTGCGCGAGGGCGAGCGGTTCGGGCTCGCCTGGCTCGATCTGGCGGCCGGACGCTTCACCGTGCTGGAGTCCACCGGCCAGAGTGCGCTTGCGGCTGAGATCGAGCGCCTGAAGCCCGCGGAGCTCCTCCTCCCGGAAGGCACGGCGCAGGAGGACTTGAAGCGTAACGGGACCGCGCTGCGCTCGCGGCCGCCCTGGAATTTCGAGCTGGCGAGCGCTTCGCGGCTCCTCACCGATCAGCTCGGCACCCTCGACCTCAAAGGCTTCGGCGCCGACGAGTTGCCGCTCGCGATCTGCGCGGCGGGCGCCCTGCTGCAGTACGTACGCGACACGCAGAAGACCGCGCTCCCGCACATCCGGGGACTTCACGTCGAGGAGCGCACGGACGCCCTGATCATAGATGCCGCAACGCGCCGCAACCTCGAGCTCGATGCGAGCCTCACCGGCAGGGAGGACGCCACGCTCTTCGCGGTGCTGGACCAGTGCGTGACCGCCATGGGCTCGCGCCAGCTTCGGCGCTGGCTCAATCGGCCCCTCACCAGCCACGCGGCGCTGCGGGCCCGCTATCAGGCGCTCGGCGCGCTGATCGATGCGCGCCGGTTCGAAGGGGTGCGGGAGCAGCTGCGGGGCATCGGGGACGTGGAGCGGATCCTGGCGCGCGTGGCGCTGCGGTCGGCGAGGCCACGGGATCTGACTCAACTGCGCGTCTCCCTCGCGGCGGTCCCCGCCCTGAAGTCCGGACTGCGCGCGATCGACTCGCCGCTCATCACCGAGCTCGCCGGCAGGATCGGCGAGCATGGCGATGTCGTCGATCTTCTCGGCAAGGCGATTGCGGAAGAGCCCTCTACGTTCGTGCGGGACGGCGATGTGATCGCCGCCGGCTACGATGCCGAGCTCGATGAGCTGCGCAAGATCGCCACGCACACCGATGAGTTCCTCCTGGAGCTGGAGCAGCGCGAGCGCGAACGCTCCGGCATCGCGGGCCTGAAGCTCGGCTACAACCGGGTGCAGGGCTTCTTCATCGAGATCTCGCGCAAGGACGCCGAGCGGGCACCGAAGGACTACGTGCGCCGCCAGACGGTCAAGTCCGCCGAGCGCTTCATCACCGCGGAGCTGAAGAGCTTCGAGGATCGGGTGCTCGGCGCACGCGAGCGCGCGCTGGCGCGGGAGAAGGAGCTTTACGAGGCGATCCTGACCCGGCTCACCGACAGCCTCGCGCCCCTGCAGGACACCGCCGCCGCGCTGTCGGAACTCGACTCGCTGGCCTCGCTCGCGGATCGGGCATGCGCTCTGCAGTGGACGGCGCCGCGGCTCGTCGCCGACCCCGTGCTCTGCGTCGAGGGCGGCCGGCATCCGGTCGTCGAACGCTTTGCCTCCACCCCGTTCGTGCCGAATGACCTCAAGCTCGACTCAGCCCGCCGCATGCTCATCATCACGGGCCCCAACATGGGCGGCAAGTCGACATACATGCGTCAGGCGGCGCTGATTGCGGTGCTGGCGAATATCGGCAGCTACGTGCCGGCCGATAGCGCCACCCTCGGGCCCATCGATCGCATCTTCACCCGCATCGGCGCGGCCGATGATCTGGCGGGAGGCCGGTCCACCTTCATGGTGGAGATGACCGAGGCCGCCAACATCCTGCACAACGCGACCGACCGCAGCCTCATCCTGATGGACGAGATCGGGCGCGGCACCAGCACGTTCGACGGGCTCTCGCTCGCCTGGGCGATGGCGCATCACATCGCGACGCGCATCAAGTCATTCACGCTCTTCGCGACGCATTACTTCGAGCTGACCAGCCTGGCGACGGAGGTGGAA
>JABBNZ010000206.1 GCA_019352035.1 Pseudomonadota bacterium | reverse complement strand
GGGGGGCGCGGCTGCTAGTAGTAAATCTTGAATGGATCCCAGAGCGAATTGCGGCGGGATGCCGCAGAATCTGCTCGTGCCTGGGCCGGACTGCCACCGGCCAGACCACCGACAACGACTGTGACCGCTAGCGCTAGACGTATGTCTCTTACCGGATGAACTGCCGGCTCTTCGCCGGCTCCGTGATGGCCTCCTCTCCACCACGATCGGCGCCACGGCGACCCGCAGGTCGCAAGTGATATTCCGCCTCGCGCGAGCAGTCGCGATGGCGTCCGCAGCGCTGCAGGGTCGGTGCGCTCCTGCCGCTACGCCATCCCTTCAGCGGTTTCCCGCTCGAGCGCGACCTTCACGAGCTCGTTGAGGCTCAATGCGCCGAGCGGCGGCGGTCTCGCTGATCTCGGCGGCCGACACATAATCGACCCGGAAATCCACGCAGGATGCGCCCGTATAGTGAGACGGGCTGCCAGGTATTCGAGGCCCACGGCTGCTACAATCGCCTACCAAAAATATGGACGCCCAAGCACCGGAGAGCCATCTGCGGTCGCCGGCGAACCTCATTCCCATGCTGGATAGCACTGCAATGAGAAGGAGATGGGTCGCGTCGGCGACCGGTCAGGCCGGATATCTCGGCCTCATGGCGGTCTGCCTGCTGCTCTGCGGCTGCGGCCTCCTGATCACGCCCCAGCACCGTATCGCGGTCGCCAAGAAGGAAATCAAGAGCGGCAACTGGCAGGGCGCGGCCGCGGAGCTGCGCACCGTCATCCAGGGCCATCCGGACAATGCCGAGGCTTGGCGGTTGCTGGCCCAGGTCTCCTTCGATGCGGGCGACATCAGCGGGGCGCGGTCGTCCCTGAAGCATGCCCTGGCCGCAGGCGCGAAGGGCCCGGACCTCGATGCCCAGCGCATTCAGGTCTGGCTGGCGGAGGGCCGGCCGAAGTCCGTGATCGCGGCGATCAACGGCCACACGGTCAATCCCGGCGAGCCGACCGCATCACTCGACCTGGCCCGGGCCTACCTGGCCACCGGGCAGCTGGAGAAGGCCGTCGCAGTCCTCCAGCCGCTGCTCGCTCAGCACCCGGATCTGACAGGCGGCCAGGTCGTCATGGCCGAGGCGCTCGCGCGCCAGGGGCAGCTCGATCAGGCGTTGCAGCGGCTCGATACGGCCATGCGGCGCGACACGAAGTCCGCGCTGCCGCCGCTCCTTAAAGGCCGCATCCTGGCCTCGCGCGGCGAGTACGCCGCGGCGGAACAGGCACTGACGCTCGCCCTTGAGCGGATGCCGCCCGCGGAGCCGATCTTCTATCGGACGGGTGCCCTGATCGCGCTCACCGAGGCCCGGCTGGCCCAGGGCCAGCTCGCCGCGGCCGCGCAGAGTCAGGGGGCCCTCGCCAAGGTCGCTCCGTCGGCGCCGGCCTCGCAGTTTCTCGCCGGGCGCATCGAGCTCGCGAGGGGCAACTTAAGCGCGGGAATCAATCAGCTCCAGGGAGCGGTTGCCCGGGCGCCGGGCTTCGTGGAGGCGAAGTTGTATCTTGGCGCTGCCGAGCTCGCCCAGGGCAACCTGCAACAGGCGCAGCAGCAGCTCGAGCAGGTCGTGCAGGCGCTGCCCGACAACGTCCAGGCTCGCAACCTCCTTGCGACCGTGCGGCTGCGCCTCGGCAACCCCGAGGCCGCATTGTCCGTCCTGACACCGGCCCTCGAGTCGGAGCCGGCCGATCCCGGGCTCCTGTCCCTCCTCGGGGCGGCCGGGGCCCATACCGGCGACACCAAGGCCGCCGTGCAGGCGCTCGAGCGCAAACTGCAGGGCGACTCGAAGGATCAGACCGCGGCGATCAATCTGGCGCACCTACAGGCCGCCACGGGTGACCTGGCCGGCGCGAAGAAGACCCTCACCACGGCGCTCGCCGCCAATCCCGATGCGCTCGCCGTGCGCCTCGCCCTCGCCGGGGTGCTCGTGCGCACCAAGGCAATCCCGCAAGCGCTCGCCCTGCTGAAGGCGGCCGACAAGCCTGGCGCCGGCCCCGGCATCAAGCTCGCGATCGCCCGCGTGGAGCTCGCCAGCGGAGACCTCAAGAGCGCGCAGGCCACGCTCGATCAGGCGATCGCCGCGCAGCCCGGACAGGCGGCGCTCATCGAGGACGCCGGCGTGCTGCTCCTCGAGGCCAACCAGTACGGACCGGCGCTGGCGCGATTCGCGCAGGCCACCGTGCTCGCGCCCAACAACGCCCTTTACTGGCTGAACAGCGCGCGAGCGCAATTGGCCCTCAATGAGGCCCCCGCGGCGCGGACATCGCTGCTGAAGGCGGCGGGGCTCCGGCCCGACTGGCCTCCTGTCATCGGTATTCTCGCCTTGATGGACCTGCACGCCGGCAAGGGCCCGGCGGCGCTGGCGCGCGTCAGTGCGCTCGCCGCGGCCCGGCCGAAGGACGCCGCAGCATGGGCCCTGAAGGGCTACGTGGAAAGTGCTGTCGGCCATGCAGGCGCCGCATTGGCAGCCTACACGCAGGCGCAGACCCTTCATCCCACTGCCCGGGTGGCGGTCCAGCTCTATCGGGTGCGGCTTGCGAGCCACCAGGCCGATCCCCAGAAGCCCCTCGAGGACTGGGTGGCGCGCGAGCCCGGCGACTGGCGCGTGCACGAGATTCTCGGCGAGTACTATCTCGGGTCCCACGCGTTGCATCGGGCCGCGCGGCAATTCGAGGCCACGGTACGGCAGTCGCCGGACAATGTCGTCGCCCTCAACAACCTCGCCTGGGTCTACAGCAAGCTCGAGGATCCGCGGGCCGAGACCCTCGCCGAGCGCGCCTACAAGCTCGCGCCGCAAACCGCGCAGGTCATCGATACGCTCGGCTGGATCCTGGCTCGCCAACACGATGCCGCAAGAGCGGTGCCGCTGCTCGCCCGCGCGGTCAAGCTGAGCCCCGCCGATCCCGAGGTCGAGTACCAC
>JABBNZ010000205.1 GCA_019352035.1 Pseudomonadota bacterium | reverse complement strand
GCCTTCGCGCGCTTCGACCCAGGCGTCGAGCTCGAACGTCGTACGGGTAGAGCTCATCGCGGCGTGGGTGTCGATTCGAACCTGCCAGGACCCCTGCGACCCCTGCCCCATCTCGTAGGACTGCAGCATCACCGCTCGCGCTGACAGCGGATCGTCAGGGCGGATGCTGTACACGCGTTCGTAGATATGGCTCATCTCCATGCCGGTGGCCTCGAGACGCAGCTTCCCCCAGGGACCGAACACTCCACCGTCGATGAAGAGCCGATGAGTCACTTCGCCGCTCACCTGATCGAGGGTCACCGAGCGCTCGAGCCGCCCCGGCCGCAGCACCGTTACCGCAGAGGGCACAGCCGCCTCGGGCGCCGGCAACGGCGGCACTTGCAAATCTGCGGCCTGCGGCTGACGTACGGGCAACTCCAGCATGGAGGCACCGGTGAACACTGAGAGCGTCACGGGCTCCGGCGACGGCCATACGACGGGCCAATACGCGGTCGAGAGCGCCAGTCTGACGCGATGACCCGCCGGAAACGCGTAGGCAGTCCCGGTCATCTGCACCACAATGCGGTAGCGCTCTCCTGGCACCACGGCCGAGGGACTCTCGCGGCTCTCGCGCTGCGAGAGGTTGAGAAATCCCCGCGCGACTAGCGTCGCTCTGCCGTCGGGCGCCACGTCGATAAGCCGCGCAGTCACGACGGCCGCGCGCGCGTCGATGGCTACATCGACGGTGGCGCGGGCATGGCCCAGCAGCTCGAGGCGCTCTGTCAGGGGTTCGCCGTGAAACTCGAGCGAGCCGAAGGCATCAAGGGACTGATCGCCTGGCAGGTCCCCCGCCACCCCGAAGCTGGCCCAGTCCCCGGAGGCGAGGCCGGTGGACTGGGGCGATGCCACTTTGAGCACGGCCGGTTGCGCGGTGGCGCAATCGGCATCGAGCCGGCCGGGATGGAGCATCAGTGCTCGCGTCACGACGTGCGGGCTCGGCCATGCCCGCTCCACGATCCAGCGGCCCGCGCGCTCCTCGAGATGCGTCGCCGGAGGCACGCTCTCCATCATATAAAACCGCATCGGCGGCTCCCGCTCGACCCCGGTGTCCCGGTCCTTGAGCCAGCGGTCCCACCAACGCAGCGACTCCTGCAGGAAGCCCACCGCCGGTTTCGGCTCAGCCTCGTGCGGATAGAGGTGCGCCCACGGGCCGACAGTCACCTTGTGGGGCACCAGCAAGCGTTCCGCCAGTCGAAGCGGCGTGTCCCGGTAGAGGTCAGCCCAGCCGCCCCAGAACCACACCGGGCACTGGATGGCGGCATAGTCGAAGCAGACAGACGCATGCCGCCAATAGGCGTCGAGCCGCTGGTGCCTGAGCCAGATCTCCGGCCAGAACCGCTCCGCCTCGAGCCGCTCGCGCCACATCCCGCGCCAGCGCTCGCCGACGATCTGCGGGTCTGGCGGGCGCGCGTTGAAGAGCTGCATGATGCAGCCCCACCAGAAATTGTCGTTGAGCAGCGCGCCGCCCGAGTAGTGGATGCATTCGGCGAAGCGGTCGTCGGTGCCCATGACCGCGACGATCGCAGCAAGCGCCGGCGGGCGCCGCGCCGCCACCTGCAGAGAGTTGTAGGCGCCCCAGGACTTGCCCATCATGCCGACTCGGCCGGAACACCACGGCTGGCGGGCGATCCAGGCGATCACCTCCAGAGCATCTTCCTGCTCCTGGGCGAGATACTCGTCGTGAAGGATGCCGTCCGAATCGCCCGAGCCGCGCATGTCGACCCGCAAGCAGGCATACCCGCGGGCAGCGAGCCACGGATGGATGCTCTCATCCCGCCGCCGCATGAAGTCGCGCTTGCGATACGGTATGTACTCGAGGATGGCGGGCACCGGCGAGCTGTCCGCGCTCGCGGGCATCCAGATGCGTGCGGCCAGCCGACAGCCATCGGACAGCGGTATCCACACGGTCTCGAGATCGCGAATCACGCGCCAGCGCCCGCGAGATATCGCTCGGCTGCCCCGCAGTACCAGTCGACCAGGCGCAGCACGAGCTGCTCGCTCGTGCGCGAGTACGGTCCCGGCGCGTACGCGAGCGACTCGACGCCGCGCTGGTTGTTCTCCGAAAGCGCTCGATCCTGGTCGTTGGTGGCGCTCCAGACTTCGATCAGCCGCGGCAGGTCGTAGTCGACACCCTCCACCGCATCCTCGTGCACGATCCAGGTTCCCGTGACGGTCGTCTCGAGCGGCCCAGTCGGCATCGCCTGGAGGAAAAACGCGTAATCGCCCGCGACATGGTTGAATCCGTTCGGCTGGATTGCCCACCATAGAACGCCCACGTCACCGTCGCCGACGCGGCCGAGCGTCCTCGCCACTGCGGGCCGGCCATCCATGGTGTAGGACACCGTGCCCTCGGTAAGCGGATAACGGCCAATCTCGTACCATGGGCCGATGACCGAGCCGCTCTTCAGCCCCCTGGCCTCGCAGCGCGCCTCGTAGGCGGCGATCCACTCGGCGGCGCGCCCCGATACGTCCGGCGCCGTGAAGTCGCTATAGGAGCGCATGAGCTGTGGATGCCCCGCGCGGCAGTGATAACACTCGCGGGCATTCTCCATGACGAGCTTCCAGTCGGCGCGCTCGATGAGCGTCATGGTATGGGCCACCTTGGCCCGGCTGAGCTCGTGCGGCTCGAGCATCGGCTCGAGGGCGGCGCGAAACGGGGCAAAGTCCGGCGCGTCATCCGTGAGGCAGATGAAGACCACTCCGCCAACGGTCTCCACCCGTACCGGCGCGAGGCGAAACTCGTGCCGGTCGAATCCCTCGTGCATCCTTGGAGCCTGCGCCAGCCGTCCCTCGAGATCGTATGCCCACTGGTGGTAGGGACAGATCAGGCGGCGCGCGGCGTGGCCGCTGCGCTCGCGACAGATCCGCGCGCCCCGATGGCGGCAAGTGTTGAAGAACGCGGCGATCCAGATCGGAAG
>JABBNZ010000069.1 GCA_019352035.1 Pseudomonadota bacterium | reverse complement strand
CTGTCTCCCGCAGCGGGCGCAGGCGGCCGAAGGGCGGCGGCTGGCCGCCACGCCGCCGATGGGATGGAATGATTGGGCGCATTACCAGTGCGACTACACGGCGAAGACGATCGTGGCGAATGCCCGAGTGCTCGTCAGGTCGGGGCTCGCGGCCCGAGGCTACGACACGGTGACGATCGACGACTGTTGGATGTCGCCGAAGCGGAACGCTCGGGGAAGCCTGCAGCCCGATCCAGGCAGGTTCCCCCACGGGATGCGGCCGGTCGCCGCGGCGATCCACGCGCTCGGACTTAAGTTCGGGATCTACGAGGATGCCGGCTCCGAGACTTGCGGAGGCTTCGCCGGCAGCGGCGCTCCGGCCGCCGGCGGCAAGTCTCATTTCCTCGCGGACGCAAAGCTCTTCGCCTCCTGGGGAGTGGATTATCTCAAGCTCGATGGCTGCAACGTTCATGAGGCCCCGGGCCAATCGAAAAACGCCGCATACCGCGCCGCGTACCGTGCCGAGCGCATTGCGCTCGATCGGGCCGGCAGGCCGGTCGTCTTCTCGCAGTCCGCGCCGGCGTATTTCCAGGGCACCCCGGATTGGTATGACGTCCTCGGCTGGGCCCGCGGCTACGGCCAGCTCTGGCGCGAGGGCACCGACGTCGCGATTTACGATCGCAGCCGGCCGCACCGGTCGCGTTTCCGCAGCGTCATGTGGAACTATGACTACAACCTGCAGCTCGGCCGCTTCCAGAGACCCGGGAACTGGGACGATGCGGATTTCATCATCGGCGGCGATCACGGGATGACACTGGCCGAGACCCGCAGTCAGCTCGCCCTCTGGTCGATGATGTCGGCTCCTTTGATCCTGAGCTCGAACCTCGAGAAGCTCTCGCCGGCGGTGCTCGCGATTCTTGGCAATGAAGCGGTGTTGGCGGTAGACCGGGATCCGGCGGGCCGCATGGCCACTCTGGTGCGCCGCGGCCCGGCGATGGACCTGCTGATGAAGCCGCTGCACGACGGCACGTACGCGATTGCCGTACTGAATCGCAGCGCCGCGGCGCTTCGGGTGCGAGTCTTCCCCGGCGAGCTCGGTTTCACCGGGCGGCGCTGCCGGTTCGAAGCTCAGGACCTCTGGACCGGCGCGCGGGGCGCGTCCGCTGGAGAGCTCCGTGCCGCAATCGACGCGCATGACACCGCCATCTGGAAGATTCGGCCCGGTGCGGCCTGCGGCACTGCGGCGCGGATCGGCGCCGTCACTCGAATCGTGCCGGACACCGCGCACAGCCGGCGGGACGCCGCAGACTACACGCGCTGTCTGGCCGCGCCGGGCAGCGTGGAGCAGTGCGCCGGCACGCCGGCTGAACTCTGGCGGATCATGCCGAGCGGCGCGCTGCGCTCGGCAGGGGAGTGCCTCACCCAGAAGGGTGCGGGCGCGGCGCTCGCGCGATGCCGTTCCACCGCGGATCAGCGATGGCGCTACACCCTCTCTGGGAATCTGGTCAATCGGGCCAGCCGCCTGTGCCTTACCGGCTTGAGGAAAGGCGGACTCGCGGTCAAAGCCTGCGGACACAACCTGGCCTCGCAGATCTGGACCCTGCCGAGCGGCGTGATCAGCCGGTGAGCGCCACGGCGATGTCCGCTGCGGGGACCGAGAGGCGGGCGCTGGTGCTCATGGCCGGCCTGTTCGCGCTCTTTGGCTGCGTCACTTGGCTGAATGGCGTCCTCATCCCCTTCCTCAAGCTCGTCTGTCAGCTCGACACCTTCCAGGCGCTCCTCGTTACCTTCGCCTTCTATATCGCCTATTTCGTCATGGCGATCCCCTCGGCGCGAGTGCTGGGCGTCACCGGGTACCGGCACGGCATGGCCCTCGGGCTCGGAATCATGGCCGTGGGGACCTTGGTGTTCGTGCCGGCCGCGCTCCTGCGCTCCTACGGGGTCTTTCTCACGGGACTCTTCGTTCAGGGAACGGGGCTGTGTCTGTTGCAAACGGCGACCAATCCTTACGTCATCATCCTAGGCCCCCCGGAGAGCGCGGCCCGCCGCGTGTCGATCATGGGGGTATGCAACAAGCTCGCGGGCGCGATCAGCCCCATGCTGCTCGGCGCGCTGGTGTTCGCGGATTTTGGCCGCATGCGGATCGCCGCTCACGGACCTGGCGGTGAGGCGGCGCTGAGCCAGCTCGCGCATCGCCTCATCCTGCCGTACCTCGCGCTGGCAGTGGGGCTGCTGGCATTGACGGTCGCCGTGGAGCGGTCAGGATTACCGGAGCCGAAGGAGCCGCCGGCCGAGCGCAATGGCGGCGAGAAAGGGCGGTTCAGGTTGTCGAGCCACCCGCTCCTGCTCTTCGGCTTCGGGGCGCTTTTCTTCGAGATGGCGCTCGAGGTGATCGCCGGGGACACGATCGTGCTCTATGGGCAGGCGTTACACTTCCCCCTCCAGACTGCCCGCTTCTTCGCGAGCCTGACGCTGGCGGCCATGGTGATCGGCTATCTGCTCGGAATCGCGCTGATTCCGCGACGCATCGGCCAGGAAAGAGCGCTGGCGCTCTCGGCCGGCGCCGGCATCGTCCTCACCGTCGCCATCGCCGCCACGCACGGCATGCTGAGCGTACTGATGGTCGCCTCGCTGGGATTCGCGAACGCGGTGCTCTGGCCGGCGATCTTTCCGATTGCGCTCACCGGTCTCGGCGAGCATACCAAGACCGGAGCCGCGATCATGATCATGGCCATCGTCGGTGGCGCCGTCATGCCGCCCTGCTATGGGCTGCTGGCGCGCGTCGTGGGCAACCAGATGGCCTATCTGGCGCTAGTGCCGATGTACGCGTTCATCCTGAGCTACGCCCTCTATGCGCACCGTAGAATCGGCCTTCCACGTGCATTGAGAGGAGCGGGCTGATGAGTCGAAACTCGCGTCGAGGCGATGGCGACGGCGGCACGCCTCTACCGCCCGACGGCGGGGCGGCCCCGCAGCGGCCCCAGGGGGCTCTGTTCGACCGGATCCGCGCCGACATGGGCCATCTGTCGAAGGCATTCAGCCGCATTGCGAAGTATCTCGTCGCCGATCCGGATTCCTTCATGCACGCGCCGCTGCGGGCGATCGCCGCGGGCGCCGATGTCAGCGAGCCCAGCATCGTGCGCTACTGCAAGAGCTACGGCTGCAAGGGCGTGCCGGAGTTTCGCATCGAGCTCGCGAAATCCCTGGCGCGGGAGTTGCCGGAGTTCCGGCTCAACCTCATCGCGCCCAACGTCTCCGACCGCGAGCAGGTGAACGTCACCAAGAAGCGATCGATTGCCCGGTACGCCGCCGGTCTGATCGAGCGAGAGCGCGCGATCATCATCGACTCAGGCTCGACGCTGCGGACCTTCGCGACGCAATTGGGCGAGGCGCGAGGCCTGTCGATCCTCACCGCGGATCTCGAGGTCGTCAACCTGCTCGGCCGCTACCAGCAGCACGAGGTCATCGTGCCGGCCGGGACGGTCCGCTACGACACCATGGCCATAGGCGGGCGATTCATGGAGCGCTTCCTGGCGGAGTTGCACTTCGACACGTTCTTTCTGGGCGCGGATGCGATCGATCTGCGCCTGGGTCTCAGCACGTTCAACGAGGAAGAGGCACAGAAGAACGCGGCAATGATCCGCGCCAGCGACCGGGTGGTGGTGCTGGCCGACTCCTCCAAGTTCGGCACGCCGAGCCTGCATCGCATATGCGACATCCGCACCGTGGACATCATCGTGACCGACACCGACGTCGACCCGGTGCTCGTCAAGCAGCTCGAGGGGCTCGGCGTCGCGGTGCATTGCGTGGACGTCCGAACCGGTCAGCGAGCGCTCGGACGCCGCCGCGTACGACGGTGACCCGGCCATGACCGATCGTGCCGGCGCGCCGCAAGCGGATGCTCAATCGTCCATTGCAGAGGGCTGCTTGTATGGCGGCATGGATGTCGGGGGCACGAAGATCGAGAGTTGCCTGTTTGACGAGCGATTTCGCCCGCTCGAGCGGCGGCGCGTCGACACCGCCTGCGCGACGTACGAGGAGCTCTTGGATTGCATCGTCGGCGAGGCGCGTTGGCTCGATGCGCGCGCCGGCCGCGCCGTCGGCCTTGGTATCGGGCTGCCGGGACTCGTCGATCATGCCACCGGGCGTGCGCTGACATCGAACCTGCCGGCCACCGGCCGGCCGCTGCGCGAGGACCTCGTCGTGCGGCTCGGCCGGAGCGTGGCCATGGCGAACGACTGCAAGTGCTTTGCGCTCTCCGAGGCCAACGGGGGCGCGGGCGATGGCGGTGAGACCATCCTCGGCCTGATCCTGGGGACGGGTGTCGGCGGTGGCGTCGCCCATCACGGCCGGCTGGTGCTCGGGCACAATGATTTGCCGGGCGAGCTCGGCCACCTCGGTATTCCGGGGCGGTGCGTGGCGGCATGGGGATTGCCCATCCTGCCGTGCGGATGCGGGCGCGTCGGCTGCTACGAGACGCTGGTGTCGGGCCCTGGAATGGCGCGCCTCGCCGGCCGTCATGGCGGCACGGACCGCTCACCGCCCGAGATCGCGCGGCTCGCGAGGGCTGGAGACGAGGCCATGGCTGCCACGATGCGCGACTGGCTGGGGCTGCTGGCCGAGCTGATTCACACCGCTCAGTGCACGATCGATATGGATTGTGTCGTGCTCGGCGGCGGCCTCTCGCGCATTCCCGAGGTGGCGGCAATGCTCGCGAGCGCGTATGGGGCTCTGCGGATGCCCGGCCGGCCGACACGGTTCGCCTCGGCGCGCTTTGGCGATGCGAGCGGCACGCGGGGCGCCGCCATGCTGTTGACCCGGTCCTGACATGACACCGCCGACGGCAGGCCCGTGGTGGCTGCGGCCGAAGCTGCTCTTCGACGGAGAGCGGATGCGCCGCTCGGTCGCACTGCGCATCGTGGACGGACGTATCGCTGCTGTCGCTGATGCGGCCGAAGCCTCCGCCGACGGTGCGCCGTGCTGGGACAGCGAGTATCTCGCCTGTCCGGCATTCGTCGATCTGCAGGTCAACGGTGGCGGGGGCGTGCTTTTCACCAACGAGCCGACGCCGGCGGCCCTCGCGGCAATCGCGGCGGCACACCGGCAGGGCGGTACCGGCGCCTGGCTGCCGACCCTCCTCACCAGCCCTCCCCATGTCATGGAGCGGGCCGTGGAAGCGGTGCTCACGGTGTATGGAGAGCACGGGGTCGCGGGAATGCACATCGAAGGGCCGCACATCTCGCCGGATTTTCGCGGCGCGCACGCGCTCGACCTCATCCGCCGATACGATGAGCACACGCAGGGGCTGCTGCGCCGGCTGTGCGAGCGGGGCATCCCAGTGATCCTCACCTTGGCGCCCGAGCGGGTTCCGTCCGGCGTCGTGCGCGAGCTGGTCGCGATGGGAGTGAAGGTATCCATCGGGCACAGTGGCGCGGACGAGTGCCAGACCCGCGAGGCGCTCGCCGAAGGCGCGACCCTCTTTACTCACCTCTTCAACGGGATGCCACCGTTGCGCACGAAAAGGGTGGGGATGACCGGCGTTGCACTGGACAGCTCCGCGTGGTGCGGTGTGATTGCCGATGGATGGCACATCGATGACACGATGCTGCGGTTGGCCGTCCGAGCGAAATGCTCCTCGGGTGCCCTTTTCGCGGTGACCGACGCGATGCCCACGGTGCATGGACCTCCCGTGTTCGAGCTATATGGCGCGAAGATCGCCCTGCGCGAAGGCAAGCTGATCGATGCTCGCGGCTCACTCGCCGGCGTCCACATCGACATGATCGGCACCCTCCGGCGCCTGGTCCGCAACGTCCTGCTGCCGTTGGAAACGGCGCTCGCGATGGTGACGTCGATTCCCGCGCATGCCGCGGGGTTGCACGCGGATCACGGCCATCTGAGCGCGGGCGCCCGCGCGGACATCGTGTTGCTCGATTCCGCGCATCTGGAGATGCGGCATCTGATCATTGCCGGCGCGCTGACGCCCCGGGCAGACGCCCTCAGCCACGGGATTTGAGCGGGAGATGCGGCCGGCCCGCTCGGCCCCCGTCCCGGTTTGTTGCGGACCGGTCCACAGATGTAGTAATTTTCCATTTAATGTCGAAACGCTACATGAGAGCCGGAAGCATGAAACCGATCGTGGGGCAGCCGCTGCGGCGCGTGAGTTTTGCGGTCCTGGCTTTCGGATCGGCTCTGTTGCTGCAGATGCCGCGGGCGGACGCCTCGTCGTTGCGCGTCACGGTGAATTCCCGAGGCGAATACAGCGTCGCGGGATCGGCCGCCTCCCAACCGACGCTCGTCTCGGCCGTGGCGGCGAAAGTCGACGGCCATTGGGTGAGGACGACGGATTATCCGCACTGCCAGGTCGGCCGCTCAGCGGCCGAAGGCTATCTCGGGCGGGCGACCGAATGGCGCGTCACCTGCTCGGGCCGACCCGGACAGCCGGATCTGCGGTACCGGCTGCGCGTCTATGCTGCCGAGCCTTTCGCGGATCTCAGAGCCGCCGTCGTCAACTCGACGGGCCGGCGGATACACGTGCAGGCCATCCGCCTGGTGGGGGCGTCGGGCGGGAAGGTCGCGGATCTCGGCGGTCCGGCCGCGGCGGACCGGGTGCTTTCCGACAGCTTCAGCGAGGACCGGCCCGCGATGCGGATCCACGACCTCGGGCGCATCGATCACGGGATGGCGCGGGCCGTCGGCAGTCAGCTGATCTACAACCGCGAGACTCATTCGAGTCTTTTCATCGGGGCGCTGACCTCGAAGCGCTTCCTGACCATCCTGCGGCTCGAGGTCTCGACCGAGGGGGGCGCACCGCGCATCTCGGGATACCAGGTGGACTCCACCGGTACCACCGAGCTCGAGGAGGACAACTCGCTCGAGAAGGCGCCGGCCCAAGACCGGATCATGCTCAGCCTGCCCATCGCCCCTGGAGGGCAGCTGCGCTCGGAGACGCTGGCGCTCAGCGTCAGCCAGCGATATCACTTTCAGCTTCGCAGCTACGGGCGACTGATCCGCCGGATTCACCATGCCCGGGTGGGAGCGCCTCCCCTCATGGGATGGTGGAGCTGGACCGCATACTATTTCGGGCTCAACTCAGGAGCGGCGCTGACGAATGCCGCCTGGGAGGCCAGCCATCTGAAGCCTTTCGGCTACGACCTCTTCCACATCGACGAGGGCTACCAGTTCGCGCGCGGTGATTACTTCAGCCCCAACGCGACCCTCTTTCCCCAGGGCCTGAGCCGGCTCGAGTACGCGATCCGAGGCCGCGGCCTCACACCGGGAATCTGGACGGCTCCCTTTGAGGTCTCGGTCCGCTCCTGGGTGTATCTGCGGCATCCGGACTGGCTGGTGAAGAATGCGAAAGGCGCGCCGATCCGCATCGGCACCGTCGTCGACGGCAAGGATCAGCTGTACGTGCTCGATACCACCAATCCCGGCGCGCAGGCCTACCTGCGCAGGACCTATCGCGCCTTGGTGCGCCAATGGGGCATCCACTACATCAAGCTCGATTTCATGGATGACAGTGCGATAGAGGGCTACTACTACAAACGGCATACGACCGCCATGGAGGCGCAGCGCATCGGCCTGCGGATCATCCGCGCCGCCGTCGGGCCCGGGGTCTATCTCGACAAGGACGGAAGCGTCATGCTGAATCCGGTCGGCTATGTCGACTATGGCCGGATCTCCCAGGATACCGGGCACAGCTTCGGCGCAAGCCGCGATGCCGCGACGGGGATCGCCGCGCGTTACTACATGGATCGCAACTTCTTCGTATCGGATCCGGATGCCTTCACGGTATCCAGACAGCGGATAACGGATCAGACCTGGCACGAGGGGAAAGAGCCCCTGACGCTCAATGAGGCGCAGGTTTCCATCGCCCTGGCGGCGGTCGCGGGTGGCATGCTCGAGATCGGGGACAATCTACCCTCGCTCGAGGACTCCCCGAAACGGCTCGCGCTCATCGAGAATCGCGGCTTGATCGACATGGTTCGCCTGGGCAAGGCGTCGATTCCGGAAGATCTGATGAGCTATTCGGCCAGTGAGCGGCAGCCGAGCGTGTTCTTCCTCAGGGAGTCGGCGCGCCAGAGCATTCTCACGGTATTCAACTGGACGGGACACGAGACGCATCCTGTCGTCGCGCTCGCCGGGCTCGGACTCCCCGCGGCGGGCTCGTACCGGCTCTTCGATGTGTTGTCGCCGGGCCGCACGGCCGATGTCGCCGCGGGCGTGATGCGCCTCGACCTGCCGCCGCGCTCCGTGCGCATGCTCAAGATAATCGACCAGACGGTGCCGGCCTCCCCGCCGCAATTCGCGATCCGGTGCCCCGCGACCGGCCGGACCGGGGCTTCGCTCGCGTGCTCGGCGCAGCAGAGCGGTGCGCAGCCCGTGCTGGAGTATCACTGGAGCTTCGGCGATGGAGTTTCCGAAGTCGGATCGCGTGTCATGCATGCGTGGACGGAGCCCGGCGTGTACCGCGTCAGCGTCGTGGCGAAGGGTCTTGACGGCGAGACGGCGGAGAAGGAGCTGCGGGTGCGGGCGATCGGCTACATGTCGACCGTGTTTGCGCCATCCAAAATTCACCGGCTGGGGCCGCCGCACTGACCCGCGCGCGGCGCCATAGGCCCGCGCTCAGGCGAGGAGAACCTCCACGCCGCGCCGGCGAAGCTCATCGACGGCCGCGGCCGGTGCGGCGGAGTCGGTGATCAGCATGTGCAGCTGCTCCACGTGGGCGATCAGCGAGATGTTGCGGCGCAGGAGCTTGGAGGAATCCGCTACCGCGACCACCTGTCGGGAGATCTCCATCATCTTCAGATTGAGCTGCGCCTCGGGAAGGTGCGGCGTCATGACGCCGAGAGTCGGATCGATGGCATCGGCGCCGAGGAACAGCCGGTCGGCCCGGAGCTCGGCGAGAGCAGCCTCGCCGACGTGTCCGGAGAGGGAGTTGGACTCGCGGCGCAATATTCCACCGGGCATGATCAGCCGCACCATCGGCGCGCTCGCGAGCAGCGTCGCGACGTTGAGCGCGTTGGTGATGACGTTGACCGACTGCAGAGGCGCCTCGCGGATCTGCTTGGCGATCTCGGCGGTGGTGGTCCCCGAGTCGAGGATGATCGTCTCGCCGTCGCGGATGAGGGAAACCGCGATGCGCGCGATGCGAACCTTCTCCGCGTGGTGCAGTGTCTCTTTGACCGTGAGCGGCTGATCGAGGCCGTCGCGCGGGAGCAGGGCGCCGCCGTGGCTGCGAACGAGGGCGCCGGCTCGCTCCAGGGCCGCAAGGTCCGCCCGAATGGTCACAGTGGAGGTGTCGAACCGCCGCGCCAGCGAAACGACCGTGACGCGCCCGCGCTCCTGCAGCAGGTCGCAAATCCGCCGGCGCCGCTCTTCGACGAGCAGTCCCGGCTCCACCGCGCTTTCCGCCGCGCGCAACTCGGCGCCCGCCTCATCGCGGGGTTTGAAATCGTGCATAGGCTCCCAAGGGCAAGAATACTCTTTCGATTGCGGCCAATGCGTAAAGTTACAAAAGCCATGCTGCCGTCGCGTTGCCAGCCTCAGTGGCTTTCGATACCTTACGATTATGGTTTATAGATTTGCGTAAACCGTATATCTACCGCCGCCGTTGACTTCTTCGTAAGTGTTCGAAATACTAGAGCGGTCATCACGAACTTTCGAGTTCTTTTGATTACAGGGGGGAATTTGGACCGATCGCCACGCCAGGCGGGCCTCGTGTACGCCCTGGTCACTACGCTGTTTTGGGGTGTGTGGGGCGCCTTCGCTGGGCTTCCGGCGGATCATGGCTTTCCCGAGACGCTCATTTACGTGGTGTGGGCGATCACGATGATTCCGCCGGCGCTCTATGCGCTTGCCCGCTGCGGCTGGAAGGTCCCCACGGACAGGCGGTCGGTGCTCCTCGGCGCTCTCATCGGGCTCACCGGTGCCGGAGGCCAGATGCTCCTGTTTCACGCGGTGCACACCGGTCCCACCTATCTCATTTTTCCCATGATCGCACTCTCGCCGGTGGTGACGATCGGGCTGTCGCTCCTGTGGCTGCGCGAGCGCACGACACGTCTCGGTGCGTTGGGGATCCTGATCGCGCTGGCCGCCCTGCCGCTCTTCGACTACCAGCCCGGACAGGGACTGAGCGGCCACGGCGTCGCCTGGTTCGTCTACTCGCTCATCATCCTCGCCGCTTGGGGCGTGCAGGCCTTCTTCATCAAGCTGGCCAACCGCAGCATGAGCGCGGAAGGGATCTTCTTCTACATGACGCTCATGGGGCTGGCGCTCGTGCCCGTGGCCTTGTGGATGACGGACTTCTCCCGTCCGATCAACTATGGACTCGAGGGTCCCTGGCTCGCCGCAGGCACGCAGATCCTGAACTCGGTGGGCGCGCTCACACTGGTCTATGCCTTCCGCTACGGCAAGGCGATCGTCGTCTCGCCGCTCACCAACGCGGGCGCGCCACTCATCACCGCGCTGCTCGCTCTTGCCTTGCTCGGCGTCGTTCCGCAACCACTCAGGATCGCCGGCATCGTGCTGGCGTTCATCGCGGCGGCGCTGCTCGTCATCGAGCCGGAGGAGGGCACGTGAAGGCGCTCCTCGAGCTCGTGCGGCGCCACCGCGCCGGCGAAGCCGCAGGGATCTACTCGGTGTGCTCGGCGCACCCTCTGGTGCTGCGCGCCTCGATCGAGCATGCCCGCGCCACGGGCGGCCAAGCGCTGATCGAGGCCACCTCGAACCAGGTCAACCAGGAAGGCGGCTACACCGGACTGCGCCCGGCGCAGTTCCGGGACCTCGTGCTGAGTCTTGCGGACGAGAGTGGTCTGCCGCGCGAGCGTGTCCTTCTGGGCGGGGATCACCTGGGACCCAATGCGTGGCAATCCCTGTCCGCGAATGAGGCCCTTACGCGGGCCGGTGTCATGGTCAGCGAGTACGTCCGCGCGGGTTATCGCAAGATCCATCTCGACTGCTCGATGTCATGCGCGGACGATCCACCCGCGCTCTCCGACGACATCGTCGCGGAGCGCACCGCGGCGCTCTGCGCCCACGCGGAGGAGGCCTGGCGAGGCTCCGGTGGCGAGCCTCCGGTATACGTGGTGGGCACCGAGGTGCCGGTGCCGGGTGGTGCGCAGGAGGCGCTGGGCGAGCTCGAGGTCACCGATCCGCGCGCCGCGCTCGCCACCGTCAGGGCTCATCGCTCCGCTTTCGTGGCGAGCGGTCTGCACGAGGCTTGGGAGCGGGTCATCGGTCTCGTGGTACAGCCGGGAGTCGAATTCGACCATGACCGGGTCGTCGACTATCGCCCGCAGAAGGCACGGCGCCTGAGCGAGTGCCTGAGCGATCTGCCGAGCCTCGTGTTCGAGGCGCACTCCACCGATTACCAGACGCCACGGGCGCTCGAGTCACTGGTGCGCGATCACTTCGCGATCCTCAAGGTGGGCCCCGCAGTCACCTTCGCGCTGCGCGAGGCGGTTTGGGCGCTCGGGCGCATCGAGCGGGAGTGGCACGGCGAGTCAGGTTCCGCCAGCGTGCGCGCGATGCTTCTCGAGGCGATGCGGGCCGATCCCCGGCATTGGCGCAAGTACTATCACGGCAGCGGGCATGCCCTCGAGCTGCAACTCGAATACAGCCTGAGCGATCGCATTCGCTATTACTGGCCGGAGCCGGCCGTGGTCGCGGCGCTCGAGCGCCTGGCGCACGCGTTTGCAGCCGGCCCGCCTCCCATGGGGCTTCTCTCCCAGTATCTCCCCGCGGCCCATGCCGCGGTCCGCGCCGGAACCCTGCGGCCGCGGATGAACGACCTCGTCATCCACCACATCCGGCAGGTCCTCGCGCAGTACTCGCGGGCCTGCGATCCTCACACAACAGAAGAAGGCAACGTATCATGAAGACGTCCCTCGACGCGGCGGCCGCGGTTCGCGTCTGCGCGCTTGCTCTCGCTCTGCAGCTGGCAGGCTCCACCGCCGCCCTCGCGGCCGACAGCCCCTCCTCTGCCACGAACGCAACGGGGACGAATTCCGCCTCGGACGCGAAGTCCTCGAGCCACGGCCAGCTCCAGGAAGTCGTCGTGACCGGCATCCGCGCCGACCTCGAGAAGGCGCTCACCACCAAGGAGTACGCGCCCGTCGTGCTCGATTCGATCGATTCGACGGAGCTCGGCCGCTTCCCGGATTCGGACGTCGCGGATTCCCTCGAGCACCTGCCCGGCATCACCGTCACGCGTACGACGGGCGGCGAGGGCGAGAAGATCAGCGTTCGGGGCCTCGGCCCCGAGTACAACATCGTCACGCTCGACAACCGGATTCTCGCGAGCGACGATGACGGGCGCGACATCGCCTTCGACGTGCTCCCCGCGGATCTCATCACGGGCGCCGACGTCCTCAAGTCCGCGCAGGCTTCCGCGGTGGAGGGCAGCATCGGCGGCACGGTCAATCTGCACACAGCCAGCGCCTTCGATCATCCGGGCTTTCATGCGGACGCCCACGCCGAAGGCGGTTGGAACGACATGTCACATCTGACCAGCAAGCGCTTCTCCGCCTTCGTCTCCGACACCAACGCGGCCCGGACGCTCGGATTCGTGCTCGGCGCGGTCGACTCGGACCAGAAAGACCGCACCGACTCGCTGAACGCCTACAATCAGAACATCTACGGGCCGGCGACTTATCCTTATGCCGGCGGCCCGGGCTCAGTGCCCCTCACGGCGACACCGTGCTGCATCACTTTCGGCTCGATCTTCGACGACAAGAAGCGCTACGGGCTCATCGGCAATCTGGAATGGCGCCCGACGGATCATTTCCGCCTCAAGGCTGACGGGCTATGGACGCACCTGAACGACCCGCAGGTCGGCTACAACGAGTCGTACTACTTCGCGGCCAATCCGGACGGCACGCCGTTCGAGAACAATGCGGTGGTGCAGAACGGGACGATCACATCCGTCTCGGTCGATAACTTCCAGCCCGAGATGGTGAACAACACCATGAATCGGAAGGTCGACACGTTCCTCTACGGCCTCAACGCGCAGTGGAAGCCCACCGACCGTCTCACCCTCGGCGCGGACCTCTATCGCTCGACCGCCAGCCGCCCGGAGGCGGGCGCGGACACGTTCGTCACCGCGGGGCTCGTGAACAACTCCCCGACGGCCGAGGATATCCTCAACTTCTCCGATGTGCCGAACAGCCTGCCCAATATCAATGTGGTCGTGCCGCCGAGTCAGTTCGGGCTGACGGCATGCCCCGGGGGGACGGCCAGCGCGACGAACGCCGGCTACTGCTCCTACACGGCGCTGATGAACTCCCGTTACCTCAGCAGCAACAACTACTGGTCGACCCATTACGTGGGCCTCAACGGCTACTCGGTGCACGACAAGGTCACGGGCCTGACCCTGAGCGGCGCCTGGCGCGCCGACCTCGGCGTTTTCGAACGGTTGCTCTTCGGAGTGAGCGGCACCGACCGCGCCAAGGAGCGGGTCGATTCGAGCAATGACTGGACCAATGGCTCGGGCCAGTACGGCACGCTCTACCAGACGGCCGGATGCCCGGTGCAGTGCAGCCCCTACTCGTTCGGCTCCCAGGGATTCAACGTGGTCTCCCTGATGTCCCTGCCGAACTTCATGGAGGGCGCCGGCGGGTCGTATCCGATGGTGCTCCCGGCGCTCAACGTCGGGCAGCTGTTCGGCTTCCTCAAGAGCCTCAACGGCAAGCCGAACCCCTTCTACTGCACGACCACGCCCTGCACGGGGCCCTACACGCCCTTCGATTTCTCGCTCACCCAGCCTCAGATCAACCCGTACAATTCCTACGCGGTGACGGAGAAGACGATATCGGCCTATGTCGAGGCGGATTTCGGCGCATCGCGCTGGTCGGGCAACGTGGGCGTCCGCGTGGTTCATACGACGACCAGCGCTGATACCGCCTCCGCCGTGCCGGTGTCTCTGTGGACTCCCTCGAACAGCGCGAGCAGTACGCAGACCTGGAACGTCCAGTACGGGACCTCGCAGGCGCTCGGCGCCAGAGGCAGCTACACGCTGGCGCTGCCCTCGCTGAACCTCGCCTACTGGGTCGTCCGCGACCGCCTGCAGGCCCGGCTGGCCGTGGCGCAGACGATGGCGCGGCCCAATCTGAGCGAGCTCGCGCCGACCTCCACCAACAATGCGGAGAACGGGACCCCGGAGCTCGACTACAGCGGCACCGCGGGCCTGAAGCCGATCCGCGCGAACCAGATCGATGTCTCGCTCGAGTGGTACTATTCGCGGCATTCGGCGTTCACGGCGGACGTATTCGCCAAGAGGATCAAGGACGACATCTACTCGGCGGTGCAGACCAACGTCAACCTGGGGACGACGGAGTACGTCGGCGGCCAGCCAGGCACGGTGCCGGGCACGCCTTTCCTGTGGACGGTCACGGCCCCGGCGAACGGCGCGGAGAGCACGTTCTCGGGCGTGGAGCTCACCTGGCAGGAGATCCTGGCCGACGGGTTCGGCACGCACATGCAGTTCACGGCCACTCGCACCCGCTCCTATGACCAGTTCGGCAACTTCGTCGGCGCGATCAATGCCGCGCCGCCGACCACGTTCACGATCGGCTTCTTCTACGACAAGGGCCCGATCAGCGCCGACGTGAACTGGGATCACCAGTCGGGCTACACCGCGGCCTGCTCGCAATGTACGGAAGTGCCGGGCTGGCCGGCGATCTCCGAGCCCTTCAACTGGGTCACGGCGAGCCTGCACTACCGCTTCGGGCCTGGGTTCGAGGTCTACTGGGAGGGCAAGAATCTCAGCAACTCGATCGCCCGTACCTACCTCAACGGCAATCCGCTCCTGCCCTGGGCGCCGGGTCAGAACGTCGGCGGGAGCGCGAGCGGCGTAGGCCAGGGCTACAGTGCTTTCGGCCGCACCTACGTGGTCGGCCTCGCATGGCGTTACTGAAACGGATGACATGGTGAACGAATCGAGTGACATCCTGGGATTGAGCGCATCGCAGGTCCACTCCGCCGGCGCGCGGTGGACGGCGCGCGAGATCGCACAGCAGCCTGAGCTGTGGCCGCGGATCGCCCGCCAGGTCGGCGCCGACGCAGGGCTGACCTTGCACCTGGCGCCGCTCCTCGGCAATCCCGCATTGCGGATCGTACTCACCGGCGCGGGTACTTCCGCGTACGTCGGGAAGTGCCTCGCGCCGGCGCTGGCGCGCTTGAGGCGGCAGGCCGAAGCGGTGCCGACGACGGACATCGTCGCGAGCCCGCAAAGCACGCTTGCGCCGAAGGTGCCCACGCTGATGGTGCACTTCGCCCGCTCGGGTAACAGCCCGGAAAGCGTCGCCGCCCTGAAGCTCGCGGAGTTGCGGATCGAGAGCTGTCATCATCTGATCGTCACGTGCAACCCGGAAGGGGAGCTCAGCCGCTGCGCGCGCGGCTTGCGGCATGCCTACTCGATCGTGCTGCCGGAGGCCTGCAACGATCAGAGCTTCGCCATGACGTCGAGCTTCACCGGAATGCTGCTGGCCTCGGCGCTGGCGCTCGGCGCGCTGAGCCCCGACCCCGCCCGGATCGATGCGCTTGCGGCTGCCGGCACCGAGATGCTGACAGCCAACGTTCCCCTCGCGGCCGCTCTGGTGCGGGCGCGGTTCGAGAGGGCGGTATTCGTGGGAAGCAACGAGCTGAAAGGTCTGGCGCTCGAGGCGGCCCTGAAGATGCTCGAGCTCACGGACGGCCGGGTCGTGAGTATCGGGGAGTCGCCGCTCGGGTTCCGCCACGGTCCGAAGACGATCGTCAATGGCAGCACGCTGGTGGTCGCGTTCCTCAGCAACGATCCTTACACCCGGCAGTACGATCTCGATCTGGTGCGGGAGCTGCGCAGCGACGCGGTGGCGGGCCGGGTGCTCACGCTGGCGGCGCGAGCGGATGAGCGGGAGAGCCAGGATTCGATCACCCTCGGCACCGCCGCGCCGCCTGCGGGCGCATTCAACGACCTCGAGCTTTGCCTGCCTTACGCCGCCTTCGTGCAGACGCTGGCGCTGTTGAGATCGATCTCGCTCGGACTGACACCCGACAGCCCCAATGCCGCCGGGACGGTGAGTCGCGTCGTTCAAGGCGTATCGATCCACCCGTTTCCGATCTCATGAAGACCTTCCTCGGCGTCGATGGGGGAGGCACGAAGACACGCTTTCTGCTCATCGACGAGACGGGGAAGGTGCTCGCCTCCCATCTCGAGGGGCCGGCGTATTACCTGGAGATCGGACTGGAGCGCCTGCGCGAGATGCTGGCGTGCGGCATCGAGGCGACGCTGCGTCAGGCTCGGGTGCGCGAGGCGGACCTCAGTTATGCGTTCCTCGGCCTGCCGGCGCATGGAGAAGACTCCAAGCTGCTGCCGGTCCTCGATGCAGCGCCGCTGCAGGCGCTTCCTCACGGGCGCTATCGCTGCGGCAACGACATGGTATGCGGGTGGGCAGGCGCCCTTGCCGGCTCCGATGGCATCAACATCGTCTCGGGCACGGGCTCCATCGCGTACGGAGAATACGCAGGGCGGGGCGCCCGCGCCGGCGGGTGGGGCGAACTGTTCAGCGATGAAGGCTCCTCCTACTGGCTGGCGCGGGAAGGGTTGCGGCTCTTCTCGCGGATGAGCGATGGCCGCTCGCCACGCGGGCCGCTGTACGAGCGCGTGCGGCGGCACTTCGCACTGCAGGTCGATCTCGATCTTTGCGCCGCGATCTACGGCAATGAGGTCGCCCAGCGAAGCCAGCTCGCGCAGCTCTCCAAGCTGGTGACCGCCGCCGCGGCGGAGGGAGACCGGGCCGCCCTCGAGCTGTTCTCGAGCGCCGCGTGCGAGCTCGCCGATCTCGTCGACGCCGTGCGCGGGCAGCTTGGGATCCCCAGGGAAACCGCCATCCCGGTGTCCTGCTCGGGAGGCATGTTCCAGGCGGGCAATCTCCTGCGGGAGCCGCTCGAGTCGCAGTTGCGGCGGCGCTCCTCCGATTACCGGTTCATCGAGCCCCTGTTGCCGCCCGAGGTCGGAGCAGCGATCCAGGCGGCGAAACTCAACGGGACCCCGCTCGGGCCGGAGGGCCTGAGATCGCTTCAAGCCAAAAAGCGAGACGGATGATTCGCAGAACATTCTTGAAGACGCTGATGGCCGGCGCGGGCGCCTCGGCAATCGATTCGAGCGTGCTCGCGGCGGATGCCGCGCGGAAGGGGAAGCGGCGCCGCGCTCGAGCGAACGGCCGGAAGGTGGTGATCGGCGGCGCCGGGATCACCGGCCTGTGTTGTGGCTACGAGCTCATGAACGCCGGCTTCGATGTCACGATCCTCGAGGCCTCGGGCAGGTACGGCGGCCACGTGTTTACCGGCAGTGACGGCTTGTCGGACGGACTCTACGCCGACTTCGGCGCCGACCACATCACCAAGCCCGGTTACGAGCGGCTGCTGGAGTACGCCGCGGAATTCGGCATTCAGCCGGTTCCCTATCCCAACGCCGAAGGGGCATGGCTGCCTTACAATGACGATGACTTGCGAATGGTCGGCGGCAAGGCTTACACGAACAGGATGTTGGCCGACCCCGCGACCCTTGCCAGGCTGGGATTCAACGGCCGCGAGGCCCGATTCCTCTCGAAGAACCCGTGGTACGAGCTTCAGAGCCTCTATCTGGGGCGGTACGTGGAGAGAATGAGGGACCCGTATCACCCCTTCGGCATAGGGCTCGATGAGCTCGATAAGGTGCCCATCGAAGCGATCTACAGGCAAGAGGGCGCCTCGCAGGCGGCCCTCCAGTATCTGGGCGGGCAGCACACCAGTGCGCTCTACTCCATATGGCGCCTGGCTGCCAAGAGGTCGAGGGGAATCCCCCCTTCCGAGGGCGAAATGTTCCGGCTGAAGGGCGGCAACGAGCAGCTCCCGATCGCCTTCGCGAAGCGCCTCGGATCGCGCGTGAAGCTCGCGCACCCGCTCGTTGTAGCGGGCGAAGATCGGAAACACCGCCTCGATCGCATCGCGGATGCGGTCATAGTCGGCTGCCATGGCCTCCCACTCGACCCGGCTGTGCGGCAGCGTGGCGCGCGCCAGCATGGCGACGATGGCCGGCTCGGATTTCAGCAGCGGGCCGGCCGGTTTCAGGCGCCCCTGCGAGGCGTGCACCATCGACATCGAGTCTTCCACCGTGACCGACTGGAAGCCGCTGGCCTGCACGTCCAGCTCGGTGCGGCCCAGGCATGGCAGGATGATCGACTCGCGCGCCAGGATCAGGTGCGAGCGGTTGAGCTTGGTGGCGATATGCACCACCAGGTCGAGCCGGGCCATGCCGGCGAAGGTAGCCTGCGGGTCGGACATCGCCACCGCCAGGTTGCCGCCGAGGCAGATCAGCGCCTTCGAGCGGCCGTCGCAGATCGCCTTCACCGCCTCCACCGCATCGTGGCCGTGGGCGCTCGGCGGGGTAAAGCCGAAGCGCTTGCGGATGCCATCCAGCAGCGCGCGATCAGGTTTCTCGGTGATGCCGACGGTGCGGTCGCCCTGCACGTTGGAGTGGCCGCGCAGCGGGCAGATGCCGGCGCCTTCGCGGCCGATGTTGCCGCGCAGCAGCAGCAGGTTGGCCAGCTGCTGCACGTTTTCGGTGCCATGGCGATGCTGGGTGATGCCCATGCCGTAGCACACGATCACGCGCTTGGCCTTGGCGTAGACCAGCGCCGCCGCCTCGATCTCGGCGCGGGCGAGGCCGGACTGGCGCTCGATCGCCGTCCACGCGGTGGCGCGCAGATCCGCCGCCAGCGCCTCGAAGCCGGTGGTGTGCGCGGCGATGAAGTTTCGATCGAGCTTGCCGCTGCCGCCGGCGGCAAGGTCCGCCGCGTCGAGGTCGAGCAGGCTTTTCATGATGCCCTTGAGCACTGCCAGATCGCCGCCCACCTTAACCTTGTAATAGGT
>JABBNZ010000204.1 GCA_019352035.1 Pseudomonadota bacterium | reverse complement strand
CATCGGCAACCGCCGTTACCTCATAGTAGGGGCGCAGGAGGCTTGCAACGTACTCACGCATATCGCCGTTGTCGTCGGCCCAGAGAATGCGCGCCCGCGGACCGGTGCCCTCGGCAGGAGAGGCTGCAGCGTCGGGCGGCTGGCCATGAACCGCTTCCTCGATATAGGCCGCCGCGCTGCGATGGATCGCGTGCTCACGAGTCCCCTGGACGACCTTCTCTGACGGCAGATGAGCCGTCCCGGCCGGGAGAGTCACGAGGAAGCAGCTGCCCCGGCCGATCTCGCTTTCGACGCTGATGCTGCCTGCATGCAGGTCGACGAGCTCCCGGACCAGGGACAGTCCGATGCCCGATCCCTCGTGCGTGCGCGAAGGCGCGCCGGGAACACGGTGGAAGCGCTCGAAGAGCCGGGGGAGCTCCTCCTTGGGAATGCCGACACCGCTGTCTTTCACTGACAGCCGCACGGTGTCTGCCAGCCCTTCGACGCGCACTTCGATCCTGCCTTCGAACGTATGCTTCAGGGCATTCGACAGCAGATTGAGGACGATCTTCTCCCACATCTCGCGGTCCACATAGACCGGCTCGGAAAGCGGGGGGCAATCGAGCGTCAGCATGAGTCCGGCGCGCTGCGCCGCGGAGCGGAACTGGCTCGCCAGATCCGCGGTCAGCGCGCCGATGTCCGTGCGCTCGTATCGGGCCTGGGTCCGTCCGCCCTCGATGCTCGAGAAATCGAGCAGCGTGTTGACGAGCTTCAGCAATCGCAGGCAATTGCGATGCGCGGCCTCGAGACGCCAGCGCTGCGATGCGGGTCGGGAGTCCGCCTGCGCCAGCTCATCCTCCAGCGGCCCCAGCATCAGCGTGAGCGGCGTGCGGAACTCGTGGCTGATGTTGCTGAAAAAGGTCGTCTTCGCCTCATCGAGCTGCGCCAGCTTCGCATTCGCCTCGCGCAGCTCGCGCAAGGCCAACGCCAGCTCGTGGCTTCGCTGAAGGACTTCGCGCTCCATCTGATGAGTCTGCCCGCGCAACTCGTCGCCAAGCTCATTGGCGCGCACGAGCTCGGTGACATCCTCCACGCGATGCAGGATGTAGAGCAATTCACCGGAGGGCGACAGCACGGGCAGGTTCTTCGGGCTCCAGTACCGCGACTCGAATTTTCCATCCGGTCCGCGGATATCGTATTTCTGCACCGACATCGTATCCGCCCGGCGGGTGCTCCTCACCCGCTCGAGCGAAGAGCGCAGGTTGCTCGTCCCCGTGGCGCCGGAATCGTCGGGATTGTCGGGAAAGACCTCGAAGAGCCCGCGCCCCAGGCTCTCGCGGGTCGTATGGGTGGCGCTGAGCCGCGCTTCGGTCGCCGCCACCATCGTGTATCTCGGGGCATCGGGCAGCAGCACGAGCAGGATGTCCGGGGACTTCTCGAAGAGCGCCTGGTAATCGAGCGCGACCGGCGGCCGCCCCCTGGTCGTCCCCGGATCGCGCTCAGCGCCCTCGATGGGCTGCGGTCTCGAATTCTGCTCGTCCACCCAATCCCCAAACGACTGCGGTGCGCCCCGGTCGGAGGGGGCACTGCTGCCGGAATATACATAAGCGGGGCGGGGAATTACGATTCAATTCCTCAGAATGCCCCGGTCATCCATTTGAGACATGAGCGCCGGGGGCCAGGAATCGCGCTCGCTTTCCTGGCACTGTGTGCGGGCGGTGCGATGGGGCGCCCACCCACCCTGCCAGCTGGCCGCTGCTCGGGAAGACGCCTGAAGGAACCGAGGCGCTGCCGGCGCCTCATTTCCCCCGAACGATGACGGTATCCTCGCCACGCGCGGCTTGCTGCGGATTGCCGCCCGGAACCGGGCTGGTGTAACTGGCGGTGAGAATCACGGCTGCGCTCGGGTGCAGTGCCCGCGGCGCCGGCATGCGGAACGCGCCCTGCGTGCCCACATAGTAGCTCACGTCCGGATTGGCGGCGTCCTGCAGGATCCAGAGCACGATGTCGTGCAACTGGACGCGGGTGAGCTGCGCGTGCGATGGCATGCTCGCCTGCCCCCAGACTCCGGTGGAGCCGCTGCGGATGTGTTGCGACAGGGCGATGACCGCCGCCGGGTTGTCCGCATATCGCCTGGCGATGGCGGCGAACGACGGCCCCATCGCCCTCGCCCGGAAAGTGTGGCAGCCCAGGCAGTTTGATTCGATGATGTCGCGAAGGCCAGCGGGCGCGGCGATCGCGGCGGGCAGCGGCTTTCCGGCCATCCTGGCCACACCCGGGACATAGGCCACCCGCAACAGCACGTCCTTCGAAGGAATCTCCTGATATCGGGTGGACTTGCCGGCGTAAGTCACCACGATGCCGTAGCTCACCAGGGAGCCCCAGTCATGTGTGCTGTCGTTCGCCGGCGCCGTGATCTTGACGATCGGGGGCGCGGGCGCGCCCGAGTGCCGCGCACCCCCGTAACCGGCGTACGCGTTGCAGGAAAGGAGCACAGCCGAGAGCGCGAGGACACCCAGGCTTGGAGCTGCAACGGCGCCCCGGATCCTCGACATCATGACGCCGCCTCGATCGCCCGCGCCACTCGTTGCGCGGACCGGATGCAGGACTCCATGCCGCGGCTGAGCAGGTCCGCATAAGTGCCCGCGAAATGAATTCTCCCCTCCGGCCGCAGGATCTGCGGCCAGAACCTGTGCATTTGACCGAGCGGGAACGGCTCCATCTCGCAGTTGGGCGCAAGCGCATCCTGGGTCCAGTCCTTGGTGAGCGCCTGCACGATGGTATCGCGCTTTCCCGGGTATGCCTGGCGGAAGGCGGCCAGAACGCGTTGTGGCGACAGCCCCCCCGGGGCGTAGGCCTTCAGGACGACCCGCGTCGTCGCCACCTCGCTCGGCACCTCCCAGATCGAGGAGATGTCCGGGTGGTCGAACTCCATGTTGATGCTTTTGATCCCATCGGCGAGCCAGAACCGGGAGCTTGCCTCGAAGACGTAGAAGGGGTGGGAGGTG
>JABBNZ010000068.1 GCA_019352035.1 Pseudomonadota bacterium | reverse complement strand
CTCGTGCGTATCGAGCCGCGGACCTTCAATCACGGCCGGACGCGCCAGATGGCTGTCGACCGCTTCTGCGGCGGCAGGGAGTATGTCGTTTTTCTCACGCACGATGCGATCGTGGAGGGGAAGGAGGCGCTGACTGCATTGCTCGCCGCCTTTGCCGACCCGGCGGTTGCAGTGGCATACGGGAGGCAGCTCCCGCATCGCGGCGCGGGACCGTTCGAGTCGCATATGGCCCTCTTCAATTACGGGACGGCGAGCGAAACCCGGTCACTCGCCGACGTGGGCCGCCTCGGGATCAAGGCTGCCTACACCTCCAACTCCTTCGGAGCCTACCGGCTCGCAGCGCTCCGGTCCTGCGGCGGGTTCCCGGCCCACCTCATTCTGGGCGAGGACACCTGCGTCGCGGTGAAGATGCTGCTGGCAGGCTGGAAGGTGCGGTACTGCGCGGATGCCCGAGCCCGGCATTCGCACGCCTACTCCATCGCGCAAGAGACGCAACGCTATTTCGATTTCGGTGTACTGCACTCGCAGCTGCCGGAACTGATTCGCCATTTCGGTGCGGCGGAAGGAGAGGGCGCGAGGTTCGTCGCGTCGGAGCTGCGGTACATGGCTGCCAACGCACCGTGGCTGCTGCCGGAAGTTCCGCTGCGCAACGCCGCGAAATATGCCGGCTATCGGCTTGGCCGGATGTACGCACGCTTGCCGCGAGGCCTGTGCCGCCGACTGAGCATGACGAAGGTGTTCTGGGATCAGCCGGCCGGGGATTGAGCCGCTCGCTAAGGTCGTGCTCTGCGGCCTCCCCGCCCGTGCCCATAGGTGACGAGCCGCTGGGCGACAAAGCTGGCGGGTGCGTTCGCGGCGGCGAGGAGGACCGCCGCCGCCAGATACCACATCCGCAGCTGCTCGACGAGGAGCTTCAGGGCGGCGGTATTCAGGCAGAGGAATGCGGCGTTGATCAGCAGGTAGCGCACCGCACCAGCATGATCTATGGAGCCCGCGGAAAACGTGAACCGCGCGTTGAGCCAATAGCCTGCGACGCTGCAGAGGACGAACGATACGGCGAAAGCGACCAGATAGTTGAGGCCCGCCAGCCGGTGCAACCCGGCGAGGACGGCCACGCCCAGTACGAAGCAGGTGAGACCGACGGCGCAGAACCGTGTGAGTTGCAGCAGGCGCGCTCCCATCAGAGCACTCTGATGCCCGGCAAGTCCAGGTGCAAGTGTGGCTCCGGCAAATCTGCAACCGCATTCCCCGGTGTCTGGGGCGATACCTCCTCGATTCGTGGCCCTCGTCGGGATTCTGCCGAGCCAGTCACACTTGCGCAGACTTGGCGCTTGAGATCATGCACGAGCTGGGGAGCATCGTGAATTTGGCTGCATCAATGAGACTTCTGCGGCGGCGGCACGCGCTTCGGACCGCCTTGATCGGCTTGGCAAGCTCGCCACGACTTGCCATCTACCTTGCCTGTTCCGCGGCCGCGGTTGCAGCCAACTATTTCCTCGGCAAGGACATGATGTGGGACACGCTGGACTACCATCTCTATGCCGGCTTCACTGCCTTGCACGACCGTTTCGGCCATGATTATTTCGCGGCGGGCCCTCAATCCTACTTCAACCCTTACGTCTACATTCCATTCTACTTGCTCGTGAGGGCCGGCCTGCCCTCCCTGATGGCCACCTCCATCCTGGCGGTCGTCCAAAGTGCAATCCTGTGGCTGACCTACGAGATCGCAATGGCCGCGGCCTCTCCCGAAACGCCCGCGAGACGTTTCGCGATCGGCGCCTGCGCCGTCGCATTGGCGTTCGCCAATCCGATTCTCATCGCACAGCTCGGCTCGAGTTACGCTGATATCACCACTGCGGAACTGGTGCTTGCCGGCTGGCTGGTGCTGGTCCGTGCCGTCGGCTCGCCCAGTACCGCGGGCATCCTCTGCGCGGGCCTGCTCCTCGGCGCCGTGAGCGCACTCAAGCTCACCAATTCCGTGCACGCTCTTTCGGCCTTCGTGCTGCTGCTCTTCATTCCTACCACGTGGCGCGCCAGAGGTCGCTTCGCGTCAATCTTTGCGCTCGCCCTTGCCGGCGGGTTCCTGCTCGTTGCCGTGCCGTGGGCGGTCGGGCTGCAGCGGCACTTCGGAAATCCGCTGTTTCCGCTGCTGAATGGCGTATTCCGCTCGCCGCAGTATGCGACAGGCTCGGGGCTGGATTATCGCTTCATACCCGATTCGCTTGCGGATGCGCTGTGGCGCCCCTTTGCGATCGCGACTCCCCTGGGTATGGTCGACAACGAATATCCTTCGCCCGATTTGCGGTACGCGGTGCTTTTGGTCCTGGGTGCCCTGGCGCTGCATCGCTCGATCTGGCAGAGAATGCGGGCTTCCGCCTCCAGCGGGAGCGCTCTGGGCCACGCGTCCGGCACTCGGACGCTCGCGGCGCTCGGCTGCGGCTTCCTGGCCGATTGGCTTCTCTGGTTGACCGTTTCGGGCAACGGGCGTTATTTCATCGCAATGGCATGCGTTGCCGCCGTTCTGGTCGTGGTGCTCGCTTTTCGGCTGTTTGCCGGGCAGCCCAAACTTCGCAGCTATCTGCTCTGCGCGGTCTTCTGCGTGCAGGCATTCCAGCTGGCTATGGGGGCAGCCTACCGCATTATATCCCTTGGGACGGCGGCCCATGGTTCGAGGTCTCCATACCGAAACCGCTCAAGGCAGTTCCCCGCCTCTACTTCCTATTTGGCAACGCGTCGAATGCCTTTCTTGCGCCCTTCCTTCCCTCGGGGTCGGGATTCGTCAACATCGGGGGGGCTTACGAGCTGGGGTCCTACGGAGCGAACGGGCGGAGAATCCGGGGGCTGATCCACGAATACGGGGCGCATTTGCGGGTGGTGATGCACGACTTTCCGGACCTCGCGGGCGGCTCGGAACTTCCAGACATGACTCTCGCGAACGATGAGCTGGGACGCTTTGGTCTGCGCGTCGACGCGAGCGACTGCGCGAGGATCATGGTCAAAGACACGGCTCCGACCGAGATTCTGATCGTCAGGGCGGCGTCTACCGGACCTACGCGACCCCGCTATACGACGTATCTGGCCGCCTGTCATGTCGCCCTCGCTCCGAAAGCTCCCGCTTCGCTCCGCCATGCAGAGGAATCCGCCAATCTTGTTTTCGATCGTCTCGAGGACGACTGCCCGACTCTATTCCATCCCCGGCGTCCGCGGACCCGGAATTTAGGCGATCAACGGGGGCAAATCTGGGCCAGGGAGTACCCGGGTTCCGGCCTCATAGTCTACGTCGGGTCGCGCCGCCGCGTGGTGCTGCGCGAAATCGGCCGCGGAGGTACCCCCGAAGATCTCGGTTCGGAGCGAGAGTGGCTGACGGCACCGCCTCGAGTGCAGTGCGGACGGCAGGACGAGCGCTATTACGTGAAAGTGCCGGCAGCGGGATCGTGAGGGACGACGAACAGCCGGCCTCTCCCGGGCCGGCTCGATGCCTGTTCCGAGTCGTTAAAGTGTGATCCGGCGCACCTACTGTCGATCTCGTGAACCCAAAGGCGAAGATTGCGGTATCTTTTTACCTAATCTCGTTAGAGCCGTTACGGCGGACTCCAACCATGCTTCTCGATTGGTTCAACACGCGTGAAGCGGCCCAGGTCGGCATGACGCTGGCCGACTGTTATCTACCGGACGCCGGCGGCTCGGTTGCGGCTGACCGCAAGACGCAGCCAGCAAAGAGCGGTGGCTCGGATCTGCAAAAATTCCTCCAGCGGGTGACCCGCGAGGCCGGCCCGCTCAGGCTGAACCTGTTCAAGCGTGCCAAGCTTCTGAACTCCTTCAAATGGAGACTGCTGGATCGCGGCGTGGATCGCAATACCGCCGACGAATTGACGGAAATGGTCCTGCTGCAGCTCTCCGGCCGCTCTCTGGGACTCTCCCCGTCCGACGGCGTCGCGCGGATCCGCTCTGCGGAGCGGGGACCCTCGAGGCGCGTACCCGCGCTCTTGGCTGACGCCGACGCGCGGATGACCGACGGCGATTACGCCGAAGCAGCATCTCGATATCAGGAAGCACTGGCGCTCGAGCCGCGCAACGCCCTCGCGCACGGCAAGCTCGGGTTGGCGTTGCAGCTGGAAGGCAAATACAGGCAGGCGGAGGCGGAGTTCCGGCGCGCCATCGAGCTCAAGCCGGCCTATGCAGAGGCGTATTTTCGCCTCGGCACCGTGCTTCGCTGGAGAGGCAATTTCTCGGCGTCGGAGACGGCGCTGCGCCGCTCCATCAAGCTCGATCCGCGAAATGCGGATGCACTGGTGGGACTTGGGCAGACTCTGTCCGGGCTCGGCGCCTGGGACGACACCAAGAGCTGCATCGAGAAGGCGCAGCGGCTGAAGCCGCGGAGCGCCACCGTGCTCTGCGCACGCGGCTGGGTGGCGAGCATCGAGGGGCGCTTCGAGGAAGCGGAACGTGTGTTGCGCGAGGCCGTCGACGTCGATCCCCAGTGTTCTGAGGCCTGGGCGTGGCTCGCAGACCTGCGACGCATGACTCCCGCCGACAAGGATTGGCTGCAGGGCGCGGAGCGGGTTCTTGCCAAAGGGGTGCCGCCCGTCGAGGAGGCGAAGCTGCGCTTCGCCATGGGAAAGTACTTCAACGATCTGCAGAGCTTCCCGAGAGCGTTCAAGGAATACAAGGCCGGAAACGAGATCTACAAGAGCGTTGCATCGCCCTATGACCGTGCCGCCCGCACGAGGTTTGTCGACGAGATGATCCGTGTCTATACCCGGGAACGTCTCGCGGCGGGAGCGGCAGGTGCGAGCGAATCCACGAAGCCGGTGTTGGTCGTCGGGATGATGCGCTCCGGGACCTCGCTCATGGAGCAAATCATTGCTTCGCATCCGGATGCCGCGGGAGCCGGCGAGCTCGACTTCTGGAATAGCACGGTCGAGCGGGAAAAGAAATTTCTGCAGCGCGAGCCCCCGGACGCGCCGACTTTCAGGAAACTCGCGGACTCGTACCTGAGAGTCCTGGATCGCCGTTCCCAGCAAGCGTCACGCGTCGTCGACAAGGCCCCCGTCAATTCCGATCATCTGGGTCTCATCCATTCGGCGTTTCCGAACGCGCGCTTCATCTATATGCGGCGCAATCCCATCGATACATGCCTGTCGTGCTACTTCCAGGAGTTCGCCAGCATGGCGGCGTTCACCCTGGATCTGTCGGACCTGGCGCACTACTACCGCGAGCACCATCGCCTGATCGCGCATTGGCGCGAGGCGCTTCCCGCGGGAACGCTGCTGGAAGTGCCTTATGCGGAGCTGATCGCCGACCAGGAAGGCTGGAGCCGCAAGGTGATCGAATTCATCGGTCTCCCGTGGGACCCGTGCTGCCTGCAGTTCCACGAGACGGCGCGCGCCGTGGTCACGGCGAGCAACTGGCAGGTGCGCCAGCGCATCTATTCGAGCTCCGTCGGACGGTGGCAGCACTACGAGAAATTCATCGAGCCGCTCCTCGAGCTGCGGGATCTCGACTGAGTGGGAGGCCGCCTCCATGTGATGCGCTCGGCGATGGTCACTCCGCCGGCGGCACCTCTCGCCGCATCGGCCACTCGAAATTCAATAAAGCGCGCAATCCTGCCTACCTGAGCGGCCGCCGCGTAACGCTCACTCGATCCCGAGCTTCTTGATCCGGTACCGCAGCGCCCGGAAGCTCATCCCCAACAGCTTCGCCGCCGCCGTCTTGTTGTAACGCGTCTTCTCCAACGCCTTGACGATGGCGTCGCGCTCGATCTCCTCCAGGTGCTCACCGAGCGCGGCACCATCCGCGGCTGTAGCCGTCGGCAGCGGCGCGGGCGCAGAGGTGCGCTGTGTCGAGCGCAGCTTGACGTGCTCCGCGGTGATCACGCCGCTCACGCAGAGCGTCAGCGCGCGCTCGAGCACGTTCTCGAGCTCACGCACGTTGCCAGGAAATGGATAGGACCTCAGCTGCTCGAGCGCGTCTTCCGCGAGGCGCGGAGGCTGCGAGCCGGTGCGCCGGCCGAGTCTTTCCAGAATGGCCTCGGCGATGTCCGGGATGTCCTCGGGCCGTTCCCGCAGCGCGGGCACGCGCAGCTCGATGACGTTGATGCGGTAGAACAGGTCCTCGCGGAAGAGGCCCTGGGCGACGAGCTCGGCGAGGTTCTTGTGGGTGGCGGAGAGGATGCGGACGTCGACCGTCTCCTCACGCGACTCACCTACGGGCCGAACGGTCTTTTCCTGCACGACCCGAAGCAGCTTCACCTGCATGTGCAGCGGCAGGTCCGCCACCTCGTCGAGGAACAGCGTTCCGCCCTCGGCGGTCTGAACGAGGCCCTTTTTGTCGGCCACCGCGCCTGTGAAGCTGCCGCGCTTGTGGCCGAAGAGCTCGCTTTCCATCAGCTCCGTCGGGATGGCGCCGCAGTTGACGGCCACGAACGGGGCGTCACGGCGTGCGCCGGACTCGTGGATCATGCGGGCGACCAGCTCCTTGCCGGTGCCCGATTCACCGTAGATGTGCACGGGGGCCTGGCTTCGGGAGACCCGCGAGATCATCTCGCGCAGCTGCTCCATGACTCCCGAGTGGCCGATGAGCCGCGCGGCGCTCGGATCGGGAGAGGTGTCGGAGGCGCCGGTCCCCAATCGAATGGCGCTGCCCACGAGCTTGCGCAGGACGCCGAGGTCCAGGGGCTTGGATACGAAGTCGAAGGCGCCGAGCTTCAGCGCGCGCACGGCGGACTCGATGTTGCCATGGGCCGTGATCACGGCGACCGGCACGGTCGCGCGGTTCTCCTGGATCCAGGCCACGAGGTCCAAGCCGTCCCCGTCCGGCAGGCGCATGTCGGTGAGGCAGAGGTCGAAGGGCTCGCTCTTGAGGAGCTTCCTCGCCGTGCCGACGTCGGGCGCGGTGCGGGTCCGCAGGTTCATGCGGCTCAGGGTCAGGCTGACGAGCTCCAGCAGATCCGGCTCGTCGTCCACGATCAGCACGGCCGGCCTGACCGGCTCGGGGCGCGTGCTCGTCAAAGATGCGTTCAATGCTCGACCTCCCATCGTCGAGGGTCTGCGAATACCAGCCTAAAAACGCTGCCGCTGCCGTGACGCGGCTCATAGAGCAGCGTGGCGCCATTGGTCTGGGCCAGTTCCCGGGCCAGGAAGAGCCCCAGGCCCGTGCCCCGGCCGCCGGTGAAGAAGGGCTCGAAGATGCGGTCCATGTGCTCGCGGGCCACCCCCGGGCCCCTATCGGCCACCTCCAGGAAGGGGCGGCCGTTCGATGCCAGACGGCCGCAGCGTATCTCGATGACGCTATCGGCGCCGAGCGTCTCCCGGTCCGGATAAGCGTAGCGCACCGCGTTCTCGCAGAGGTTCCAGACGATCTGCCGCAGCTGGCTCGGGTCGACGCGCACCTCGATCTCGGCGGAGGCGCCGCTCACCCGCAGGCGCTCGCGCGGCCACTGCATGGTCTCGCAGAACTCCTCGTGGAACTCCTCGCTCCAGGCCTCGAGCGGCAGGCGCTCCACGCGCGCTTCCTCCCGCCGCGAGAGCCTGAGCACGCTGTCGATGATGCCACTCACCCGATCGGCGTTGTTGCGGATGATCTCCGTGAGGCGCCGCTCCTGCGGCTCCAGATGCGGGGATTCCGCGAGCAGCTGGCCCGCATGGCTCATGGCGCCGACGGGGTTGCGGATCTCGTGCGCGATGCTGGCGCTCAGCCTGCCGAGGGCCGCGAGCTTCGACTGCTGCACCTTCTCCGTGATCAGGCTCGTGTCCTCCAGGAAGACCAGGACGGGCGCGGGCGTGGAGACTCCCAGAGGCGCGAAATGCGCCCGGATGACCTGTGCCCCGTCCGCGCCGACGAAAGTCTGCTCCGTCGCGGGGAAAATGCCGGTATCGCCGGTGCTCTGGCGCCAGCGCTCCAGCAGAAATAGCAGCCGCGGCGAGGCTTCCCCGAGGAGCGCATCGGGATAGGCCTTCCCGTCACCCAGCATTTGCGCCGCCGACTCGTTGATGAGGCGGATGCGGTCCTGGTGGTCGATGACGAGAATGCTCTCGCGCAGGTGCTGCACGATGTATTGCGAGAGCTGCGCCAGATTCGCGAGGTCGACCTCCTGGCGGCGCAGCGTCGCCTCGCTCTCGCGGATCCGGTTCGCAAGCGGCCAGGCGAGCACCGCGATGACGAACAACACCACACCCAGCACGCCCGCAGTGGTGTATGCCGCAAAGCCGGACGCTGCCTCCAGCCCGACGAAGAACTGCTGCACCAGCACCGCCAGCGCCGCCATGGCCGCGATGAGGAGCGCGTCCCTCTGCTTCGCCAGCGTCGCCATGGCGAGCACCGGCAGCACGAGCAGGATGCCGAAGCCGCTCGATACGCCGCCGCTCGCGTAGAGGATGAAGCCGATCGCCGCGGAGTCCACGCTGGCATTGACGATTGCCACCAGCCGCAGCGTCGACCAGCGCAGCCGGCGCGCGACGATGAGCAGTACGGCCGCCGTGAAATACGCGATGCAGCCCGCGAGGAAGAGGCTCGGGTGCGGCACCATCGAGACCGGCTTGCCGGAGAGCCACAGCGCGCTCACCAGCACCACCGGCACGAGCAGCCGGTAGAGGTTCAGCAGGCCTACCACCCGCCAGGCGATATCGGCGGGAACGGTGGATGAGGTCGCGGCGGTGGCCGGCATGGGGATCGCGAGTGGAGCACTCGGGGTGAAGAAAACGCACGACTCTAGCACCATCCGCTGGAAAGCCCCGCGACTCGGTCTGCATCCCGTGGGCAGACGGTGCGCAGGGTGACACGGTGCGCTTCTCAGCCAGTCATCCACGCCGGCGTCTTGACGGCCCCCAAGTGACAGCATTACAGTAAGGAAGTAATGCGATCACTACGGGAAAATGCCATGGTTGCAATCGCGAAGATTACGGCTAAAGGCCAGACCACTATTCCCCGGGAAGTGCGCGCGGCGTTGCATGTCGCGGCGGGTGATCTGATCGTGTGGGAGGTCAGCGGGGAGGGTGTGGCGACGGTGCGCCGCGTACAGCCGCTGGACATCGAATACCTAAGGGCCGTCGGGGGCACCCTTGGCGAGTGGGCTAGCGCAGCCGACGAGGAAGCTTATCGTGAGCTTTGAGCGGTACGCAGTGGTGCGCGTGCCTTTTCCCTTCACCGACCGCAGCGCCAGCAAGAACCGTCCGGCGCTGGTGCTCTCCGCCGCCGGGGTCTTCAATACGCCGATTGGGCATTCGGTCATGGCCATGATTACCTCCACGGCGAATGCTCCCTGGCCGCTGGATTGCCTGATCGCCGACTTGGCTGCCGCCGGACTCCCGGCGCCTTCCAAGGTGCGCTTCAAGCTGTTCACGCTTGATGACCGCCTGGTAGGCGGTCAGCTCGGAAGACTTTCCCAGGCCGACGCCGCGGTCGTTCGCGACGGACTGCTCAAACTGTTCTCCGAGTCGAAATAAATGAATGTTTAGACGGCGAAGCGTGCGGGTCCGCCGCTTCGGTTGACCGCTGCGCTCGGGCGCGCGACTCATCCTCTCCTTGCTCGCGCTGGCGGCGCTTGCCGTTTTTGGACACAATGCGAAGTTCACGTCAGTAGATCGAGTTTTCGGGATCACCTAATGAATCTGCACGAGTATCAGGCGAAAGAGCTATTCAGGAACTACGGAATTCCGGTGCCGGCGGGCCGCGTGGCCGCCAGCGCCGATGAGGCCGTCGCCGCCGCCGCCGCGCTCGGCGGCCCTGTCTGGGTCGTCAAGGCCCAGGTCCACGCCGGCGGGCGCGGCAAGGCCGGAGGCGTCAAGCTGGCGCGCGAGCGGGAAGCGGTCCGCAGCGCCGCGGCCGCGATGCTCGGCACGCGCCTCAGAACCAAACAGACCGGCCCCGAAGGCTTGCCCGTGGAGCGCGTCTACGTGGAGTCCGGCTCGGAGATCGAGCGCGAGATCTATCTCTCCCTCACCCTCAATCGCGAGAAGAGCCGCATCGCCCTCATCGCCTCCTCGGCCGGCGGTATGGACATCGAGGAAGTCGCGGAAAAGACGCCCGAGCAGATCCTCTCCGTGACCGTGCATCCGTCCGCGGGCCTGCAGCCCTATCAGGCGCGGCAGATCGCCTTCGGTCTCGGGCTCGAGGGCCCGCAGATCGCGCAATTCCAGTCGATCTGCGCGGCGCTCTACAAGCTCTACGTGGAGCAGGATGCGAGCCTGCTCGAGGTGAATCCCCTCATCGTGACCAAGGCCGGCAAGTTGGTTGCGCTCGACGCCAAGATCAACGTCGATGCCAACGCGGTTTTCCGCCATCCCGATCTCGCGAAGTTTCGCGACGCCAACCAGGAAGATCCGATGGAGCGCCGTGCCAGCGAGCACGAGCTCAACTACGTCTCCCTGGACGGTGACATCGCCTGCATGGTCAACGGCGCCGGCCTCGCAATGGCGACCATGGACCTCATCAAGCTGCACGGCGGCCAGCCGGCCAACTTCCTCGACGTCGGCGGCGGCGCCACCAGCGAGCGGGTGACCGCGGCATTCCAGCTCATCCTCTCGAATCCGAAGGTCCGCGCGGTGCTGGTCAACATCTTTGGCGGCATCGTCCGCTGCGACCTCATCGCCGACGGCGTGATCAATGCCGTCAAGAACGTGGGTGTGAAGGTACCCGTCGTCGTCCGCCTCGAAGGCACCAATGCCGATAAGGCACGGACGACGCTGGCCGACAGCGGCCTCACCATCACTCCCGCCACCGATCTGACAGATGCCGCCCGCAAGGTCGTTGCCCTTGCGGCGGGCAAGTAAGGATTCGCAGCATGAGCATTCTGGTCAACAAGCACACCAAGGTGATCTGCCAGGGCTTCACTGGCAAGCAGGGCACCTTCCACTCCGAGCAGGCGATTGCCTACGGCACGCAGCTCGTCGGCGGCGTGACGCCGGGGCGCGGTGGTCAAAAGCACCTCGGTCTGCCGGTCTTCGATACCGTCAAGGATGCGGTGAAGGAAACAGGCGCCACCGCCAGCATGATCTACGTGCCGGCAGCGGGCGCGGCTGACTCGATTCTCGAAGCGGTCGATGCCGGCATCGAGCTTGTCGTCTGCATCACCGAAGGCGTGCCGGTCAATGACATGGTGCGCGTGAAGTCGGTGCTGGCAGGATCCGCGACTCGCCTTGTCGGCCCCAACTGCCCCGGGGTCATCACGCCGGATGAATGCAAGATCGGCATCATGCCGGGCTTCATCCACAAGAAGGGCGCCGTGGGTATCGTCTCGCGCTCCGGCACGCTGACCTACGAGGCGGTCTTCCAGACCACCAACATCGGCCTCGGCCAGAGCACCTGCGTCGGCATCGGCGGGGACCCGGTGCGCGGCCTGAACTTCGTCGACGTGCTCGAGCTCTTCGAGCGTGATCCGCGCACCGAGGGCATCATTCTCGTGGGCGAGATCGGCGGCAGCGACGAGGAGGCGGCCGCGCAGTTCATCCGCCGCTTCGTCACCAAGCCGGTGGTGGCCTACATCGCGGGCGTCACCGCGCCCCCGGGCAAGCGCATGGGGCATGCGGGCGCCATCGTCGCAGGCGGCAAGGGCACGGCTGCCGACAAATACGCGGCATTCGAGGCCGCTGGCGTGCGCACCGTCAAGTCGCCCGCTGAGCTGGGCACCGCGATGAACGACCTGCTGCGGCGGCGCCGTGCGCGCGCGGCCGCCAAGCTCGTGCGTCCTGTCGTCGCGGCTCTGCGCCCCCTCGCGCAACCGGAAGCCAAAGCGCCGCGCAAGTCGGCCCAGAAACCGGCCCCGAAGCCGGCCCCGAAGCCGGCTCCGAAGTCGACGCGGACGGCCGCCAAGAAGCCGGCCGCCAAGCCGGTGAAGCGGGCGGCGAAGCCCGCCCGGGCGCCGGCATCCGTGCGCGGCAATGCCGGCCGGAAGGCCGGCAGGAGCTCGCAGCGCCCGGCCGCCGCCGCCGGTAAGAAGAAAGCGTCCGCTGCCCGCAGGGGCAAGCGCCGCTAGTCGAGCGAAATCCGCCATGGGCGAGTCGCTCCGCATCGCGCTCGCGCAGCTCGACCTGCTGGTCGGTGACGTGCATGGAAACGCGGCGCGCGTGGTCGAATCCGCGCGCGCCGCGCACCGCGAGCACCAGGCCGACCTCGTCGCCTTTCCCGAGCTCACCCTGTCCGGCTACCCGCCGGAGGATCTGCTGTTCCATCGCGGTTTCCGCCGCCAGATCGAGTCGGGACTGGAGCAGGTCTGCGGGGAGGTACAGGGTCCCTGCATCGTCGTCGGATACCCGGAATACACCCGCTCGGCCATTTACAACTCCGCGGCGCTCATCGCGGACGGGGCGGTAGCGGCCATTCACCGCAAGGAGGCGCTGCCCAACTACAAGGTGTTCGACGAGAAGCGCTACTTTCATGCCGGCGCGCAGCCGACGGTGGTGGATTGCAAGGGTTTCCGGGTAGGACTCCTCGTCTGCGAGGACCTCTGGGAGCCGGAGCCCGCGCAGCTGGCGCGATCGGACCGGGCGGAGCTGCTGGTCGTCATCAACGCGTCGCCTTACGAGCGCGACAAGCAGCGTGAGCGCGAGTCCGTAGCCCGGGTACGCGCGACCGACGTCGGTCTCCCGCTCGTATACGTCAACATGGTGGGCGGCCAGGACGAGCTGGTGTTCGACGGCAACTCGTTCGCGATGGATGCGGCGGGTAACCTCGTCATGCGGGCCCCGGCCTTCCAGGAAGGCACGTACTGCATCGATTTCGAGCGCCGCGCTCGCGGCGTGGTCGCGCCGATCCCTGGGAACATCGTGCCGGAGTTGAGCGACGAGGCGACCGTCTACGGCGCGTTGGTGCTGGGGGTCCGGGACTACGTCAACAAGCACGGCTTCCCGGGCGTCGTGATGGGTCTTTCCGGCGGCGTGGATTCCGCGCTGACGCTGGCGATTGCAGTCGATGCGCTCGGTCCGGATCGGGTGCATGCCGTCATGATGCCTTCGCGCTATACCGCTTCCATGAGCTTGCAGGATGCGACGGAGCAAGCGCGCCTCCTCGGCGTGAAATACAGCGAGCTCTCGATCGAAAACATGTTCGAGGCGACGCTCGCCACCCTCAAGGACGAGTTCGCTGGCCGGCCGCCGGATGCGACGGAGGAGAACATCCAGTCGCGCTGCCGCATGCTCCTGCTCATGGGCATCTCCAACAAGACGGGCCGGATGCTGCTTACCACCGGCAACAAGAGCGAGATGGCCGTGGGCTACGCCACGCTCTACGGGGACATGGCTGGGGGCTTTGCGCCGATCAAGGACTGCAGCAAGCTGCTGGTCTACCGCCTCGTGGCCTACCGCAACTCCCTCGGCCGCGTGATCCCGCAGCGGGTGATCGACCGGCCGCCTTCGGCGGAGCTGCGTCACGAGCAGAAGGATTCCGACTCTCTGCCGCCCTACGAGATCCTGGACCCCATTCTCGAGGCTTTCATCGAGGAGGACCTCTCGGTCGATGAGCTCGAGGCGCGCGGCTTCGACCGGGCCACGGTCGGCAGGGTGCTCGACCTGGTCAAGCGCAACGAGTACAAGCGCCGTCAGGCGCCGCCCGGGGTCAGGGTGAGCCGCCGGGCCTTCGGCCGCGACTGGCGCTATCCCATCACGAACGGCTACCGGCGGTAGCTCCAACGGCGCGGGGCGGCCTGGCGAACGGCCGATGCCGGGGCTGACTGTGTGCTGGTCTGAGGCCACGCTGTGGATGCCGGGGTCAAATGGCCGGGAACCCAGCATCCGATGGCCGGATTTCCGAGCCTTAGGCCCGGTTTCCCTACCGTCATCCATTGCCACAGCTTCACGTTGAGCAGCCGCTGGCCTCGAACATGCGCCTGAAGGGGCGAGCTCGGGAAAGACGCTGCGGCGCGCCGCGCAGGAGAGCGCAGGGCAGCCGACCCTACCTCTTCAGATAACCGAGGTAGGCGGCGAGGGCGGCAATTTGTGACGAAGATAAATTGTGGGCAACGTGTTTCATGGCGGCCGCCTCTCCTACCTTTAGCGGATTTTGTCCCCGCAATTTGCTCCAGCCCGCCAATTCCCTTTCGGTGTATGAATCGACCTGACCAGCCAGACGAGGAATTGCGCCTTTCCCCCTGGCCTCCGGGCCGTGACAGCCGGAGCATGCGGGAACATTGGCTTCGGGAACACCTTCCTCGTAGATTGTTTTGCCTGTGGCCACCAGATCCCTTGGGCCGTCTGCGATCGGGTCGGGGTTGAGACTGCTGAAGTGCGCGGCCAAAAGGGACCGCATTGCCGGACTGACAGAATGCGTCGCAGTCATACCAACAGAGCTGTTTTTGTCCCGCATTGACTCGGCAAAGGCCAGCAACTGCCTCTCGATGTACTCGGGTGTTTGTCCCGCGATACGCGGGATGGGAAGGTATCCACCCGGAGTACCTTGTCCCGACGGCCCGTGGCAGTCTTGGCAAAATTGCGTCTTGGCCTGAAGGTCGTGTTTCGAAATGGCCTCCGTGTCCGCGCCGGCCGCGAAGCTCGTCGTGGCGAAGACCATCGCCAGCATTGCCGGTGGCATCGCCAGTAGTAAGCCGACGTACTTCATGGTCCAGCCTTCGCCCCGACGCATCGACATGAGTTTCGCAGAGGGCATCATTCCCGACCCGGTCCGCAGCCAGCGGCCCGACCCGGCCCGCAGCCAGACACCCAATGTCCACCGAGCGGGGTCTCGTTCCACGCCTTGAAATTTGCGTCCGAGACGCTCGACAGCCTTCTCAGGTAGGCCACAATGGCCCAGATCGTATTGTTGCGCACCGCTGGCCTATCAACGCCGAAGCTCGGCATTGCGGTCATCTTGATGCCGTTCTTGATGACCCAGAATAGTACCTCCGGCGTGCGATGATTGACTACCCTTCTGAGGTCGGGTGGAGGGTTCAGCCCCTCGGAGAATTTGGCCGACTCCACACCGGGCTCACCGTGACAATTGGCGCAGCCGTTCCTGGCATAGGCCAGTGCGCCTGCCTGCACCGCTGCCGCATCGTCAAGCATCCCCGCCGGCGGCCGACCGGTGGCACGGCGCCTGATTGAAGCCATGCGCACCTGTACGAGTGCCCAATTGACGATATGGGGATCCGGGTGATCGGCAGCAACGTTAAAGAACCCGCCGAAAAAAAAGATCGCTGCGCCAACCCCTCCCACGATCGTCAGCGCGCCGATCAGCGCCAAAACGAGATTGAGGAGTTTTCCGAGACGAATCACTGTACTGCGCATCTCGTCAGGCCGGCTGTTTCCGCTGGACCGACCAAACTGCATTGACGTCCGACATGCAAGACTGCCATTCGACCAACCTTATTTTATCGGCACGCCAGCGTATGTACGGTATCGCGCAAATGAGACCGTGCGCGAACCCGGCCTGCCCGTACATTCGATGGCAGGAGTCCCGTATCGAGCATTGCATTCGGTGGAACCAAGCCCTCGCAGGCCCTTGCGACTCGCGCCATAAATTCGGTCGGTATCGGCGTGCGGAATCGGCTGGGTTCAGGCTCAAGGAAGTTTCGCGCATGCCTTGCGCCTTTTCACGCCTCAGCGATGTTGACTTCGATTTCAACCAGCTGCGGCATCAGCCCGTTCATCTTCGAGTTTCCGGCGGCGTCCGGGTCCGTCGGGTCGGCTCCCCACGCGGCGCGGGGTTGTGCCAACCCCCGTCAGCAGCAGCCAACGCGTCTGCCGCTTGCGGTCCCCAGCTGCCCCGTCGGTAGGCGCGAACCCGCCGAGGGTTCTTCAGGACTGGCTCGACCACTGCCCAGGCTGCCTCCACGGCATCCTCGCGGGTAAAGAGCGCTCCATCGCCGGCCATGGCATCACCCAGCAGTCGCTCATAAGGCGCCTCCTCCCCCGGCTGCTCGTCAAACAGATAAAGCTCGCGCTGATCGCCCACAAACTGCTTTCCCGCTCGCTTGACGCGCGCCGCCAGCGCGACGGCGGAACGGGGGGAAAGGCGAAAACGCAGATAATTTGCCAGGCCGGCTGGCGGCGCCGAGTCAGCGAATAACCGCTGTGGCGGTGCTTTCAGCTGCACGATCACTTCCGTGGCCGTCGCCGCCAGACACTTGCCGGAGCGCAGGTACCACGGCACGCCTTCCCAGCGCCACGAATCAATGAAGAGGCGCAGCGCGCAGAATGTCTCGACATCCGAATGCTTCGCCACGCCCGATTCTCGACGGTAGCCCGCGTACTGGCCGCGTACCAGCTCGCGGCGCTTCAGTGGGCGCATGGCCCGAAAGACGTCGGCGGTCTCGCCATGCACGGCTCCAAAACCCCGGCAGGTCGGCGGCTCCATGGCCAGAAGCGCCACGATCTGAAAGAGGTGATTCTGAATGACATCACGCAGACAGCCCGCGGACTCGTAAAACGCGCCCCGGCCCTGCACGCCGAAATCCTCCCCCAGGGTGAGTTGCACGCTCGCCACATAATTTCGGTTCCAGATCGGCTCCAGAAACGAATTGGCAAAGCGAAAATACAGGATATTCATGATCGCTTCCTTGGCCAGGAAGTGATCGATGCGAAAGATCGAGTCCTGCGGAAACACCGATCGGGCGATGCGATTGAGCTTGCGCGCCGAGTTCAGGTCTCGGCCAAACGGCTTCTCGACGATGACGCGCCCCTTGTCGGCCAAACCGGCTGCACCGAGCCCGGTGATGACGGTCGCGAACAGTGCGGGCGGAATGGCCAGATAGTATGCCGGATGTCGGGCACCGCCCAGCGCCAGCTTGAGCGACTTGAAAGTAATCGGGTCGTTATAGTCACCCTCGACGTAGCGAAGCCGCGAGAGCAGACGGTGCAGTGCAGGCCGGTCATTGATCCTGCCGCTCGACCTGATGCTATCCGTTGCTCTGCTTCGAAGTTGCGCCAGACTCCACTTCGATGAGGCCACGCCGATCACCGGAACCTTCAGGGCGCCTCTCCTCTCCAGCGCATAGAGCGCCGGAAAGATCATTTTGTGCGCAAGATCGCCGGTGACGCCGAACAGAACCAGCGCGTCGGACTGCGGGACCTCGCGCTCGGAGTCAGCCATCGCGCTAACGTGCAACTTGCCGCGCCATCGCATGACCTTGCGATGCGGTCGGTTTGGGCTCAGGATCCGTGGGCTCGCTACCCTCGATGTGGCCGCCGAAACCAAAACGCATGGCGGAAAGCATCTTTTCACCAAAGGTGTGCTCTTGCCGCGAACGAAATCGAGCATAGAGGGCCGTGGAGAGTACATCCGCAGGAACCGCTTCCTCGAGCGCCGCCTCGATGGTCCAGCGTCCCTCGCCGGAATCCTGAACGAAGCCGGAAAAATCCTTCAGTTCCGGATCCTTTGCCAGTGCCGCGGCGCCGAGGTCGAGCAGCCAGGATGAGATGACACTGCCCCGCCGCCAGACCTCAGCAATATCCGGCATGTTCAGCGCAAAGCGCTCGTCCTCGGATAGATCCTTTGAATCCTTATTGCGCAAAATGTCGAAGCCTTCGGCGTAGGCCTGCATCATCCCGTACTCGATGCCGTTATGAACCATCTTGACGAAGTGGCCGGCGCCGGACGGGCCAGCGTGAATGTAACCGTGCTCGGCGCGCGAATCTCCCTGCTCGCGGCCCGGGGTACGCGGGATCTCGCCTAGTCCGGGAGCGAGCGTCGAGAAGATCGGATCGAGTCGATCGACGGCCTCCTTCGGGCCGCCGATCATCATGCAGTAGCCGCGCTCAATACCCCAGACGCCGCCGGAGGTGCCGCAGTCGACATAGCGGATGCGCCGCTCCGCAAGCTTCTTGGCGCGGCGTATATCGTCTTTGTAGAAGGAATTGCCGCCATCAATGATGGTGTCATCCGCCTGGAGCAGACCGCCCAGCTGCTCGACCGTCTCTTCGGTGATTCGGCCAGCCGGCAACATCACCCAAATGGCACGCGGCTTCTCCCCGAGCGCCTTCACGAGCTCGGCAAGCGAGCCCGCGGCTCTGGCACCTTCCTTCGCCAACGCCCCGCACAGCTTGGCGTCGACGTCGAACACCACGCACTGGTGTCCTGCCTTCATCAGGCGCCGCGAGATATTGCCGCCCATGCGGCCGAGTCCGATCACACCAATCTGCATCAGCTTCACTCCTCAAGAATGCGCGGCTGTGGAGAATTCACGCGGTCTGCGTTGCTTACCTGGCACTCTTGCTACTTCGCTCGGCGAGATCCGCGCCATCTGCAGCGCACCAACGCGCATGCACGTGCTCTGCGCCGTGAGGCGAAACTTGGCCGTGGCGCACTCATCGCAATACCCCGGCCACCGCGACCGATAGCGCGCGAACTCGAGCCACCCGATGCAGACGATCGTAGCCGCGTCGTTGGGGAACCGTCTGTGCGCTACCGAGCGCAGGCGACCGGGCGGCGCGATGGAACATGCAAGCGCAATCGTGCGCATGATGGTATCGGCCGTTCGGCATCAATCGCCCGGCACGTTGCGGATGCGCTGTGCGTCGGCGAGGACCAGCTCGAAGTCGCCCTCGAGCAGATGCCAGACCGGTTTCCTGCACACCCCGTCGCCTCCATCGCCACCTGCGTGACTCCATGCTCGCCGCAAGACCCATCCAGCCGTGCGATAGCGAACAGACGCGAAGTGGCGGGCCACTTATGCTGGCGTATAGGCCACTATTGGAGAGTTACACGTGTTACGCAACGTTAAGGACATGATCGGTTTTGCTATCGAGGCCACCGATGGCGCCTTGGGCCACGTCAGGGATTTCTACTTCGACGATGAGGCCTGGGTCATCCGCTATTTGGTTATCGAGACTGGAAGTTGGCTGTCAAACCGCAAGGTACTGATCTCGCCATACTCGATGGGTGAACCGAACTGGAGCTCGGAGCAGCTTCCCGTGCGGCTCACGCGCGATCAGGTACGGGCCAGCCCGAGTATCGACACCGACAAGCCGGTGTCACGCCAGAATGAGTTGGACTTCAGTGGCTATTACGGCTACCCGAATTATTGGGGAAGCACCGGCCTTTGGGGCACGGGGTACTATCCGGGGACGATGTACCCGGGCGCGGGAGGACGAGTCTCCGAGCGCCTGACAGAACCAGACAACCGCAAGCGGGCGCAGCATTCAGCGGGCCAGCGCGGCAATGACGATCCTCACCTGCGCAGTTGCAATGCCGTCATCCGGTATCACATTCATGCGGAGGACGGCGATATCGGCCACGTACAGGGAATGCTGGTCGATGAGAAGACATGGGCC
>JABBNZ010000067.1 GCA_019352035.1 Pseudomonadota bacterium | reverse complement strand
GCCAGCACGCCGAGTACATCCTGAAGCAGCTCGCCTCGTTCAAGAACAACATGCGCAATGTCGCGGTCATGCATGGCGTGGCGGGGACCCTGCACGATGAGCAGATGAAGGCGGTGGCGGACTATCTGGAATCGCTTCCGTAGCGAAGCAAGCCCGGCCTCCAGGACCTGTCCTCGTACCTGATCCGCAGCTCGCGGTGGCCGGTCGCAGGGCGCTTGCCATCGCCTATGGTCATCGCCCGCCGCATCCTCGAGTGGGGTTTTGCCATCGAATGCATGGGGTCACGACCGCGCGGCTTGAGCGCTGCGCGTACCTGAACTTCCTGTTCCAAAATCTCCCCGCCGCCGAGACCGTAGAGGCCCTCGAAGCGCTGCTGCCGTGGAACGCTCGCAGCTCGCTGCCAGCCACCCGCCGCTGCCCTTTCTCCCCCTATGCCGCTACGCTGTCGCGCGCAAGAACGGGGATGCCGGAGTGCTTACAAGGAAACATTGACACCGTCTATAGATACGGCCGGCCTAGCAGTGGTGGCCACTCAATGGTCACTCAGCAGCGCTTGCTGGGCGGAGAGGCGGTAACTCTTTGATTTATTGGCGCGCCCGGAGAGATTCGAACTCCCGACCTCATGGTTCGTAGCCATGCGCTCTATCCAACTGAGCTACGGGCGCGCCGCGAGATTCCAGGCGCTGGGTCTCGAGGGTCCATCGAGGAATGGGCCGCCCTGCGCCGGGCCGCGCATCCTAGCATGCTTGCGCATTGCGCGTCGAGAACGGTGCCTTGAGCGTTGCAGCGGCCCAATTGCAGGGCGGAACGCGATTGGCTACCGTGGCACGAGGCAGCCCGTCAAGAAGCAACTCCAGTGGGGTTCGGCCAATGGTCAAGACGTTCTTTCTCGGCGTCCTCGTTACGATCCTTGGCGCGGCGGCGTGCATTTACGTCCTCCTTGCGAGAGGGGTGATACCCGCGGGCGCCGACTCCGGCCCCCTGCCGCTCGAGAGGTGGGCGGCCAGACTGTCGCTGCGCGCCACTCTCGCAACGGACTCCCCGAAGATCCCGAATCCGGTGCCGCTGACGGACGCCAACCTCATCGCCGGAATCCAACTCTTCGGCCGGCATTGCGCCATCTGCCACGGCACCGCGGCCGGAGACGCCTCCGCCAGCCCGATCGCCAAGGGGGAGTACCCGAGGCCGCCGCAACTCGCCACTGACGGCGTCGAGGATGATCCGATGGGCTGGACGTACTGGAAAATCGACCACGGCATCCGGTGGACCGGCATGCCCTCCTGGAAGGCGACGCTCTCGGATCAGCAGATGTGGACGCTGGCGCTCTTCCTCAAGAACATGAACAAACTGTCGCCGGCGGCCGCGCAGGCGTGGCAGGCGGTGACGAATACCCCGAGCCCTGCCGGCGCCCCGGCGGCCCCAGGCAACTCGAGCATCCAGGGCAGTCCGAGCGGCAGCAGCGGCTCCTGATTCACTTGCCGCGCCCGGCCGGCGCCTCCCTCACGCCTCGAGCGGGACCCACCTCGAGGAGGCGCAGCATCCATGCGGCTTTCTCATGGACGTCGCGCCGTAGCGCCGGTATCTCGGCGATAATCCATCGCCAGCCGGGGGCGTCCATTGAACCATCGAGCCGTCAATCTGCAACAGAAATTCTCCCTCTTCCGGGAGCAGTGGCAGCCCAAGGTCATCGCGCAGATGAACGACTACCAGTTCAAGCTCGTGCGCATCGAGGGCGAGTTTATCTGGCACGATCACCCGGAAACCGACGAGACGTTCATCGTCCTCGAGGGAACGCTGCGCATCGATTTCGACGACGGATCGGTGCGCCTGGGCGCGGGCGAGATGTACGTCATACCGAAAGCGGTCAGGCACAAGCCCTGCGCCGAAGGAGAAGTGAAGCTGATGTTGATAGAGCCGCGCGGCACTTTGAATACCGGACACGAAGGCGGCGAGCGAACCGCGCCCGGCGACGTATGGATCTGACCATGCGCGGGATGTTGCCTGCACGAAGCGTGGGTGCGTACACGGTATCCGACGATCCGGCGCGCCTCGATTTGCGCGCGATACACACCTACCTGCAGCGGTCGTACTGGTCGCCGGGAATCCCTTTCGAAATCGTGGTGCGGGCCGTCCGCGGCTCGCTGTGCATCGGCGCCTACGATGGCGATGGCGCGCAGGTCGGCTTCGCTCGATTCATCTCCGACCATGCGACGTTCTGCTACGTCAGCGACGTCTACGTGCTCGAGGAGCATCGCGGCCGAGGGCTGTCGAAGGCCCTCATGGGCCTCGCCATGGATCACCCGATGCTCCAGGGCCTTCGCCGCTGGAGCCTCGTGACCGCGGACGCCCACGGGCTCTACCGCCAGTTCGGCTTCGTCCCGGTCGCCCAGCCGCAGCGGCACATGGAGCGCCTGAACCGCGACATCTACCTTGCGGCGAAGGGCGAGGGCCCCGCCTGAGGTCGGCTGGCTACGACCGCGGGCGCTCGAGGTCATCCAGAATCGGACAGTCCGGACGCTGATCCCCGTGACAGCGGCGGGCCAGGTCGGCCAGCGTGTCGCGGATGCGGGTGAGCTCGGCGATCTTGTGATCGAGCTGCGCGACGTGCGCGAGCGCAAGACGCTTGACGTCCTCGCTCGCGCGCCGTCGGTTGCGATAGAGGGCGAGAAGCTTGTCGATCTCCTGCAGCGAGAAACCGAGATCCCGCGCCCGGCGAATGAAGCGCAGCGTCTGAAGGTTGCTTTCATCATAAGCCCGATAACGATTGGCGAGGCGCTCCGCCGGCTTCACGAGCCCCATCTCCTCGTAGAAGCGTATGGTCTTTGGCGGCACGCCTGAGCTCACGGCGGCCTGCCCGATCGTCATGCCCCCCTTGGCCCTCATCGCAGGCGCTCGCCCGCCGCCGGACGCCAGCGCCGCAACAGCAACGCGTTCGACACCACGCTCACGGACGACAGCGCCATGGCTGCGCCGGCGATCACGGGGCTCAGGATCCCGAATGCCGCCGCCGGCAACCCTATGATGTTGTAGATCAGCGCCCAGAAGAGCCCCTGGCGGATCTTGTGGTATGTGGCCCGACTCACGGCGATGGCATCGGCCACGAGCCGCGGGTCGCCTCGCATCAGCGTCACTCCCGCCGTCTGCATCGCGACATCCGCTCCCGTACTCATCGCAAAACCGACATCCGCGGCAGCGAGCGCCGGCGCATCGTTGACGCCGTCGCCCACCATGCCGACTTGGCGGCCCTCCGCCTGGAGGCGGCGCACTTCAGCCGCTTTCTCCTCCGGCAGCACACCGGCGAGCACCCTGCGAATGCCGAGCTGGGCCGCCACGGCCGTCGCGGTCCGCTCGTTGTCGCCGGTGAGGAGCACGGTGTCGATGCCGATCGCTTCGAGGTGCCGCACCGCCGCGGCGGCCTCCGGCCTGACCGGATCCGCCACACCGATCGTGCCCAACCATGCGGGCCGCGGATCGAGCGCCGCGATCCACATCACCGTCCGTCCCTGGGCCTCCAGCCGCGCCGCCGCCGACTCGCCCGCAGCGATGTCGATGCCGTGCTTCAGCATCAGTCGGCGGTTGCCGATGACGACGCGCCGCCCGCCCACGCGAGCCGTCAACCCCATGCCGGCGTGACTCTGGAAATCTTCGAGCGGCAGGCTCGCGCCATCCCCGACGTCCGAGCCGACCTCACGAGCCCGCGCGATGACCGCACGCGCCAGCGGATGCTCGCTTCCCGCCTGCGCCGCCGCGGCGAGCCGCATCAGATCGCGCTCCTCGATGCCGTTCGGTACGACATCCGTCACCTTCGGCATGCCCTCGGTCAGGGTTCCGGTCTTGTCCAACACGAGCGTATCGAGACGATGCGCACGCTCGAGCGCCTCGGCGTCGCGAATGAGAATCCCTGCCCTCGCCGCCACGCCCATACCGACGACGAGCGCGGTAGGTGTGGCGAGGCCGAGCGCACACGGGCAGGCGATCACCAACACCGACACGGCCGCAATGAGGCCCACCGCGAAATCGCCCGCAAGCAGCCACCATGCGAGAAATGCCGCCAGCGCGAAAGCGACGACGATGGGGACGAAGACGGCGGCAACCCGGTCGACCAGGCGCTGCACGGGAGCCTTCCCGGCCAGGGCGCCTTCGACGAGCGCGATGATCCGCGACAGCGTCGATTGATCCCCGACCGCCGTCGTCTCGATACGCAACAGGCCACCGCCATTGATGGAGCCGCCGGTCACGTGGTCGCCCGATGCCTTGGCAACCGGCAGGCTCTCACCGGTCAGCAGACTTTCGTCGACTTCGCTGTTCCCGGCGATCACCGTGCCGTCCACCGAAAGGCGCTCGCCGGGGCGCACCACCACGACGTCACCGACGGCCACGGCGTTCGCGGGAATCTCGATCTCCTGGCCACCCCGCTCGACGCGGGCCCGCTCCGGGCGCAGCGACATCAATGCCTTGATCTGCGCCGTGGTGGAACGCTTGGCGCGTGCCTCGAGCCACTTACCCACGGTGACGAGCGCGATCACCACCGCCGCGGAGTCGAAGTAGAGGGGAGTGCCCGGCGGACGCGCCAGGAGGAGATAGAGGCTGTAGAAGTAAGCCGCCGAGGTCCCGAGCGCCACCAGCAGCTCCATGTTGCCCATGCGCGCCCGCAGCGCCTTCCAGGCGCTGACATAGAACCGCGCCCCAATGAAGAACTGCACCGGTGTCGCCAGAACGAGCTGCAGCCAGCCCGGCAGCATGACCCCGAGGGCCTGGGCGAGGAGCGGAGCGCTGAGTGCGACCGCAATGGCCAGACGCCGGCTCTCTTCTTTCATTCGGCGCGTCTCGGCCGCGGCGATCTCGCGGTCGCGCTCCACATCGCCCGTCAGGATCTCGGCCTCGTACCCGGCCCGTCGGACCGCAGCGACCAGGTCGGCGGGCCGCAGCGCGCCGGCGATTCCTGCGACCGCCGCGCGATTGGTCGCGAGATTGACATCGGCCCGCACGACGCCGGGCACGGCCGCGAGCGCCCGCTCGACCCGCAGCGCGCAGGTCGCGCAGGTCATGCCGGATATCGCGAGCTCGCGCTTGTCGTTGGGGGCCGGCGAAGCGCCCGGTCCGGGCTCGTGGGACACGGCGGCGCGTGCCGGCGCGGCTGGCGAGGGGGTTTCGACGGCGCTCACCGGGCTGTCCTCTCGGGACTCATGCCATGAGGCCCGCTCAAGCCAGCGCCCCGCTGAAGCCCGCGTCTTCGACCGCGCGGATCAGATCCTGCGCGCGGGCGGTTCCCCTTACGGTGGCCCGGCCCTGGGCCAAATCCACCTGGGCATCGAGCACACCGGGAACCTGGGACAGCGCGCGGCCGACCGCGCCGGCACATCCGCCGCAGGTCATGCCCGAGATCTGGAGCACGACCGGACCGGCGGATTCATTCGAGCCTTGCATACCCATCGAGACACTCCTTCCAGTTGACTGGAAGCTATATATATGGCCTCCCCCCACTGGAAGGTCAAGGCGGATTGTTCCGTATGCGGCACTGCGGCGGCGCGATGGCCCGGGACCGAAACGGCGGCCGCGCGGGCGCGCGTTTCCGTGCGGCTCATGGGTTACTATGGCCGTTCGACCCAACCCATTCACGAGAGGCGGAGCGAGCCATGGCGGCAGAAAAATTTCCGATCGATCTCACACAGCTGCGGCCGCTGAAGCTCGATCCGAAACTGGGCACGCTCTCCGATCAGCAGAAGGCGGATCTGCGCCACAACATCCAGCTCTGCCGCGACGCCATCGTGTTCTTCACCGCACTCGCGGGCGCCAAGGGCCTTTCCGGGCACTCGGGCGGGGCCTACGACACCGTGCCCGAAGTCATGATCATTCGGGCCTTCATCGCCAACGGGGCGCCGATCGTGCCGGTCTTCTACGACGAGGCCGGCCACCGCGTCGCGACCCAGTACCTGCTGTCCGTCCTCGACGGAGCGATGCCCGCCGAGCGGCTGCTGCACTATCGTGAGTTCGACAGCGGCCTGCCGGGGCACCCCGAGAAGATGCTGACACCGGGCGTCGAGTTCAGCTCCGGCCGGCTCGGCCACTTGTGGGCATTCTGCAACGGCGTCGCCATGGCGAATCCGGGCAAGGCCGTCATCCTGCTGGGCTCGGACGGCAGCCAGATGGAGGGCGATAACGCCGAGGCGGCGCGCCTGACCGTCGCGCAGCAGCTCAACATCAAGGTGCTGATCGACGACAACAACGTCACTATCGCGGGGCACCCGCAGGAGTACATGGTCGGCTATGACCTGAGCCGCACCTTGGCCGGGTATGGCCTGAACATCGCGACCACGATGGGCGAGGATCTCGATGCGCTTTACGTGGACCTCGCACGGGCCTTCTCCGACACGCTTGCGCACGGCGTCGTGATCAAGCGCCTGATGGCTCCCGGCATTGCCGGCGCCGAAGGCAGCCCGCACGCGCACGAGGTGCTCAAGGCCGAGACCGCGATCCGGTATCTGGAATCGCGCGGCGGGCACGAGCAGGCCATCGCCATGCTGAAGGCGGCACGGCCCGAGAAGAGCCCCCTCACCTACCGCGGCTCCTCGGGCGCCGGCAAGAACCGGGACGATTTCGGCAAGGTGGTGAACGAGATCCTCGATGGCATGAGCGAGGCGCAGCGCCTCGCCACCGTCAAGGTGTTCGACAACGACCTCGAGGGCTCCTGCGGCCTGCAGCACATCCGCAAGAAGCATCCCGAGGTGTTCGTGCGCGGCGGCATCATGGAGCGCGGCAATTATTCGGCCGCGGCGGGCTTCGGCTCGGCGCCGGGCCGGCAGGGGATCTTCGCCACCTTCAGCGCCTTTCTGGAGATGTGCGTGAGCGAGATCACGATGGCTCGCCTGAACTTCTCCAACGTGCTCGCGCACTTCAGCCACAGCGGCGTCGACGACATGGCGGACAACACCTGCCATTTCGGCATCAACAGCATGATCGCCGATGGCGGACTGACCCCCGCCCATGGCGCGGACACGACGCGGCTGTACTTCCCGGTCGACCAACACCAGTTCGCGGCCTGCATCAAGCGCATATACGACGACCCGGGACTGAGGTTCGTGTTCACGACCCGCGCGCCGGTGCCGGACATCCTCGATGCCGACGGCAAGCCGCTCTACCAGGGCAAGCCCTTCGAGCCGGGCAAGGACGACATCGTGCGCGCGGCGCCTCCCGGCGGCGGCTATATCGTCGCCGTGGGCGAGACCGTCTATCGTGCCCTCGATGCGGTCATCGCCCTTGCCGAGAGCGGCATCAAGGTGGGTCTCATCAACAAGCCCACCGTGAACGTAGTGGACCGCGAGATGATGCAGCGGTTGGCGGGCGCCCCATTCGTGCTCGTCGCCGAGGGCTGGAACGTGCGCACCGGCCTCGGCAGCCGCTTCGGGAGCTATCTGCTGCAGGCCGGCTTCAAGGGCCGCTACGATCACATCGGGACCTACCGCGAAGGCAGCGGCGGGCTGTGGCAGCAGATGGGCCATCAGGGACTCGACCCCGCCGGGATCAAGCGGGCCGTGCAGAAGTTGCTGTAGCGGCGAAGTCAGTGCTCCGCGGGGCGCAGGCTGACCAACGCGAGAATGGCCACGGCTGACGTCGACGCCGCGAAGGCGAATGTCAGCCACGACCCGAGCGTCCACAGCGCCCCCGCGATCACGGAGGCGAGCAGATAGATCCCGCCGGTCACGAAGTTGTATGCGCCGATCGCCGTGGCCCGGCGCTCCGGCTGCACGTCGGCGATGAACGCCTTGCTCTGGGCCTCATCGATCGAGAAGAAGATCCCGTAGGCGACGAAGAGCGCGGCGATGTGCCACTTCGAGCGGGCGGCGGCGAAGCCGAGGCTCATGAGCAGGTAGATCAGATAGCTCGCCGTGACCACCCGGGTCCGGCCGAGCAAGTCGCCCAGCTTGCCCGCAATGGGCGCGGCAATGACGAATACGGCGTTGAACAGCGCATACAACAGGACGGTATCTCTTGCCGAAAATCCCACATCGTATGCGCGCAGCAGCAGGAAGCCGAAGCTGAAGTATCCCAACGAGAACACGCCGGCTGCCACCAGGTAGCGCTTGAAACCCGCGCTCAGCGTGCGCCAAGACTGCAGGAAGCGGTGGCGGTCGTGATGCACGCCCGGCCGCTCCGGCATGAAGGCCAATACGGCGACGGCGAGGACGGCTGGAATCACGGCAAACCGGAACAGCGTCCGATAAGTCGGCAGGCTCTCGCCCAGCCAGGAGAGCAGGCCATAGGCGAGGAGCGGCCCGAGCACCGCCCCCGACTTGTCGAGAGCCTTGTGGATCCCGAATGAATATCCGCGCACGCTCCGCTCGGCGACGGCCGAAATCCAGGCATCCCGCGGCGGTCCGCGGAAGCTCTTGCCCAACCGCTCGACGACCCGGAAGGCGGCCAGCATCGGCACGGAGGCACCGATCAGCAGCATCGCCTTGGCGAGCGTGGAGAAGCCATAGCCGATCAATGCGAGGGGCTTGCGGCTCCCGGCGCGGTCGGCCAACCATCCGGCGAGATAGTCGAGCGAGCACGAGGAAAGGTCGGCCAGACCTTCGATGACACCGAGCAACACGGCGGAGGCGCCGGCGACCGTCGTAAAGAACACGGCGAACACCGAGAAGATCATCTCGGAGCTCATATCGGTCAGCAGGCTGACGACCCCGAGCCGCACGACATCGGGATGGATCGCGCAGCCATCCTCCCGCGGCGCCGGACTCTGGGATTCATTCACGAGAGGAGCCATGTTCCGCTACGGCAACCGCGGGGACGATCAGCGGAACGGCGTACCGAGACCCATCAGCGGTCCAGGCAGGGGGGGATCGTACCCGCTCCCGAGGCGCCCGGCGGTCCCCAGGCGGCTTGCGTCGCGTGTCCCGCACCCGAATGCCTCGCGGGCAGGAGCCGCGCGGAATTCAGAATGAAGGCGAGCTCGGAGGCGACGTGGATGAACGCGGCCAACAACGGGTTTAGCAACCCCATGGCCGCCAGTGCGATACCGAGCGTATCCACGCCGATGGTGCCGGCAAAGTTCGCCCAGATGATGCGGCGGGTGCGGCGCGCGATGGCGAGCGTCTCGGCGAACTTCGCCAGATCGTTCCCGAGCAACACCACATCGGCGCTCTCCCGTGCCACATCGGTCCCGGATCCCATGGCCACTCCCACGTGCGCTTCGATCAGCGCAGGCGCGTCGTTGATTCCGTCCCCGACCATCGCGACGATGCGGCGAGCGCCAGCGAGGCGCTGGACATAGACGCGCTTGTCTTCCGGGAGCAGGTCGGCGGCCACCTCGGTGATGCCGAGTTGAGCGGCGACCCCTTCGGCCACGGCCCGCGCATCGCCGGTCAGCAGCACCGTTCGCGCGCCCATCGCCTGTATCGCGGCGATGGCGCTTCGCGCCTCCGGGCGGATGCGGTCGGCAATTTCAATCGCGCCCAGGAGAATGCCGGCGCGCGCCACATAGACCTCCGACGATCCCCGATGAGCACTCGCCAGGGCCTCGGGCACTGAGATGCCATGATCCTGCATGAGCGCCAGGTTCCCGACGAGCACCTTCTCGCCCGTCACCGTCGCATCGATGCCGCGGCCCGGCCGATAGCCGAACTGCTCGGGCTCGATGAGCGTGCGCCCGCAGGCGCGCGCGTGCGCGACGATCGTCTTGCCCAATGGATGCTCGGAGCGCGATTCCGCCGCTGCGGCGGCATCGAGCAGCGCCATCGGATCGACGCCCCCTGTCGGGTGCAATGCACGGATTTCCGGTCGCCCGAAAGTGAGCGTACCTGTCTTGTCCAGTACGACCGTGTCGACCCGGCCAAGCTGCTCGAGATAGAGCCCACCTTTGACGATGGCGCCAACCCGAGCCGCGCGCCCGATTGCCCCGAGGATGGCGAGCGGCGTGCCGGCCGCGATCCCGCAAGCGCCCGCGACAATGATGACCGAGATGGTCGAGCGGATGTTGTGGGTCAGGAGATAGGTGAGGAGCGCCGCACCGAGTGCGAAGTAGACCAGGTAGCCGGCCAATCGATCCGCCAGACGCTGCACCGGAGCCCGGGAGCGCTCCGCCTGCTCCACCGCCTCGATGATCTTGCCGTAGCTCGTGTCACGTCCGATCCGCTCGGCGCGAATCTCGAGCGCTCCGGATTGATTGATGGAGCCTGCGAATACGGCGCTGCCCGCCGTCTTCTCCACGGGAAGCGACTCTCCCGTGACGCGAGACTGATCGACGAACGAATTCCCGGCGACCACGGTGCCGTCCACCGGGATCCGGCCGCCGGGATTGACGAGTACGGAATCGCCCGGCGCGAGCTCCGCCGCGTCGACCTCGGACACACCGCCCGCGCGACGGACCGCGATGGCCCTGGGCAGGAAATCGAGCAGATCGCGGATGGCTCGGCGGCCGCGCGATACCGTCATGCCCTCGAGGACCTCCGCGACCAGGACGAAGAGCGTGATGATGAGCGCGGTGAAGAACTGAGCGATGGCCGCGGCCGCGATGATCGCGATGGACATCGAGAGCTCCATCGTCATGCGCCGCGCCAGGAGATTCTCGAACGCCTCCTTGTAGATCGGCCAGCCGCCGATCGCGAGTCCCAGGACCCCGATCACGCTGACCGATGGCACCGGCTCCCAGAGTCGAAACCAGACCGCGGCGGCAGCGAGTGCGACCACGGCGATGCGGGCTGCCTCGATCCACGAGAACTCATGCTCGTGATCATGGTCGTGGTCGTGGTCATCGTGATGATCGGCAACATGGGCGCACGCTGTCGCGGCGGCAGTGCCCGCGTGCGCCGCCGGCGCCGTAGTTCGTGCCAGGGCCTGATCCGCCAGCTCAGGCGTGATGACTCGAGGCTGATCATTGCTCATGGAAACCTTCCTGCGTGCCCGTAACGCCGCTCATTTCAAATATGCGCGCAGGACCTCGACCAACTCATCGGCGCTGTCACGTCGCCGGGCGTCGCTCCCCGGCTGCGGATTGGCGAGGTGGGTCTGGATGTGATCTTCCATCACTTCCACCATGAGGCCATTGATGGCGCCCCGCACGGCAGCGATCTGCTGCAGGATCTCCGCACAGCCCCGCTCCGACTCGAGCGCCCGCTCCAGCGCCTCGACCTGGCCCCGGATGCGGCGAACCCTGGACAGAAGCTTCGACTTCTCGCGCGTTGTATGACTCATGGTCCAAGCCCATATACCCTACTGGAGTATTGTATCGGCAGACAGCGTCGGCGTACAGTGACCCGAAGTGACTCTCCCAGGCGGCGACACCCACGATGAGCGCCCTGACGATCTTCGGCCTGATCGCGGTGACCGCGATGCTCGTCTTCTATGCGCTCGAGGAGCGCCATCCGCTCTACATCCTCGGTTTCGCCGTGGCGTGCGCGCTCGGCTCCGCTTATGGATTTCTGCAGGGCGCATGGCCCTTCGGGGTCGTCGAGGCGGTCTGGACGCTCATCGCCGTGCAACGGTGGCGTCTCAAGCGAGGAAGCGAGCCTCGCGTACAGCCGGACCCCTCGACGACATTGCCCCAGTCGCCGAAGCGCCGTTCATGACGGACTCCGCTCTCCAGCCGACCGCTTCCAACCGGCTCACGCCCATGCAGTTCGTGCTGGGTTTCGGCGTGGTCAGCATGCTGGCCGATTTCGTCTACCAGGGGGCCCGCGCGATCGTCGGGCCCTACCTGGCCACGTTGGGCGCCTCCGCGGCGATGGTGGGCGCCGTGACGGGCATCGGCGAAGCCGTGGCTCTGGTCTTGCGCCTGGCGACCGGACGGATCTCGGACCGAACGCAGCGGCACTGGGCGCTTTCGATCGCGGGATACCTGACCACCGTCGTTGCGGTCCCGCTGTTGGGTATCACGCAATCGCTGTGGCCGGCTGCGGCGCTGGTCATCGCCGAGCGGTTCGGCAAGGCGGTGCGCGCCCCCGCTCGCGACACCATGCTCGCCCAAGCGAGCGCCAAAATGGGCCGCGGCATGGCATTCGCCGCCCACGAAGCGCTGGATCAGTCCGGCGCTCTGCTCGGACCGCTGTTGGCCGGCGGAATGATCCTGCTTTCGGGCTATCGCGCGGCCTTCCAAGTCATGGCAGTGCCCGGGGCGCTCGCCATCATCGCGGTCCTCTGGCTTCGACGTACGGTGCCGCAACCGGCCCTCTACGACCAGGCGCACGCCCGAGAGGCCACTCAGCCCGGCGGCGCCGTGCCCGCACCGCTCCCCCGGCGCTTCTGGCACTACTGCGCCTTCACCGCCGCATCGATGGCCGGCTTTGCCACCTTCGGCGTCCTCTCGTATCACCTGCAGGCCCGCCATGTTCTCGCCCGGCCGCTGATTCCCGTCACCTATTCGCTGGCCATGGCGGCCGCCGCACTGGCGGCGCTGGGCAGCGGGCGGCTCTATGACCGGGTCGGCCTGCGAGGCCTGGTGATTGCCCTGCCGCTCACCGCAGTCATCCCCGTTCTCTCGTTCTCCACGCACGCCACGTGGGTGTGGATCGGAGCGGGTATTTGGGGCGTGGTGATGGGTATCCACGGATCGACTTTGCGCGCCGCGGTTGCCGACATGGTGCCAAGGGCCCGTCTGGGCACGGCATACGGCATCTTCACGGCGGCGTACGGTCTGGCGTGGCTCCTCGGCTCGACGGTCATCGGGGCGCTTTATGACTCCTCGATCGCCGCGACGGTCTACTTCACCGCGGCCACTCAGATTCTGGCCCTGACTCTGTTTCTTCCTCTGGCGCGGCGCCCGGCCGCACGGTGAGTCAGCGCCGGCGCCCGTGGTATCATTCGCGGATCGTCACAACAATGCTGATCCGCCGCGGCCACGCCGCGCGTTACCAGCAGATCTGCCGCAAGGAGATGTTTCCCGTGCACCGGCTACGTTCCTCCACTGTCCTCGCCGCCGCCCTCCTGTCAGCCGCACCCGCATTGGCTGCGGCAAAGATGCCTCAACATCCGGTGGCGCATGGCATCGCCGTGCGCAACATGGACCTCGCCGTCAAGCCCGGTGACAATTTCTTCCTCTATGCCAACGGCGCCTGGGTCGCGCGCACGAAGATTCCTTCGGACAAGGCGGGGGTTGGCGTCTTCACGACGCTGTTCGACAAAAGCCGCAGGGACGTCGCTGGAATCGTGAAGGCGGCGACGCGGTCGAAGGCGCCGGCCGGCTCCAACGAGCGCAAGATCGCCGATCTGTATGCGTCCTACATGAACGTGAGGACCCTCGACGCGCTGGGACTGAAGCCGCTGCAGCCGCAACTCTCGAAAGTGAAGGCCGTTCGCGACAAACAGGAGCTGGCGGCGCTGATGGGCAGCCTCCTGCGCGCCGACGTTGACCCGCTCAACGACACGAACTTCCACACCGTGAATCTCTTCGGGCTATGGACGTCGCCCGGTTTCAGGGATCCGGCGGTCTACGCCCCGTATCTCCTGCAGGGCGGACTGGTGCTGCCGAGCCGCGCCTATTACCTGTCGAGTTCCGCGCACATGCGCCGGGTGCGGGCGCAATACGCACGGCACATCGCCTCGATGCTGCGCCTGGCCGGCTACTCTCGCCCCGCAGCGCGCGCGGCGAAGGTGTTGGGCCTGGAGAAGTCCATTGCAAAGGTGCAGTGGAGCCTGTCGCAGAACGAAGTCGTCCAGAAGGCGAACAACGTGTGGACGCTCGCCGACTTCGAGGCGAAGGCGCCGGGCCTCGATTGGCGCGCGTATTTTGCCGCGGCGGGCCTGTCGCATCAGCGGCAATTCTACGTCTGGCAGCCTTCGGCGTTCGCCGGGGAATCGGCGCTCGTCGCCTCGACGCCGCTCGCCGTGTGGAAGGACTGGCTGGCGTTTCATCTGCTGGAGCAGTACGGCCCGTTTCTCTCGCACGCGTTCGCACAGGAGACCTTCAATTTCGAGGGCAGAGTCCTCACCGGTGTGCCGCAGCAGCAGCCGCGGTGGCAGCGCGCAGTGGACCTCGTGAATGAGTACCTGGGCGATGCCGTGGGGCAGCTCTACGCCCAGAAATACTTTCCCCCGCAGGCCAAGGCGGCGGCACAGGACATGGTGGCGCACCTGATCGCCGCCTGGCACAAGCGGCTTCAGGCGCTGACCTGGCTGGCCCCCTCGACCAAGGCCGAGGCTCTGAAGAAGCTCGATTCGATCTATGTCGGCATCGGCTATCCGCAGACCTGGAAGGACTACTCGGCGTACGAGGTGAAGGCGGGCGACCTCCTCGGCAACGTGTGGCGCGCACGGCTCTGGAAGTACCGCTACAACATCGACCGTATCGGCAAGCCCGTCGACCGGCACGAATGGTGGATGGAGCCGCAGACGGTGAACGCCGTCAATCTGCCGCTGCAGGACGCGCTGAATTTCCCGGCGGCGATCCTGCAGCCGCCCTTCTTCGATCCCAAGGCGCCGGCCGCGGACAACTATGGCGCCATCGGGACGATCATCGGGCATGAGATCAGCCACACCTTCGATGCGGAAGGCAGCGCGTTCGACGCCGAGGGACGGCTGCGCAACTGGTGGACTGCGGCCGATCACCGGCACTTCGAGCAGGAGGCGAAGGCACTGGAAGAGCAGTACGACCGTTACCAGGCCCTGCCCGGCCTGCACGTCAACGGCCAGCAGACGATCGATGAGGACATCGCCGACCTCGGCGGTCTCATGGCCGCGCACGAGGCTTATCACGATTCGCTGAACGGCAGGACACCGCCGAAGATCGACGGCTTCACCGGCGATCAGCAATTCTTCATCGCATTCGGACAGAACTGGGGCTCGAAGACGCGCTCCGCGGCTCTGCGCCGCCAGGTGCTCGCCGATCCCCATGCTCCGGCGCCATTCCGGGCGGACACGGTCCGCAACTCCGACGCCTGGTACAAGGCGTTCGATGTCAAGCCGGGAGAGACGCTGTATCTGCCGCCGGAGAAGCGCGTGAGGATCTGGTAGCAGCCGAGTCCTGGCACACTCGAGCGCTTCAAGGATCAAGGAACCCAGGCCCCGCGGACTTCGGTCGCGGGGCCTTTTCATGTCCAGGCATGCGGCGACTGCCGCTTCGGCAACGCCCGAGGCGCGCCGATCAGCCGCCCGTCTGCGGCACGCTCTGCGCATCCCGCAGGAAATCGGACACGAACTGCGCCACATCCGCCCAGTCCGTGAGCTCGTGATCCCGGCTCGTATCCGCGGGCCCTCCCTTGCGGTAGGCGATGTATTTCATCGCCCAGCGCTTCAGGAAGTCGTAGGAGGTGTAGCGGAACGCGCCCGCGACATGATGAACCCGCTGGGGAATCCATCCGGTTTGCTGCGTAAAGGCTGCCAGGCACTGCTCGAGCCCCTGACGGTCATCCTCGTCCTCGCCGGCAGCGGCGAGCGAAACGGACAGAAATGCATTGGAACATCCGTTGATGGCGATCAGGTTCTTCGTGACAAAGTGAATCACGGCGGACTGATAGCGTCCGGCATGTATGGACGCCGCGACGATCACGGCGTCGAACTCGCGCGGATCGACCGCCGCCGCGGCCTCGTCGATGGCGTTTACGATCTGCGCCTGATGTCCGCGCTGCGCGAACTGGTCCGCCACGAACCGAGCGACCTTCTCGGTCTGACCCTCTGTGGTGCCGTAGATCAACAGCAGTCTCATGCTCGCAAGCCTCGCCTGGTCCTGAAGATTGAGCCTTCGGAGAGCCCGATATGCGCCAGGCGCATGGTCGATCGCCGAGACGCCCGAGGCCAATAAGGACTTGTTCGGATAGGGCTGCTCCAGCCGCGGCGAAGCCGCGGGCTGGTTGTGCGGCGAGCACGCTCATGAAACGCGCTCCCGAGGAGTGGCGTTCGGCTCGGCCGGCGCACGCACTGTCGCATTTTCAGCCCCGATGGGACGCTGTTGATTCGCTCCGTGCTAAAAGCTTGCCGCATGCCTCGCCCCATCGCCCTCCTCTCCCTATGCCTCGTGCTGGCGTCGATGACCGCATTGGCGGCGCCGCACAAGCCCTCCGCGCCCAAGCCGCTTCCGGTGCCCAAGGAGCGGGCCGTGAGCACGCACCACAGCGTGACCATCGACGGCCGGACGATCCGCTACACGGCCACCGCCGGCACGATTCTGCTGCGCGACAAGCACAACAGCCCCATAGGCAGCATGTTCTACGTTGCGTACACCAAAGACGGCGTACGCAACCCGGCCGGCAGGCCCGTGACTTTTCTTTACAACGGCGGTCCGGGCGCCTCGTCCGACTGGATACAAATGGGCGGCCTCGGGCCGTACCGCGTCAACATGCGAAACGGCCGCGCGACCGCGCCCGCGCCTTACTCGGTGACGCCGAGTCATGACAGCCTGCTCAACGATTCCGATCTGGTCTTCATCGACGCGATGGGAACCGGCTACAGCCGCATCGTGGGCAAGGGCAAGTACAAGACGTTCTGGGGAGTGGACGAGGACGTCAAATCCTTCGCCCAGTTCATCTATCGCTATCTGAAGCAGAACAACCGCTGGCAGTCCCCCAAGTTCCTGTACGGGGAGAGCTACGGCACCACGCGCTCCGCGGCCCTGGCCGACTACCTGCAGGATCAGGGGATCGCCCTGAACGGCGTCGTCCTGCAATCCTCGGTCCTCAATTACTTCGACTGGATGCCGGGCTCGGACAACCGATACATCTTCACGCTGCCCTCGTATGCCGCCATCGCCTGGTATCACGACAAGGTGCCGAACAAGCCCGCGAGCCTCGCCGGCTTCGTGCAACAGGCACGGGAGTTCGCCGACGGCCCGTACGCCCAGGCGCTGTGGCAGGGCGATCGACTACGGACAGCGGCGCTCGATTCGACGGCGAGGCAGATGCACGAATTCACCGGGCTGCCGGTGGATTATCTCGAGCGAGCCAACCTGCGCGTCTCTGCGGCGCATTTTCGCAAGGAGCTGCTGCTGCCCGAGCGGGAGCATGTCGGACGCTACGATGCCCGATTTTCGGCATTCGATGCCGATGCGGTGAGCTCACGCGACTCGTTCGACCCCTCGAACCAGTTCACCGGAGCGCCCATTGCGGCGGTGTTCGAGTGGTATTTGCACAATGTCCTGAAGTACCACACGAGCCGCATCTACAAGGAAGAGAGCAATAAGGCCTACAAGAAGTGGGACTGGAAGCACGATCACCGGGCGAGGCCCTATGTCGCCGGCGATCTCGCGGCGGCCATGCGCAAGAATCCCTACCTGCGGGTGCTGTCGGAAAACGGGTATTTCGACCTGGCCACGCCGTTTCACGAGACCGAGTATGACCTGGACCACGTCACTTTGAGTCCCAGGTTGCGCAGGCACATCACCTTCGCCTACTTCGACTCCGGCCACATGATCTATCTGAACCCGGATGCACTGAAGGCGATGCACGCCGCCCTGAATACCTTCTACAGGGAAACCCTGCAGGCGGATGCGGGGCGGCCCTCGCGCTGAGGCCTGCCGCTCAGCTCGAGCGCGAAACGCACCAGCCCAGAGTCTCGCGCAGCTCCCGCAGCTTCGGCGGCTTGCCCAGCACACGGTCCACGCCGGGTGGCAGGCCGCCGCTCCGATCGTGGCTCTGACCCCAGCCGGTGAGCAGGATGACCGGTGTCACCGGCGAGGCTTCCTTCACGGCCCGCGCGACTCCCCGCCCGTCGAGATGGGGCATTCCGAGGTCGGTCACCACTACCGCGAACGGGTCGGCCGCCAAAGCGGCACGGAAGCGATCGACACCGTCGCGGGAATCGTTGGCGGCAGTGATGGCATGGCCTTCCGCCTCGAGCGCATCCTTCAGGGACTTCAGGACGAGCGGGTCGTCATCGATCAGGAGGATGCGCAGAGGCGGGCACACGAAGGCCGATGCCTCATCGCGCGAGACGTTGTCCGAATCCGCCTTCGAAACCGGGAATGTAATGCGAATGCGGGTGCCTGCGCCGGGCGCGCTGTCGATATGGATGTCGGCGGAGTGCCGCTTGACGGCGCCGTAGACCATGGCGAGCCCGAGTCCGGTGCCGCGCTCTCCCTTGGTGGTGAAGAAGGGCTCGAGGCAGCGGCGCCGGGTGTCCTCGTCCATGCCGATTCCGGTGTCTGCGACCTCGAGGAAAGGCAGCGGACCCTCCGCCCCGGTTCTGATGAGCAGCGCGCCCCCTTCCGGCATCGCGTCCACGGCGTTGAAGACCAGATTGGTGAGGGCCTCGCGAATCTCGCTCTCCACCCCCGCTGCGCAAGGCAGCCTTGCCGACAGCTCGGTCGATGCGGTGATCACGATGCCGCGCTGCTGCGGCATGTCGCTCCAGCGCGCGCGGGTGAGCTCGACGATCTGGCCAACGAGGGCGTTGAGATCGACCGGCGCGAATGCCTGCTCGGTCTCCCGCTGGCGATAGAACTCTCGCATCCGAGCCACGGTCGAGGCCACATCCTCCATCGACCTCAAGGCGAGCTGCAGGTACTGGCGCGCCTGCGCGCTCAAGCCCGCATCGCTGCGAAGCAAGGTCTCCAGATAGAGTGTCGGCGGTGAAATCGCGTTGTTGATGTCGTGCGCGATGCCGCTCGCCATCTGCCCGAGCGCGCTCAGGCGCTCGCGCTGCAATGCGGCCTGCTGGCTCCGGCTCAGATCATCGTACGCAGCCTGCAGCGACTCGCGCAGTTGCCCCTGGCGCACGGCGAGCGCCACGTGCTCGCTCAGCTGCCGCAGAAATTCGCAATCCGCGTCATCGAAGCCGCCGGGCTCACGCCTTCCCGCCACCAGCGCGCCGAGCACGTCGGCATCGACGCGAAGCGGCGCGATGACGAGCGAGCGCAAGCCGCGTCCCGCCAACGGTGGCGGCAGGGCCACCGGGCATCGCTCCAGATCGGGCTCGTAGCGCAGCTCCCCGCCGCTCGAGAGCGCCTGGGTCTGCGGCCCGGCGAGCCCGATCCAGCATGCCCCGGCGGGAAGGCTCTGCTCGACATTCGCGATGACGACCTGAAGGATGCTGCGCAGGTCTTGCCGCTCGGCGACCGCCCGCGTGATGTGGTCGAGCGTGCCCATCCGCTGCAATTGCGCTCCGAGACGGCGTTCCGTCGCCTCGCGCCGCTCGTTCTCCCGGGCCAGCCTTTCCGCCGTGGCGGCGAGCTCGGCGGTCCGCTCCTCGACTCTGCGCTCGAGCTCCGTTTCCCACGCGCGCCGCTCCCGTGCCAGCTCCATATGGGTGCGCACCCGGGCAAGAAGCTCGCGCGCGGAGAACGGCTTGATCAGATAG
>JABBNZ010000203.1 GCA_019352035.1 Pseudomonadota bacterium | reverse complement strand
GGCACGACTCATGTGTGCAAAGCCAGCGACCGCGCCGTCGCGGATCTCGCCTGCTCCAAGATCCTCCCAGATATATTCGGACGCAGCTTCCTCAATCCCCGCTCTGTGAATACTCATCCGACGGAGCATGCACGCGGCGCAGATGCCGCACTGCCGCCGGTGCCCATCGAAACTCACGCGACGCGAATCCTGCCAACACGATCTCGCGTCATGCCACGACGGCGGTGTCACCAACGCGTTCGCTTCAGCTAGGGTCTCTCCCTTGGTGTGCCAGATCCGCGGGTATTCGTACTGAGGAGCGCTTCCAGTCAGAACCTCGAACAGCGTCTCGATGCGCCGGGTAAAAGCGGGATGGACGCGATAATCGGGATAGCTCTGACCGGTGGACACAAGGATTGGTCCGAGTGCTCCTTGGCCGCTCTCGGTCACCACGACCCGGTCGACGCGTGCGAGCTTCGCCGCTATGCCGGTGATCACAGCGAACTTAAAACCTCGCGAGCGAGAGGACGATTCGACCCGCACGCGCTTGCCCAGCTTGACCTCGTAAGGTACCGCCATAAACCGTCGCTTCTTACGCGGCCTTCCGGTCGTATCAGCTCCCTTTGTGCCAAGGCGAACACGCACGAGTCCGCCCTTCTCCTTGTTCTCAACCAAGGCGGCGACTGCTCGGGAATCGAGACCGTCGCTATAGGGCATGATGACGCGATCGGGTGTGTCTAGATCGAGCTTACGGGTCTTTACCCGTACGACTGGATCGCGCCGATTGATGAAGCTCAACCGCCAGCGGTCGCCAGTCAGGAAGCCTAGTGCCTCTTCAAGCGCGGTTCGAACTGGTGGCGCATTCCAGACGGACTCATCATGCACCGCCACGAGAAGATCAAACGAGCGAGCCCATCCTAGCGCTGGGCGCTTGATGCTCAGATCGCAGAATTCGACTGCCGCTGCGACGACAAGCAGATCGATCAGATCGGGACGCCAGTCCGCAAAGAAAAAGTCTTTCAGGCCCTCGATGGAGAGGTTGATCGCCTCGCCCAGCACTACGCTGCTCGCGCCGAGACGAGCCGGCTGTGCCGGCTCGATCGCATCGATTCGGTGGGGAGTTGCGTCCGCCACATGGTAATTTTTCAGCATTATAGCGGCACCCCGTCGTCTAGCCCCGAATAAGTGACAATGGGCGCGCGGGCGGGCGCGTCCGGCACCCTTAATAATCGTTGGGCAATTCCCAAAAGATCGACCTCGCCATGAGCGCTCTCGAGCCGGGAGCGTACCATCCGCGCTCTGCCGTCTCCGGCTTCTCGCTGCATATGCTCTTCAACCTGCCGAAAGCCGGCCAGCATCCTATCTGATACTGTCCTCTCAGCGGCTTCCAGCAACGCTTGGATGCCGTGATAACCGTCCTGCAGCGCATCGACTGCGTTACGGAGTAGGCCAGCCTCCATCGGAGACGCGCAATCCCGATGCATCATGTCAAGTTCCGCGAAAGGTAGATTCTGAAACAAGCCCGTTTCGTCCGGCCCGATAACCAGGGCGCTCACACGACTGACGAATGAGCCCGACAGTTCGGCTCGGCAATCGCGCTCAGCAGCGCGTTCCAACGCATCAGCGATCTCGCGACTCGTGAAAGACGGCAGATAGGCGCACTTCGCAGCCTTCTTCCATTTCGGCGGCATCGGCAGAGATCGATAGGGCCCGTCGCTCATGGGACAACCTCCTGGCAGCCAATATGCTGGCCAGACCTGACATTGTCAACGCCATACCGACCATAACCTGACATATTGTCCAGTCGCGGGTCGCCTTCGGCCAGCAGGGGCGGCCGATTGATCATCCGGGTATCTCAGTGAAAGGCATCGTCAAATCTTGGTCGTATCGCCCTCGGACTGACTGGTGGTTCAATGAAATTCCGATAATTGAACAGACCAAAGGTCACATTCCGCATAGGGTAAGTATTTTTACTCTGCTCTACGCTGGGCTCGTACTCTGATTGAATACTTATTGAACTGAGCCATTTCCTGCCTTTTCTAATCGGCCCCGTTGGCAGTCGCTTGTCGCGACTGGCCGTTGATGGGGATGATCGTGATAGCTGCTCCGCTCCATTCCGAGGCCTTCTCACGCGGCGCACGAATGCTGCGCACCGCGCTCGGCCCCGCCATCGCCGCCTTCCTCGAAGACCCCTCGATCGTCGAGGTTATGCTGAATCCCGACGGCCGGCTCTGGATCGATCGGCTTGCCGGCGGCCTGGAGGATACCGGGCGGACACTGTCTGCTGCTGACGGCGAGCGGATCGTGCGCCTCGTGGCGCACCATGTCGGCGCCGAGGTCCACGCGGAGCGCCCGCACGTCTCCGCCGAGCTGCCCGAGACGGGAGAGCGGTTCGAGGGACTGTTGCCGCCCGTCGTCACGGCGCCGGCCTTCGCGATCCGTAAGCCGGCCGTCGCAGTCTTCACCCTCGACGACTACGTCGCCGCCGGCACGATGACCACGGGTCAGGCCGTTGTGCTGCGCTCTGCCGTTGCGTCGTGCAAGAACATCCTCGTCGCCGGCGGCACCGGGACCGGGAAGACCACGCTCACCAACGCGTTGCTGGCCGAGATCGCCGACACGAGCGACCGCGTGGTGCTGATCGAGGACACCCGCGAGCTTCAGTGCCGCGCGCCGAACCTCGTCGCCATGCGCACCAAGGACGGCGTCGCCTCGCTGTCCGATCTCGTCCGGTCCTCGCTGCGGCTACGTCCGGATCGCATCCCTATCGGCGAGGTGCGCGGGGCCGAGGCGCTCGATCTTCTCAAGGCCTGGGGCACGGGCCATCCAGGCGGCATCGGCACAATTCACGCCGGCACGGCGCTGGGCGCGCTGCGCCGCCTCGAGCAGCTCATCCAGGAAGCCGTCGTCACCGTCCCCCGACCGCTGATCGCCGAGACCATCGATCTCGTCGCGGTCCTGCGCGGCCGCGGCTCGGAACGCCGCCTGGCCGAACTCGCCACCGTCGCCGGTCTCGATCCCGCCACCGGCGATTACCGCGTCCAGTCCGCCGGGGCGGGCGGC
>JABBNZ010000066.1 GCA_019352035.1 Pseudomonadota bacterium | reverse complement strand
CGCTGGCGCCACTACCGCCAATCCCTACTGTCGCACCGCTGCCGCCAATGCCGACGGCCGCACCACTACCACCAATACCGACTTTGGCACCGCTGCCGCCAATGCCAACGCTGGCGCCACTGCCGCCGATACCTACAGCGTTCGTAGCGAGGAAGAGCCCCTGGGGATTTGGCTGGGTTCCGACAACCTGGACTAGCTCGCCAACGGTTGCGCCATGAGAATCGCTGGTTAACGTAGCATTGATGTCGACGCTCAGCTTTCCGATCCGAATTTGACCGGCTGAGTTGACGGCAGTCACGACCCCGGTCGCGAGAAGTTGCGTAGCCCCCGGGACATTTAATCGCCGCAAGCTGACAATACTTTGGACATTTGCGGCTCCGGCAGCCGACTCCGTTCCATCAACTAGGACGAGCGTGCCGGGCGCAATGGAGCCAAGGGCAGTTCGTGTACCCGTGGCCTTGCTAAACAGGGCGGCTGACGGGCTGACGTGATAAGCCTGCCCGAGCACGACTATCGTTGAGGTGCGGAGATTGATCTGCTCGACGGGCCCAAAAGCCAGCGGAGTGACCTGCGCGCCGAACGACAGGTTGGCCGCGAGAAGGGCGCCTATGCACGCGGAAACACCGCTCAAAAGGACTTGTCCGGATCGAGCCATATGAACCTCCCCGTATCCCCGTTCGCCAGTTCAGCGCGGTGATAGCCGATTACATTTTACGTAATCTAACTTATCAGAGAATTGTGACGGGCGTCAAAGATTTCCGATTTGATTCGCGGGGGGCCGAATCGGCGAGGCAGCCGCCGTGGTTCGAACTTATATTATTGATTATTAAAGAGATTTATGTGCGGCCGTGCCTTCTGGGCTGCCAATAATGCTCTTAAGTGGCGCTTCCTCAACGGTGGCGTCGGCATAGAGGAAAACGTTGACGCCAGTCGCAACCCTATCATCAACGACACTCACGTCGTCCGAGGCGTAAGGAGCGAGCCAGTTGTCTAGATCCACCAGAAAATCCGCTGCTCGACCCCGGACATGCTCTTCGAATTCCGCCAGCAGCTCACGCGGAAGCCCGCCGTCAGCAGTGACAAACCGCTCAAGCCGCTTATTTGGGTGCTTGGGATCCATGTTGTACTCCAGAGTTGCCGCCAATCGGGGCAATGTTCTTCCGAAGTGTTCGATCAACTGAGCAGACGTAGGATCCGGCATCATTAAAGTACGGGAAACAGCACGAAAATGACTACCTCCGGATGGGATTACAGCTCCAAGTCGCAGCAGTTCTTGCAATGCGGTGGTCGGGTTCACCTTTGGATCGACTAGCGCTAACAAGCTTCGGAAACTACGGTCACCTAGCGTCGCGAACTCCAGCTCGAGCGGGATCCCGTATGGACCCGCAAATTGGGGACTGGTATGCCATTTGTGCAGCACCTCCATTAGAACCGCAGCCAAAGTGGGAGCAGCCGTGGGGAGCATCCCTGCGTTATCGATGTAGCAGTCAACGTCATGCCGAGTGATGCCGGTCACCGCGCCAATGCGCTCTCGAGTGGGGGTCCCTTGATAGCCAATGCCGTCACGGATTGCGCTTTCCACGTACACGCCGCGGACCAATGCAGCAAATTCCTCGAAGCGAATCCCTGCGCGGGTCAGCAAGCGCACAAGCGGCCGCAATAACAGGCGTAGCGCATATAAAAGCTGTCCACGTTCCTGTCCTGAAGTCATGCAACCTTCCGTGCCACCTGAACTAAGGCGGAAAGGGGCCTGGGATCCGAACTCGGGTCCACGTAGAGGAATACATGTATGCCCGTATCCACAGAAGGGCCAGAGGGGCTTGCGTCGACGTTACGGTAGCGGGCGAGCCAATCATCGACTTCCGCAAGGAAGCGAGTGGCACGTTCCCGCGCGAAAGCCTCAAAACTCGGCATCAATGAGCGCGGAAGTCCCTTGTCGGCGAATACAAAGCGCTCCAATCGCTTATCTTCGGCACTTTCGAAACTGAAGTTGTACTCCAAGGTTTGAGCCAGATGCGTCAACGCAGCGCCGAAGTATTCAATCCTATCAGGCGAAAGCGATTCGGGGAGAATGAACCAACGCGTGACGGTGCGGAAATGCTTCTCGCCGGAGTAAATCACAGCACCTGCGCGCAGCAGCTCCTCCAGCACTAGGCCGGCACTTGCCTTCCGATTGACCTGCGCCACCAAGCTCCTGAAATCGGGACCTGACGGAGCGTCAATCTGCAGTTCGAAAGGAATGCCATACGGCCCGAGGTACTGAGGGTCGGTGTGCCACTTGTGCAGGACTTCCGTTACGACACGCGCGAGAGTTGGAGAAGCAGTAGGAAGTGCGTTGTCATTGTCAACGTAGTAGTCAACCTGTTGCCTCGTGACTCCAGTAACGAAGGCTATTCGATCGCGATTTGGCACATCCCTTTGACTGGTCCGGTCGCGGATTGCGCTTTCCACGTACACGCCGCGAGCCAGATCGGCGAACTCACCGTATGAGATACCCGCCCGAATTAGAAGCTTTACTATCGGCCGAAGCACGCGCCTAACAGCGTAAAGCAGCTGCTTGCGTGCATCACTCGATAGTTCAGCACTGCTTGCAGGCATCATCAAGTCCGCTCCGCCGGGTCGAAGATCCGTCGGTGCTCCAGTATGGCGTATCGGTCGGTCATGCCTGCGATGTAGTCTGCCACGGAGCGGGCGCGGCCGGCGGGTCCCTGGGCGGCTTCGCCGCGGGCGGCCGCTTCGCGGTGCTCGGGGGGCATCAGGTGCACGTCGGCGAGGAAGGCCTCGAAGAGCTCCTTCAGGACTCTGCGGGCCTTGGTGGTCATGCGCAGCACCTTGTAGTGGCGGTAGAGCCGCTCGCGCAGGAACTGCATCAGCTCGCCGTGCTCCTCCCCCGCAGCATCGCTGAGGGCGATGAGGGGCTTGGGCTGACCACGGACCTCGTCAATGGAGGCCGGGCGGGCCGCATCGAGCCGCGCCTGGCTGGTGCGGATGAGGTCTACCACGATGTGATTGATCATCCGGCGGATGACCTCATGGATCAGGCGCCGCTCGTTGAGCGAGGGATAGGCCGCGGTCACGATCTCGAGCTGCCGGTTGAAGAGGCGCGTTGCCCGCAGCTCCTCGAGGGTGACCAACTGGGCCCGGATCCCGTCGTCGACGTCGTGATTGTTGTAGGCGATCTCATCGGCCACGTTGGCGATCTGCGCCTCGAGGCCGGGCTGGGTGCGCTTCAGGAATCGCTCGCCCAGCTCACCGAGCTCGCGCGCGGCGCGCGCGGAGCAGTGCTTGAGGATGCCCTCGCGGCATTCGAAGGTCAGGTTGAGCCCGGGAAATTCCGCATAGCGCTCCTCCAGCTCGTCCACCACCCGCAGCGACTGCAGGTTGTGCTCGAACCCGCCATAGGGGCGCATGCACTCATTCAGCGCGTCCTGTCCGGCATGCCCGAACGGCGTGTGGCCGAGGTCATGCGCCAGACAGATCGCTTCGGTCAGCGCCTCGTTGACACCCAGCGCCCGCGCCACCGAGCGCGCGATCTGCGCCACCTCGATGGAATGCGTGACCCGCGTCCGGTAGAGGTCGCCCTCGTGGTTCACGAAAACCTGGGTCTTGTAAACGAGGCGTCGGAAGGCATTCGAGTGAATGATGCGGTCGCGGTCCCGCTGGTATTCCGTGCGGAACTCAGGCTTCGGCTCCGGATAACGCCGCCCGCGCGAGCGGTCGTCGCGCGCCGCATAGGGCGCAAGTATTTCTCCGCCGGGAATCGCTTCGCTCATGCCATCACCCCAGATGCGCCGCCAGAGTGCGGCGCAAGAACGCCTCGGCATAATCCGCGGTCACGAAGGCGGTGCCGATCCCGCGCAGCAGCACCAGCCGGATCCGGCCTGCCTGGACTTTCTTGTCGATCCTCATGTGCTCGAGGGCTGCCTCGGGTCCCACATTGGCAACGTGGGTCGGCAGTCCGGTGCGGGCGACCAGCCGGATCACCCGCTCCAGCTCTTCCGAGGCGAGCAGCCCTGATTCGCACGACATCCGGGCCGCCATCACCAGTCCTGCTCCGACCGCCTCGCCGTGCAGCCACTCCGTATAGCGGGTGGCCGATTCGATCGCATGCCCGAAGGTATGGCCGAGATTGAGCAGCGCGCGGTCGCCCTGCTCGCGCTCGTCCCGCCCCACGATCGCTGACTTGATCTCGCACGAACGGCGGATCACGTGTGCCAGCGCCGTCCCGTCGCCGGCCATAAGAGCCTCGATATTCGCCTCCAGCCAGGCGAAAAATCCGGCATCGCAAATCAGACCGTACTTGATGACCTCTGCCAGCCCGGCTCGCAGCTCGCGCGGCGGCAAGGTGGCCAAGGTCCGGGTATCCGCCACGACCGCGACGGGCTGGTGGAAGGCGCCGATCAGATTCTTGCCGCCCGGGTGGTTGACCCCGGTCTTGCCGCCCACGGACGAATCCACCTGTGCGAGCAGAGTCGTCGGCACCTGCACGAATGCGACGCCGCGCTGATACGTAGCCGCCGCGAATCCGGCCATGTCGCCCACCACTCCGCCGCCCAGCGCCACGACCGCGCAGTCGCGCCCGAAGCGGTTGGCCACCAGCACATCGAGAACTCGCGCAACGTTGGCGAGCGTCTTGTGAGACTCGCCGTCCGGCAGGATGGTGGTGAGCACCCGCCGGGGCCTCAGGCTTGATTCCAACTGACCGAGATACAGGGGCGCCACGACGGTATTGCTGACGACCAGCAGGTCGCGTGCCGGCAGATGCTGCTCGAACAGGGCGCGCTCGCCGAGCAGTCCCTGCCCGATGAGAATCGGATAGCTGCGGTTGCCCAGCTCGACGCGAAGAATCTCCATGGGGTGCAATCTATCGGATCATCCGCACGATGTCCTCGGCAACGGCTTTGACACGCCGCCCATCGGTCCCGACCGTGATGTCGGCGATCGAGCGGTAAAGCGGATCCCGCACCGCCATCAGCTCCCCCAGGCGCATCGCCGGATCCACATTGCTGAGGAGCGGCCGGTTGCGGCCCTGCTTCACCCGCTGCGCCTGCTGATCGACGGACGTCTCGAGGTAGACCACGCAGCCTCGCTCCGCGAGCAGCCTCCGGTTCCCCGGCAGAAGGATCGCACCGCCCCCCGTCGCCAGGACGATTCCCTTCAGCGTGACCAAGGCCTCGATGGCTTCCCTTTCCCTTTCCCGGAAGCCGGACTCCCCCTCTCGCTCGAAGATGTAGGGGATATCGACCCCCGTGCGCCGCACGATCTCGGTGTCGCTATCGTAGAAAAGCTTGCCGAGCGACCGGGCGACGCTGCGGCCTACCGCGGTCTTGCCGGAGCCCATCGGGCCGACGAGGATGATATTGGGCGCGCCGCGCATAAGGGCTGGGAGCATAGCAAGGGGCCCCCGCCTGTAGGCAAAGGCAGCCTTGTTGGGGGCGGTGCCACTGGCCTTCCACGGCGGCAGGCCCCCGGGCCCGCCCGTCCTGCGCGGGCGCTCGCCTCCTGGGTCGGCTCGCCCGCCTCACGGCGGCCGCGCTCAGCTCCCTGCTCCCGCGGGCGCCGGCCCGCGCGATGTCGCGCCGTGCGCCACGACGCGCCCCCCAATTAATAGACGTTCACCCCCTGGCGAACGATCTTCGGGGTGACGAAGATCAGCAGCTCGTCCTTGTTGTTCGTGTGGTTCGTGTTCTTGAAGAGATGGCCCAGCACCGGGAGGTCGCCCAGCCACGGCACCTTGTTGACGACGTCGTCGTTTTTCGTCTGCAGGATGCCGCCGAGCACCACGGTCTGACCGTCGTTGACCAGCACCTGCGTGCTGACCTGGCGCGTATCGATCGCCGGCACGTTGATGCCGCCCGACTCCACCACCACCTGGCCGATCTCATCGTCACGGACGTCGAGATCGAGAATGATGCGGTTGTCGGGCGTGATCTGCGGGGTGACCTTCAGCTGCAGCACCGCCTTCTTGAAGGCGATCGAGGTCGCGCCGCTCGAGGCCGACTGCTGGTAGGGAATCTCCACGCCCTGCATGATCGTCGCCTGCTTCTGATTGGCGGTGATCACGCGCGGGGATGAAATATCCTTGGCTTCCGTCTCGGCCTCGGCCGCGGACAGCTCGAGATTGACGAGATGAGCCCCGCTCAGGATGCCGACGGCGAGCGAGCCATCCGGCGTGCCAACGGGGAGGTTGATGTTGTAGTCGCCGTTCGAAAGAGTGATGGGGTTGGCCGTTGCCCCGTTCGAGCCCGCAAGATTGGTGAGCCCGGAGCCCGTCATCGGGGATAGGCCCGCGGCAGTACCGGTCGTCATCACGGCTCCGTTATTGCCATTGACCCAGGAGCTGGTCAACCCCAGTCGGGCGCCGAGCTGCCGCGCGAAGTCGTCCTGGACCAGCACGATGCGGGCCTCGATCTCCACCTGCCGGACCGGGATATCCAGCCGCGCCACCAGGCGGTTGATCTGCTCCAGCCTCTGCGGCGTGTCCTGCAGCAGCAGCGTATTGGTGCGGTCATCGACCGCCACGTTGCCGCGCTTGGAAAGGAGCGAGTTGCTCTGCGACTTGATCAGGGCGGCAAGGTCGGCCGCCTTGGCGTAGTTGATCTGCAGGTACTCAGAGCGCAGCGGCTCGAGCTGCTGCACCGAGTTCTGCGCGGCCAGCTCCGCCTTCTCGCGCGCGGCCAGCTCCGCCTGGGGCGCCACGACAATGACGTTGCCTTCCTTGCGGTCGCCGAGACCTTCGGTCTGCAGGACGACGTGCAGGGCCTGATCCCACGGCACGTTCTGCAGGCGCAGCGTGACGCTGCCCTTGACGGAATTGCTGACCACGATGTTCTGCCCGCTGGCGTCGGCGAGGAGCTGCAGCACCGCGCGCACGGAGATGTTCTGGAAATTCAGCGTCAGGCGCTCGCCGGTGTATTTCGGCTTCCGTGCCTGGGCCTGGCCCTTCTTCAGCGGCTGCAGCTCGATCACGTATTGATCGTCGGACTGGTAGGCCAGCTGGTCGTATTCGCCCGTGGCATCGATCGCGATGCGCGATCCATGACTGGTGTTGGTCACGTCGAAGTCGCTGACGGGGGTGCCGAAATCGGTCGCGTCATAGCGGCGCACCAGATCCGTGGGCACCGCCGCGTTGGCGAAGTCCACCACGATCTGATTGCCGATTTGCTGCAGGTTGACCGGGATGTGCGGATCGGAGAGGCGCACGACCAGCCGTCCGGAGCCGTCAGACCCGCGACGGAAGTCGATGCTGCGGATTGACCAGGGCTGGGGGTACCCGGAGGCGCCGGCAGCGGCTGGCGCGGACGCGCCCATGGCAGTGGATGCCTCCTGTGCCTCCGGCGCCGAGTCGCTGGCCGCCTGAGCCTGCCGCGAGGACGCCCCCCCGCCTGCGGAGCCCAGCGTCACGAGCACCTCGTTCCCTTGCCGCACGATGTCGTAAGGCATCATCTTGTCGAGGCTCAGCACCAATCGCGAGCGGTGCTTGCCCTCGGCCGCGAGGATGGACTCGAGGCCGCCCGATTGCACATCGATGCGGCGCGAGGGCAGCGCGAGACTGGTGTCGGGCAGATCGATCGCAATGCGCGCCGGGTTGTCGATCGTAAAGGAGAGCGGCTTCGGTGCCGGGGCCGAGAGGTGCAGGGTGAGTCTCATCCGCTCGTTCGGCAGCGGCTGCACGTCGATCGACTGCAGCACGGAGCCGTCCGCGGCGGCCGCGGGCCGGCTCGGCAGCGTCGCGAACGCGGCGATCGCCGCGAGCCACGCGGCCGCGCTCAGGATCCGACACATGGGGGAAAGGGATTTCATTGTTCGAGACTCCCTACTGGCTGAGGCCCAGGGCCACCGGCCGTTTCATGAAGCCGCCGAGGCCGTCCGGGACGATCTCGGTGAGGTCGATTCTGGAGGGCGTGATGTCCGTGATGCGCCCGTCGTTCTGTCCCATATAGTTGCCGACGGTGACGCGGTGCACGATGCCGTCCTTCGTCTGCACGAGGCCGTACGTCTGCCCCCCCATCCGCAGGCTGCCCACCATCTTCAGCGTATCGAGCGAGAACTGCTCCAGGTACTGCCGCGGGCGCTTGGAATTCGGCCGCACGTCATTGAAGCCGGCCGGCTGACTCGGCACGAAGGGCGAGCGCAGGCCCTGATCGTTGTAGACGAAAGTCTCGTAAGGCTTGACCTCCGGCAGCGGCTCCACGCGGCCGCCGGGCTGCTGATCGACCTGCCGGATGAACTGCTGCAGGTTGCTGTCGGCGCCCGAGCAGCCGGCAAGTCCGGTCATGGCGGCGCAGGCGGCCAGGAACCAGGCGCAGGCGCGAGCGGTGCAGGTACGAGCGAGAATGTGCTGTCGCATGTGAATGACCACCCTGGGACGTGCCTCAGCGGTGCCCGCGGACCGGAGGATGGGCGAACTTCGTCTTCGCGTGCTGCTCCGCCGCGATCTCATCCGCGTCGAGGTACCGATAGGTCTTCGCGGTGAGCGTCAGAGTCAGGTCGTCGTAGCCGGTGGACTTGCCGCCGCTGGCGGTGGCCGGCTTGATCTGGATGTCGTGCAGCGTGACGATTCGCGGCAGCGCCGCGATGCCGCTCACGAACTCGCCGAACTGGTGATAGCTGCCGGTGAGCTCCATCTTGATGGGCAGCTCCGCGTAGAAGTCCTTGTCCTGCTCGGGATCGGGCTGGAAGAGCTTCTGCTGCAGGCCGGCCGCCAGCGCCGTCTGCGAGATGTCGACCAGGAGATTCGGCACCTCCGTCTTGCCCGGCAACTGGCGCAGCAGCGCCCCGAAGGAGCGCCGCAGATCCTTCAGCTGCCGCTTGTAGACGGCAAGGTTGACCGCCTGCGCGTGCTTCTGCTCGAACTCCTGCCTGAGCGAGAGCTCCTCGTGCTCCTTCTGCTGCAGCTGCGGCCGCACGTCCTGCCAGACGAACATATAGATAAGAAGCAGCGTCAGGACGAGGAAGGTCGCGCCCACCGCGCCCGCGAGGGCCGTCAGCGGCCAGCGGCCGGGGTCGCGGGGATCGAGGTCGCGCAGCTCCTCGAGAAAGCTGAGGTTCATCTAATTCCCTCCCGCGTTGGCCACGATGCGCCGCCCCGGGCCCTGTCGCAGGCCGTCAGCGCCGCCATCGGCATCGGCGGACGTTTCCACGGCATCGAGCGTGAAGCTCGAGCCGAACGCTCCGGTCTTGGACTGGATCACTTCCAGCGACGGGTTCTTCATCCACTGCGATGAGTCGATGTTGCGCATGAAGGCCGACACGCGCGTGCTCGACTGGGCGATGCCGGTGAACTTCAGGTGATTGCCCGCCTGAGTGACGCCGGTGAGATACACGCCGTCAGGGACCGTCTTCACGATCTGATCGAAGACGTGCACGATCTCCGGCCGCGAGCGCTGGAGCTTCTCGATGATCTGCATGCGCGCGATGAACTGTCGCTTGGTCTTCTCCAGGCTGTTGATCTCCTCGATCTGCCGGTCGAGGACCTGGATGTGCGCCTGCAGGAACTCGTTGCGCCGCTCCTGCGCATCGATCATCGCGTTGTAGAGCATGTAGACGGCGCCCATGACGACGAAGGCGCAGACGACGGCCACGCCGAGGGCCACCATGAAGGCGACTTTGCGCTCCTTGCGCTGCGCCTCTCGCCAGGGAAGTAGGTTGATGCGCGGCATGTCAGTCAAAACTCCGCAATGCCAGTCCACACGCGGTCAGCAGGGCGGTCGCATCTCGCTGCACCGCCTGCGCTTTGGCGCGCGAGGACAGCTTCATTTGCCCGAGCGGCTCGCCCCTTTCGGCGGCGATTCCCACGCGGCTCGCGATCACTTCCGCGACGCCCGGAATGTTGGCGCAGCCGCCGCAGACCAGGATCTTCTCCGGCTGCTCGCGGCCGGAGCCGGAGGCGAGATAGAACTGCAGCGAGCGGCTGACCTGCTGGGTCATATCGTCGATGAAGGGGTCGAGGACCTCCGCCTGGTAGTTACCCGGCAGACCTCCTTCTTTCTTCGCGCGCCCGGCCTCCTCCATGGACAGTCCGTAGGTGCGCATGATCTCTTCGGTGAGCTGCTGGCCGCCGAAGGAGAAGTCGCGCGTATAGACGACCTTCAGATTGCGCAGCACGCTGAAGGTGGTGCTGCTGGCGCCGAAATCCGCCACGGCGATGGTCCGGTCGATCCCCCCGTCCGGCATCTGGTGCGTCATCAGCTTGCAGGCGTTCTCCAGGGCGAACGCCTCGACATCCACGATCTTCGCGGTGAGTCCGGCCGCCTTGACGGCCGCCTGCCGCTGCTCGACGTTCTCGGTGCGCGTGGCCACGAGCAGGACATCGTTCGTCTCGGGGTCTTTCTCCGATGGCCCGAGCACTTCGAAATCGTAGCTCACCTCATCCATCGGGAAGGGGATGTACTGGTCGGCCTGCATTTCCACCTGCGCCTCGAGGTCGTTGGCGCGCAGCGCCCGCGGCATCTGGATCACCTTGGTGATGGCGGCATCGCCGCTGATGGCCACGGCCACTTCGGTGCTCTTCGCCCCCGAGCGCTTGATCGCGCGGCGAACGGCCTCGCCCACGGCCTCGGCATCCACGATGGCCTTCTCGTTGACGGCATTTTGCGGCGTCGGCTCGGCCGCATAGGCCTCTACCCGGTACTGCCCCCCGGACATGGTAAGCTCGATGAGCTTGACCGAAGACGTGGTTATGTCAAGTCCCAGGAGGGGTCGGTGCTTGCGCTGAAGGAGGAACATTTTTATTTCCTTTTCAGGTAGTTACGCCTGAAAACGACCGCCCCGCATGAATGCCCGGTGCACTATATATCAGCGCTAAGTTAAATTGAACGTGAGCCGGCTCACGGAACCGGTCGTTCACCTTCGCAAAACTCCGCGCCCAGGCATGGGAAGTGCCTACCCCGGCATAGCCGCGGGCCATGCGCAGGGCCTCGCTAAAAGCACCGCAGGCGGCTTTTAGCCGATGGAGAATGGAATGAATTGCCTTTGCCGTACTCAAGCATTCTGGAGACGCCCCTTCGGTCGGGCACGGCCAAGCGCGGTGCGAGGAACGGTCTAGAAACCGACCGGCAACCCCGCTGTCATAGGCACATGTGTCCCGTAGACCGGAGGCTTTGCGTCCCCACCTTTCGGTGAGTTTGCCCTGAAACGGGCGCTACTATGCATAGCCCCCGTGGGGAGCGCAAGCAGAGAGAGTCATTTTCTGTGAAATGGAAACAGGTTCGGATTCCGATCGCCGCTTTGGGCGGCGTGATGTTGTTCACACTTTTGGGGCTGTATGCCTACGCGTGCACATACGTGTATCTGGAGCCATCGCTTCCGACGAGCGAGCAGATGCGCCATGTTGCGTTGAAAGTGCCGCTGCGCATCTACACCTCGACCGGTGACCTCATCGCGCAGATCGGCGCGCAACAGCGCACGCCTGTCCGCTATGACCAGATTCCGCCCGTCGTGCGGGACGCCTTTCTCGCGGCGGAGGACCATCGTTTCTTCCATGAAAGCGGGATCAGCCTGCTGGCCATCGCGCGCGCAGCCGTGGTCGACCTGATCGCGGGCAGAAAGGTGCAGGGCGGCAGCACCATCACCATGCAGGCCGCCCGCAACGTATTCCTGACACTCGACAAGACCTTTCGCAGGAAGCTGCAGGAGAGCTTCGTCACCTATCAGATGGATCACGATTTCACCAAGCAGGAGATCTTCCAGCTCTATCTCAATGTGATCTTCTTCGGCCAGCGCTCATACGGCATCGCAGCCGCGGCGCAGACCTACTTCGGCAAGAGCCTGAACGAGCTGACTGTGGCGCAGGCGGCCACGCTCGCGGGCATGCCTCAGGCGCCCTCGCTCTACAACCCCATCATCCATCCGCATCTTGCCGCCGCACGCCGCTCCTACGTGCTGCAGAGAATGCTCGATCTGGGCTACATCAATGCCGCCACCGCCGAGGCGGCCAACAAGGCGCCCGTCGGCGCCAGTCCGCATGCGCCGCGCATCGCCGTCAACGCGCCCTACGTGGCGGAGATGGTGCGCGAGCAGATGGATCAATGGTACGGCCCTGCGGCCGAAACCGCCGGGTACCGCGTCTACACCACCATCGATGGCCGGCTGCAGTCTCTGGCCAACCGCGCCGTGCAGCTCGGGTTGATCGAGTACGACCGCCGGCACGGCTGGCGCGGTCCCATCGGCCGCACGGTACTCGCGGCCGACGCCACCCCGGCCCAGCTCGAGCAGCTGGTGGATGAGTACACCCCGGTCGGCATGCTGTCGCCGGCCGTCGTGGTGAAGCTCGGGACCCAGAATGCGCAGGTCTATGTCAGGTCGCGCGGCTTCGCCGACATCGAATGGAACGGGCTCTCCTGGGCGCGCAAGGAACTCGGCGAGAACGCGCTGGGCCCGGCGCCCAAGACGGCGGCGGATGTATTGGCACGGGGTGACGTGGTCTATGTCGTCGCGGACGAGTCGGGCCACGCACAGCTCGCCCAGGTGCCGCAGGCCCAGAGCGCGCTCGTGGCCTTGGATCCCAACGACGGCTCGATTGCCGCGCTCGTCGGCGGGTTCGACTATTACTCCAACAAGTTCAACCGCGCCACCCAGGCGGAAAGGCTTCCGGGCTCGGGGTTCAAGCCGATCTACTATTCCGCGGCGCTCCACAAGGGTTTCACGCCCGCCACCACGCTCCTCAATGCGCCGCTCGTCGTGGGAGGCGAGGGCCTGGAGGCGACCTGGCGGCCGGAGAACGACTCGGGGGCCTTCGGCGGTCCGATACGCCTTCGCGTGGCGCTCGCTCATTCGCTCAACCTGGTGTCGATCCGGCTGATGCGCGACCTGGGCACCCAGTATGTCAGTCATTGGGCCTCCCGCTTCGGGTTCGATCCGAAGACCATGCCGCAGAACCTCACTCTGGCGCTCGGGACGCTGCCGGTGACTCCGCTGCAGATGGCTACCGCCTACTCGGTGTTCGCCAACGGCGGCTTCAAGGTAACGCCCTACTTCATCGGCCGCGTGGAGGACGCCTCCGACAAGGTCATCTGGCAGTCAACGCCGCGCATCGCCTGCGCGCTCTGCGCGCAGCCGGCTTCGCTCGACGATCTGAAGCCGGAGCCGACCCCCGCGGCCTTCCTGGCTGAAGCCAGTGACCTGCGTGGCGGCGAGGGCCCGCTGCCGCCGGACCGGCTGGCGCCGCGCGTCATCAGCCCGCAGAACGATTACCTCATGAACTCCATGCTGAAGGACGTCATCAAATACGGTACCGGCGTCCGGGCGCTCGCCTTGAATCGCAGCGACATCGCGGGCAAGACAGGGACGACCAACGACTACCGGGACGCCTGGTTCAACGGCTATGCGCCGGAACTCGAGGCCACGGTGTGGGTGGGATACGACGACAACCGCTCCCTCGGCTATGACGAGGAAGGGGCCCACGTGGCGCTTCCCATCTGGATGCACTTCATGCGTTACGCGCTGCAGGGGGTGCCGCAGTGGCAGCGCCCCATGCCGCCCGGCATCGTGAGGTTGCGCATCTCTCCGCGGACTGGGGCGTTGGTGAGCGATGAGAGTCCGAACGGCATCTCGGAGGTCTTCATGGCCAATCACCTGCCGACGGCGGCTCCGGGCGTAGGCGGGGCGCAGGGCACGCAGACTCAATCGGGCGATTCCATATTCTGATGCGATGACCAGAAGATACCCGACACCTCGCGGCGAGAATCTGCGCCGCGCGCTGGCGCAGGAGGCCGCTCGCATCATGGCCGAGCACGGGATCCGTGACTTTTTCGTCGCCAAGCGCAAGGCGGCGCAGAGACTCGGGGTCAATGACGGTGCCGCCGTATTACCGAAGAACACGGAGATCGAGACGGCGCTCTCCGAGTACCAGCGTCTGTTCGGCCGCGAGTCTCATGAGGAGTCGCTGCGGGCCCAGCGGCGCGTGGCGCTCGCGGCCATGCAGCAGCTCCGCGAGTTCGAGCCGCGGCTCGTGGGTCCGGTGCTGAGCGGCACCGCGACGGAGCACTCGGACGTGCAGCTTCACCTGTTTGCCGACTGCGCCGAGTCGGTCGCACTGAAGCTCATCGATCGCGGCATCGCCCACGAGGTGACGGAGCGGCGCATGCGCATGAGCGCGGAGCGCGTGCTCGCCTACCCGGGCCTGCGCTTCGAGGTCGAGGATCAGGTGATGGAGGTCACGGTGTTCCCCACCGACGGGATCCGGCAGGCGCCGGTGAGTCCGGTCGACGGGCGGCCGATGAGAAGGGCGAATGCGATCGAAGTGGAGGCGCTGCTGACCGAGTGAGGAGCGCCGGAGCCAGGCCCGTGACGGGCCTGGCTCCGGCCGGGTCAGGCGCGCTTGCCGATCTCCACGTAGTCCCGGCGGGTCGGCCCCGTGTACAGCTGCCGGGGACGGCCGATGCGCATGGCCGGGTCGGCGATCATCTCCTGCCAATGGGCGACCCAGCCCACCGTACGCGCAATGGCGAACATCACGGTGAACATGGAGCGCGGGATGCCGAGCGCGCTGTAGATGATGCCGGAGTAGAAATCGACGTTCGGGTAGAGCTTGCGCTCCACGAAGTAATCGTCGCGGAGCGCGATCTCCTCGAGACGCAGCGCCAGCTCGAACAGCGGATTGTCGGAGCGGCCGAGGCGCGCGAGCACCTTGTGGCACATCTCGCGGATGATCTTGGCCCGCGGATCGAAGTTCTTGTAGACGCGATGCCCGAAGCCCATCAGGCGGAAATGGCTGGACTTGTCCTTGGCCATCGCAAGGTACTTCGGAATGTTGTCGGCGGTGCCGATCTGCTCCAGCATGGCGAGCACCGCCTCGTTCGCGCCGCCGTGCGCCGGGCCCCAGAGGGCCGAGACACCCGCGGAGATGGCGGCATAGGGATTGGCCCCGGTGCTGCCCGCGAGCCGCACCGTCGAGGTGCTGGCGTTCTGCTCGTGGTCGGCGTGGAGAATGAAGAGCAGGTCGAGCGCCTGCGCGGCGACCGGGTCGACGTGATACGGCTCGCACGGCACGGCGTAGAGCATGTGCAGCAGATTGCTGCAGTAGTCCAGGTCGTTGCGCGGATAGATGTACGGCTGCCCCAGGGCATGCTTGTGGGCAGCCGCGGCGATGGTCGGGATTTTCGCGATGATTCGATGGGCGAAGATCTCCCGCTGGCGCGGGTTATAGATGTCCATCGTGTCGTGGTAGAACGCGGACATCGACGCCACCACCGCGGAGACCATCGCCATCGGGTGCGCGTCGTAATGGAACCCATGGAAGAAGCGCAGCAGCGACTCGTTGATCATCGTGTGATGACGGATGCTGCCCTGGAACTCCTCGAGCTGCTTGCGGCTCGGGAGGCTCCCGTGCAGGAGCAGATACGACACCTCCGTGAACGAGCTCTTCTGCGCGAGCTGCTCCACGGGATAGCCGCGATAGAGCAGCACGCCGGCGTCGCCGTCGATGTAGGTGACCCGGCTCTCGCAGGAGGCGGTGACGCCGAATCCCGGATCGTAGGTGAAGACCCCGAGATCCTTGTTCAAGGCCGCGACGTCGATGACGGCGGGTCCGATCGTGCCGGGACGCACGGGCAGGGTTACTTTGCGGTCGGAGGCTCGATCGACGAGCTCGAATGTCTTCTCTGTCATTCGGTGGACTTTGCGTTAAGAGGGCCTCTGAGACCCGCCATCGCGAGTTGCCGATGCTCCGGGAAGCGGCCGTCGGCGCCAGCGGGGGAGAACGCGAAGGGTTACACGGTCCGCGTTCCGAATCAAGGCGCAATTGCGCCGTCCAGCCTACCGACCGGTAGAATGGCGGCGTGCTGGAAACTCCACCGCTCGCGCTTTACGCGCACTTCCCCTGGTGCGTGCGCAAGTGCCCATACTGCGATTTCAACTCGCATGCCTTGCGCGGGGAGCTCGATGAGCGGCGCTACATCGAGGCGCTGGAGCGTGACCTCGCGGCGCAGGCGCCGGAGGCGGCCGGGCGCGAGGTGATCAGCATCTTCCTCGGCGGCGGCACGCCGAGCCTGTTCTCACCGGGCGCCGTGGCGCGCCTCCTGAAATCCGCGCAACGCCATCTCGCGCTCGCAACCGACCTCGAGGTGACTCTCGAGGCGAATCCCGGGACCATCGAGCGCGGCAGATTCGCGGAGTACCGCGCGGCGGGCATCAATCGGGTGTCCCTCGGCGCGCAGTCCTTCGACGATGCGCGCCTGGCGATGCTCGGACGCATTCACTGCGCCGACGAGACCCGGCGCGCCGCGGCTGAGCTGCACGCCGCCGGCCTGGATAATTTCAACATCGACCTGATGTACGGCCTTCCGGACCAGGACGTCGGCGCGGCGCTGCGCGACGTCGAGGCGGCCTTGGCGCTCCATCCGAGTCATCTCTCCCATTACCAGCTCACGATCGAGGCGGGCACCGTGTTCGCCGGCCGGCCGCCGCCATTGCCGGATGACGATGTCGCGGAGCGGATGCTGGAGGGCTGTCGCGGGCTCCTGGACCGGGAGGGGTTCGCCCAGTACGAAGTGTCCGCCTACGCGGCCGCGGGCCGGCGCTGCCGACACAATCTCAACTACTGGACCTTCGGCGACTATCTCGGGATCGGCGCCGGGGCGCACGGAAAGCTGAGCGCGCCCGGCGCGGCGCGGGTATCGCGCACCACCCAGATGCGAGAGCCGCGCCGGTACCTGACATCCGCCGGGCGCGGCACATTCACGCGCACGCCGGTACCGGCTTGCGAGCTGCCGTTCGAGTTCATGCTGAATGCGCTGCGGCTGGTGGAGGGTTTCGAGGCGGAAACCTTTACCCGCCGCACGGGATTACCGTGGGAGGCCGTTGCCGGAAAGATGGCCGGGCTTGCCGCCGAGGGCTTGATCCTCGCCTCCGGGACGTGCTATCGGGCAAGCCCTCTCGGGCTGCGGTTCCTCAATGACGTGCTGTTGCGTTTCGTGACGGAAATCCCCAAAAGCGCCGGTCACTCGAAATTGTCAACCGCTCCGCAGCCTCCGCCAGAGCTCGACGGACGCGCTTTATTCACAGGTGGGGGGAGCGGGAACGTAAAATGAGCAAATTAGCCGACATACCGCCCATGTAGGTCGATGATGTGCTTGTAAGTGATTGATAAAACAAGACAAAAATGGCTGGTCATTTTTTAGCCATCGTAATAAATATGCAATATGGCCGGGAAATCTTACCCTGGCCGGCATGCTCACCCACAGAGTTATCCACAGCTTCTGTGGATAAAGGAGACCTCGGGCTGAGCCGCTGATCCGCTGCGGCAGAGTGAAGCATGATCTCGAGTCCGATGGATCCCTCGAGACGCTTGTCGCGGGCGGAATCGAGGACTACACTCCCCGGCCCTTTGAACCGACGACGCCCGGCCCCATCTACGGACGGAGCGTCACCGCATGAAGCCCGCCATGAAACCTGAAATTCATCCCGCCTATAAAGAGATCACGGTCGCCTGCTCCTGCGGCAACTCGTTCAAGACCGGCTCCACGCTCGGACACGATCTGCAGGTGGAGGTGTGCTCGAGCTGCCACCCGTTCTACACCGGCAAGCAGAAGATCGTGGACACCGCCGGACGCGTGGACAAGTTCCGCAAGAAGTACGCTGCCGCGACCGGCAACGCCGGCAAGTAAGCCGCGGCCCACCGGAGGCTTCCTGCGCGCCGCGCGTGCCGGAAGCCCGCCGGCGGCCTTATTCCGCGTTCTGCACCTGCTCGCGCATCTGCTCGATGATGACCTTCATGTCCACCGCGCTGCGGGTGGTATCGAGGTCCTGAGACTTCGATGACAGGGTGTTCGCCTCGCGGTTGAGCTCCTGCATCAGGAAGTCCAGCCGCCGGCCCGCGGGCTCGTTGGCGCCGAGGATGCGGCGGGTCTCCTGGATGTGGCCGGCGAGGCGGTCGAGCTCCTCGTCGACGTCCAGGCGTTGCAGCAGCATCGCGAGTTCCTGCTCCAGCCGATCCTGATCGACGCTGGCGGTCAGCTCCCTCAGGCGCTCATCGAGCCTTGCCCGCAGCCGTGTCTGGATCTCGGGCAGGCGCTCGCGCACCTGCCGCACTTGGTCCTCCAGAGCGGCGCAGCGCAGCTCCAGGATCTCCTTGATGCGCAGCCCCTCCCGCGCCCTCGCGGCCGCCAGGTCCTCGAGCGTGCTGCCAAAGAGCGCCTTGGCGGCGACCATGAGCTCCTCCCCGGCGGAGGAGTCCTCCTTGAGGACACCGGGCCAGCGCAGCACATCGAGAAGGTCGACCGTGTGCTCCGGCACGGAGCGGCCGATCTCCTTCAGGCGGATGAGGAGCCGCTCGAGCGCCTGGGAGTCGATCTCGAGCCCCGCCGCGGAGGCCTGCGCCCGCCGATAGGTCATGGTGCAATCGACCTTGCCGCGGCGCACCTCGCGCGCGAGGTGCTGGCGCAGCTCGCCCTCCGCGGAGCGCAGCTCATCGGGCAGTCGGAATCCGGCCTCGAGGAAGCGGTGATTGACGCTGCGCAGCTCACACACGAGCGTTCCCCAGGAGCCGCAGATCTCCCGCCGCGCGAAGCCGGTCATGCTGGCGATCATTTGTTAAACGTTACGCTCCCGGCGCCGGGGGGTGATATAAAGGGGAATCCAGAGTCTAACAGATGCACGGATTTCTTCTTGCGGGTTGAGTACGCCGACGTCAGCCTCCTTGGCGGGCGCGAGGAGAATCAGGACCGGGTTGCCACCGCGGTGTCGGAGCATGCGGCATTGCTGTTCGTCGCCGACGGCATGGGCGGCCACGCCAACGGTGCGCGCGCCGCGCAGATCACCCGCGAGATTGTGCTCGATGGCTTCTCGCATTCCACGCAGCCGCTGTTCGACCCGCTGGGATTCCTGCATCTGATCCTCGGCCGCGCGCACGAGGAGGTCGTCAAGCTCGGCGCCGCGCTGCCGCTCGAGCAGCGGCCGCGCGCCACCTGTGCGCTCTGTCTCGTGCAGCAGGGCGCCTCCTGGTGGGCGCACGTCGGCGACAGCCGCATTTATCATCTGCGCGGCGGCGCCCTCGTCAGCCGCAGCCGCGATCACAGCCACGTCGAGGTTCTCCTGCGCGAGGGCCTCATCACCGCGGAGCAGGCCCTGACTCATCCCCATCGCAATTACGTCGAATGCTGCCTCGGCGGCGATCCGATCCTTCCGGACATGGCGATCTCGCGGCGTCGCCCGCTGGAATCGGCAGACGTGCTCCTGGTCTGCAGCGACGGTTTCTGGAGCGGCCTGAACGATGCGCAGATCGCCGCGGAGCTCAGCGCGCCCGGGACGGCGCTGCGCGAGAAGCTGCTCGAGCTGAGCCAGAAGGCCGTCGCCCGCACCGGTACGGCGAGCGACAACACTTCCGCAGCCGCTCTGCGCTGGCAGCCATGACCCGTCCCAGCGGACGCGCTACCCGAAGATGTTCGGCGGCACCT
>JABBNZ010000202.1 GCA_019352035.1 Pseudomonadota bacterium | reverse complement strand
GCTGGGCAAGCTGTCGGCCACGACTCTCTTCGCCCTGGTGAGCCTGGCGCTCGGCGTGATCGGATTCGCCGTGGCGGGCCGCTACATGGACGTGCGCAGGCTGAACATGGTGATCGACCTCGGCGTGCATTTCTTCGCGGTCACGCTGCTTCTGATGTTGCCGCTGGTGCTGCTGCTCAGCTGCCTGCAAACCCTGGTCTCGGCCTTTGCCAAGAGCTACCGCGAGGCGCTCACCTATCTCTCGCTGCTGATGTTCATTCCGGTGCTGCCCTCATTGCTGCTCATGGTGATCCCGGTGAAGTCGCGGACCTGGATGTACGCCGTGCCGCTGCTCGGCCAGCAGTTGGGCATCATGCGCCTGTTGCGTGGGGAGACGCCCGGCGCGATCGACATCACCGTCTGCCTCCTCGGCAGCCTGCTCGCGGCCGCCCTCGCCTTCGCGGTCTCGCTGCGGGTGTACGCCTCCGAGCGGCTGGCGGTATCGGCCTGAGCGCAGGAACCGAGGGGCGATGTCTCGCGATGATCTAAAGATCACACCCAGGCGCCCGGCGTTAGCCCGCAGGGCCACCGTGGGATTCGAGACCAGCCGATCACCTCCAGGAGGGTGGCTGGGAGCGCGGCGGACCTTCGTCCGGTGACATCGAGTGGTCGCAGATCGCCAGGGCCGACGAGCGGGATTGGCGGGCCGCCTGCGAGGCGCTCGACCTGCCCAGCGCTGCATTGCGCGATATGGCGGTCTCGGGCCGCGCGCATCAGCCGCGGGAATGGGCAAGAGCCCCTCTGGGAGGAAGCCGGCCCGGCGGCTTCAGGGATGAGGATGGGTCTCACGTTGGGCTTGCGCCGATCGCGGGTCTCTGGCAGCACGATGAGGCATTGCCGGGGTATTACTAGCGTAGGTAGGCTATGCAGTTTCAGCCATCGCCACTAGGCGACTTCATCGCCCGCCACCGCCGGCTATTCGTTCTGACCGGCGCCGGCTGCAGTACGGATTCGGGCATTCCCGACTATCGCGACGCGAGCGGCCATTGGAAGCGCTCACCGCCGGTCAGCTTTCAGGCGTTCATGGGCAGCGCCGCGGTGCGCCGGCGCTATTGGGTCCGGAGCTTCGTCGGCTGGCAGCACTTGCGCCGTGCCGAGCCCAGTGGCGCGCATGCCGCATTGGCGCGACTCGAGCAACAGGACCGTCTGGAGCTGCTCGTCACCCAGAACGTCGACGGCCTGCATCAGGCTGCCGGAAGCCTGCAGGTCATCGATCTGCACGGCCGGCTCGACAGGGTCCAATGCATGGACTGCCATGCCATCGTGCCCCGTCAGGAGCTGCAGATCGAGCTGTTGCAGCGCAACCCTGCGTGGGCCCAGTTGCAGGGACGACCGGCCCCCGACGGCGATGCCGACCTCGATGGGCTGGCGTTCGAGGCGTTCACGGTTCCCTCCTGCGCCCGCTGCGACGGCGTACTGAAGCCGGACATCGTGTTTTTCGGAGAGAGCGTTCCGCGGCCGCGAGTCGAGGCGGCGATGCGGGGACTCGACCGGGCGGACGCCGTGCTCGTCGTCGGCTCCTCGCTCATGGTGTATTCCGGCTATCGGTTCGTGCGCGCGGCGGCGGAATCCGGCAAACCGGTCGCGGCGGTAAATCTCGGCCGTACGCGCGCCGACGAGCTGTTGACCCTGAAGGTGTCGGAGCCGTGCGCCCGCGCCCTTGCCGCTCTGTAGCCGGATCCAACCCGCCCGCTTCCGCCGTGCGAGGTCGCGCTGCATCCGCGGGTAGTCGATAGGCCCGGTTGATGTTGGTCCACGCCACGAGCGGATCCTTGTCGATCGCCCAACTGCTGCGGTTGGCGGTCACCACATACCAGAAGGCGCCGCGCGGCCGGGGCCGCGCCCCGATTCCTGACCCGATGCAGCACCAGACGCTGACCGAGCCCTGACCAGGAGCTGCGTCGAGACAGCGAGGATTCACGGCGCTCAGCGCGGGTGCGAGGCCTGCACGGCGATACGCCGCCCCGGGCGCCCTCGGACCTCCGCCGAGCCGAGCCGGCCGAGCAGTGACTCGAGCACCGGCGCGACACGCCGCAGCTCCTGCCGGTGTGCCGCGGAGAGGCCCGCCAGCGCCTGCTCGCCGGAAGCGGTCAGAGAAAGGATGATCCGGCGCCGGTCGCGCGGATCCTCGCGGCGAGCCAGATAGCCCCGGCTCGCCAGCCGATCGACCAGCCCGACCGTACTGTGATGGCGGATACCCAGGCGCTGCGCCAGATCGCCAATGGCCACGTCCCCGCCGCCCGGGTAGCCCTTGATGGCGAGCAGCGCCTGGTGCTGGCGGGGGGCAAGGCCCGCGGCATGCGCCGCCTGCTCGCTGAATTGCGCGAATCGCATCAATAAATAGCGGAATTCCGCCAGGATCTCGTAGTCATGAGCCGCAAGCTCCTGACGGGGCGCGGATCGGGGGCTCTGCCTTTTGGGGGTGGCGGACATCGGCTGTCTCATGGAGAATAATATCGTATCGCGATCTATTCGGGCGTCTGGCAGCGCCCGCAATTCCACGGAGAACCATGAAGAGCTCTGCTTCCACCCTTGGGGTGCACGACGCCTTGCGCGACTTCACCGCCGACCGGCGCCTGCTCGTGCTGTCCGCAATGGCGCTCGTCACCGGCACCTTCGGCGCGGCCGCGGCCTGGGCGCTCCTGAAGCTGATTGCGCTCGTGACGAACCTCGCCTACTTCCATAGCGTTTCCTCGGCGAGCACCTATCTCAGCCACGCGAAGCTCGGTCCCGGCTCCATCGTCATCCCCGTCGTCGGCGGCATCATCGTCGGCATCATGGCCCGCTTCGGCTCCGACAAGATCCGGGGGCACGGAATTCCCGAGGCGCTCGAGGCCATCCTGATCGGCCAGAGCCGCATCCAGCCGAAGGTGGCTCTGTTGAAACCGCTCTCCTCCGCGATAGCGATCGGCACCGGAGGACCCTTCGGCGCGGAAGGGCCGATCATCATGACAGGCGGAGCGCTGGGATCGCTCTTCGCGCAGTTCTTCCACCTGAGCGCCGCGGAGCGCAAGACGCTG
>JABBNZ010000065.1 GCA_019352035.1 Pseudomonadota bacterium | reverse complement strand
CGCCGGTGCTGCAGTACCGCTTCAGCTGGAAGCAGCTGTCGGTGATTGCCGGGATCACCTACTGGCGATTCTATTTTCGCCTGTTCAATGGCTCGATCAAGAGCCCCCAGATCGTCGAATTTCTCAAAGCCCTGCAGGTGACGATCGGCAAAAAGCTGCTGATCATCTGGGACGGTCTGCAGGCCCACCGCTCCAAGCTCGTGCGCGCCCATGTGGAGGCCCAGCGTGGTCGCATCGTGCTCGAGCGTCTGCCGGCCTATGCCCCGGAGATGAACCCCGTCGAATGCATCTGGGGTTACCTCAAACATCACGCCATGCCCAACTACTGCGCCACGAACTTCGTAGACCTGGCCCAGCGCGCCCGGAGGAATCTGCGCTCGATGCAGCGGCGCGCCACGCTCGTGACCGCATTCTGGAAACAGGCAGAGCTGTTTTGACAGCCGTCACGTACTTACGCAAGACTCAATAATCTCCAGTGGGTTTCTTAAAGGACAGAACGTCTTAAGTAATGTAGCATAGCCTTTGCAGCACCAGGTTCGGCCGACGCCAGCTTTGGCAAGCGTTGACGGCCCTCAGTGCTGGTTGGCGATCCGCATCACGTCGCCATCCTCAACCTGCAGCTTGCGCAGCGACCTTCTCTGAGAGGAAAAAGCCGATGCAATTGTGCCATTATGCTCCATTACTTACGTCGCAGTGTTTTTAGAACGACTTCCTCATAGAGAGCCCGGATTCTCTCCGCGTTGCGCTGCGCGGAAAACTGCTCCAGCGTCCCCGTCGCATGCCCTGCCGCGACAGCGCGGGCATCCTCCCGGAGGGTCCGCAGAACGGCCGCCTGGTACCCGCTCGGGTCGTGCCGACTAACCAGAAACTCCCGCGGTATGACCTCGACCAGCCCGCCAATAGCATGCGCCACGGTCGGCACCCCGAGGGCCACCGCTTCCAGTGCAATCATCGGCATACCCTCGTGATCGGAGCAGATGACGAGAGCGTCGAGTCCTCCGACGCAGGTCGCAATGTCTTGCCGATGCCCGTAAAAGATCACTCGGCCGCCGAGCCTCAGGCGCGCCGCGAGCCCTTCCAGGTGTGAACGCATCGGTCCATCACCCAAGACGTGGAATCTCCAGTTGTGTTGCGGAGTTCTCCGCAGGAGCGCTGCGGCTGTTTCCAGGAAGATATCTACGCGCTTCACTGCAACCAGTCGGCCCGCAATCCCGATGTGCGTCGCATCCGGTTCCGCCGCCCGGAACTCAGCGACTCCTGCCTCCCTTCTCACCGCCTCGAAATCCACCCCGTTTTCGATGACCACGATCTTCTCCGCGGGGAACTGCTGCCTCAGCTGCGTGCCCAGTTCCCGCGTGACCGCGATGATCCGCTGCTGTAGCGCCCTGCCACACCAACGATCGAGCCCGTTCACCATGCGATGACGCACGCCGCCCAGACCTCTCCTGGCAGTGTGCTCTTTCGCCCCGTGCACCGTCCGGACGGACGGAACGCTCCCGCATGTGCGATTGGCGAGCGAGCCGAGAATGTTCTCCTTTTCGCGGTGAGTGTGGACCAAGTCCGGCCGCCACCGGCGCAGCACATCGCGCAAATCACTCAATATCCCGAAGGAGCTGGACTTGTGCTCATCCAGAACGAATACCGATATCCCGCTGCAGCGAAGCTTCTCGGCAAGTGTCCCCTCGTTCATGAGGACGGCGGCAATTTGTGTATCAGCCATTCGAGCCAGTTGGGACATCAGGGTGCACGCCTGTACCTCGGCACCCGCCCACAGATCACCCGATGCGATATGCAAGACTCTGAGGACGCTGCTCATCGGGAGTTGCGAGTGACCTGCAGGTCATCCGCCGAGGACCTGGCGCGCGCGGTCAGGCCCCGAAGATCCCGGCGACGCCGCCTCTCTCGAACGGCTGATGCGCTGGGCTCTTCGGACTTGCGCACGATGTTGGCCAGAGACACGGTCAACGCCAGGTTGATCCAGAGAAAGGGATAATAGGAGACCGTATTGAACTGGCCCGCAATGACGAACCCGCAGGCCGCAACCGCCAGCCCCCGGGCCACGCTCGGCGCGAACGGCGGCGCATTGCTGTTCCGACCGCACATTCGCAGGATCTCTCTCGAGATCTTGAAATTGCGATAGATCAGGATCAGGAAGATGCCCAGTCCCAGCAGCCCGGCGTCCGTTCCGACCTGAATAAAAATATTGTGGGGCAACTGCGCAATGCCGTGCCACAGCTTGTCCGATGCGTGCGAGGCGTATACCGGCGCAAAATTGAAATATCCAACTCCGAGGACCGGATGGTTCTCGATCATCTTCAGCCCCGCCCTCCAGTAATCGAAGCGCTGTAACGAGGTTTTGTCGTCTCCGGCGGTCCTGAAGCGCGCAATCTCCCCCGCCGGCAGGAGCGCGTAGCCCAGCCCGACGATAAGCGCAATGGCGATGAGCACTTTCAGCCGTAATTTGTGTTGAATGGCGACCCAGGCGCTCTGGGCGGCGAGGGCCACCTGGGCACCGCGGCTACTTGCCCCGAGCACCGTCATCGCGCCGGTCACAGCGCCCAGCATCACAAACCAGCGAGTCACTCCCTTGGCGTAAGGCCTTACGAATATGGCCAGCTCGAGCGCGATGGGCGCGAACATGAGCATCTCCGTGGAGAGATCCGCGGAATTTTGAAATGGCCCCGGCGGCCCGATGATGCCCCATTTCACGAAGCCGAAGCCCCGGCTCACCCAGGTGCGCGCACCGAAGAACGAGAGCTTGAAATTGGCCAAGAGAAAAATTACCAGAAAGATGAAATAGCGCTCCGAAGTCGTGACGGAATTGATGATGAGAAAATAGATCAGGTACCAGCCGAAGAAGTCGAACCAGTGGCTCCAGGAGATCAACGGATAGGTGGCGAACGCGGACGCGAGAATGAGCACGATCCAGAACAGCGTGATCCACACATTGGTTGAATCCCGCACCCATCGCCTGCACGGATCCATCGGCAAGGCCAGCACGGCCAGACCGAAGGCCACCTTGTCCAACGGGAGAAAGGCGAGACGATGGTAGATCCGTAGAGGATCGAAATACTGCAGTATCAGGTAGACGCATACCATCCAGAATGAGAAGTGCTCCTTCTTCACCTGTGCCCAGAGCGCTCTGGGATTCAATGTGTAGAGTTTCTCCATCAACCGATGGCCTGGTCGCAGGAATTTCCGTCCCGCCCGGAGGGACTGCGGGCGCCCGCCCGCTCACCCATAATTGCCGGCGCACCGGCCCTTGCCATATCCCCCATGAGCGCGTCAATACTCGCGTCGATCACCGCGAAGCATTGCTGAAAGTACCGGTCGCTCCGTCCATAAGGGTCCTGGATGTGAGGCCGGCGCGGACGCGCCCAGACACCAAGGAGGCCGACTGCCGTCCGGTCCCCGAGACGCCGCCGGACTTCGGCAAGTTGCGCGGGCTCGAATACCAGGACGAGATCGCCGTCCGAGAGGCGGTCCGTTTCCAATCTCGCCGAGCAGTGTGCCGACAGATCGACCCCCCGCAAGAGCGCGTTCCTCGACGCCACCGGATTTGCCGGCGCACCTTCGGCGGCATCCAGGCCAAATGAGACCGCCCGCACTCCCAGCGAGCTCGCCCTGAGGCCGCCATAGGGACTGCGACAGATATTTCCCCGACATACGAATACCAGCCTACTCACGACAGACCAATCCATGGCACGCGCGGTGCCATAGACACCGAGCGCGCACAGTAGGCGGGCCCGAATGTGCTCGAGGTATCCTCGCTTTCCGCCATAGATCTCGAAATCGACCATGTTCGCAATCTCAGCGCCCAGGGTGTACTACCAGTGAACGGCCATTCCGTGGCCGCGCGGTTCTGGTAAGCTCATCACAGCTTCCAACTCAAAATAAACTCCTGCGGACGACATGCACAAGGTCCTGGTGCTCGATGCCAACCAGCGAAGCGCCCTGGCCATCATCCGCAGCCTGGGCCACCTCGGCCTTACGGTGATAGCGGCCGACCATCGTAAGGACGCTTTAGGGGCGGCCTCAAAATATGCGTCCGCCTCGGTGCGCTACCCGGATCCTGCGATGTTGCCTGGCACCTTCGTCAGCGAGATCAGAAACCTGATCGATCACCTGGCTATCGATACCGTAATTCCGGCGACGGATTTGACGACGATGCTGCTCGTCAGTCAACCGGATTTGTTCCAATTCGCGCGGCTGGCGGCTCCGACGGCGGCGAGCTATGAAGCTCTCACCGACAAGGCCACGCTGCTCGAGCTGGCCGCACGGCTGGATATTCCGATTCCCGTGACCAGGATCGCAAAGACGGCAGGAGGGGTCGTGAATGCATCGCACGACATCGGCTTTCCGGTCGTGCTCAAGCCGGCGCGCTCTCGCTATCTGAAGGGAAATAGGGTTCTCTCGACCAGCGTACACATCGTGGGCGGTCCCGCAGCTTTGCACGACGTATTGAGCCGCCAGGAATGGCTGAACGATATTCCATGCCTAGTCCAGCGATTCGTACCCGGACATGGAGCCGGCATATTCGCGCTATATGGACCCTCGGGTCCCATCGCGTGGTTCGCTCATCGGCGAATCCGCGAGAAACCTCCCACCGGTGGGGTCAGCGTTCTGTGCGAGAGCGTACCGGTCGATCCGCTCATGCAGTCCTTCGCATCCCGGCTCCTTTTCGCCGCGGACTGGACCGGCGTAGCCATGATCGAGTTCAAAGTCGCGGACGACGGCACACCTTATCTAATGGAAGTAAACGGACGCTTCTGGGGCTCCCTGCAACTGGCGATAGACAGCGGCGTCGACTTTCCGCGCCTCTCGTTTCAGGTCAGTCAAAGCCTGCCCGTGGAGCCGCCGAGGAGCTATGCGGTCGGCACGCGCCTCCGGTGGCTCCTGGGTGACCTCGACAGCCTGCTCATCCAGCTACGAGACCGTGGCACGCCCCTCCGGGCGAGGGCGAAAGCCCTCTCGGAATTTGCACGGTCATTCGCTGACCCGCATTGCCGCCAGGAGATCCTTAGAATCTCCGATCCCCGTCCGGGGATTCGAGAATTCGCTCTGTGGTTGAATGCCTTGCGGTCTACTTAGACTCGAACATCCTGCGCCGGATGGACTATTTCACTACAACGTTTCCCGGCGGCGTCGGCAACGGTTGCGTTACGAAGCCGCCCGTGGATATCCGGATGTCGTAATAGTCCACCTCGAACGCACTCGGGTCCGATTGCGCCCAACCGAAGAATCCGATGTGGTCGATGGGACCATTGGCGGGATTGCGGTTATAGACTCCGGTCGCATCCACGTACACCTTGCCGTCGATCTCGAGATAGTACTCTCCATTGGGCGTCTGATCCTGCGACGTCGTGCCGCTATTGAATCTCACATGGATGCGAAAGTGGTGCCACACGCTCCCCCAATCCGCCGAAGAAAAATTGCTCATCTGGGGAGTGTTGACCACCGCCGTGCCATATGAACGTCCGATCCAATCAGGATACGTGCCGTTGAAATTGATGACGTTCTGAGTATCGTTATCAAGGGTCGTTCCGTCACCGAACGATATCTGCCGGATCGACCCGTAATCCACGCCCGTAAAATCGGTTTCAAACGTCGTATTGGCGTAGCCTCCCTGCGGCAAGTCTTGCCCGAAGATCTTGACGAACTTGCAGCCATCCTTGTTGCCAGGCATCCGCGCCCAGAATTCGATATAGACGTCTTCGGAATTCAACGCCGCCATATCATATTGAGCCCACAAATAACTCCCACCGGTGGTTGCCGGCTTCGGATACGTGCCCACCAGCGCGTCCACGTTGGTCCCGCTCGCATTGGGGGACGCGATCGATTCAACACCGAGCTCTCCACCGTTCTGGGCACCAATAATCCAGCCATCCACACCACTGGTACTCTGCACCGAGCCGCTCACCGCCGATGCCAGCAGCGATGTCGGCAGAGTCTGCGCCAGCCCCTGTGTCGTCGAATTGAAGTTGAGCTCCGTCAACAAATTCGGCGTTCCATCGTTGGCTCCAGCCGACGCCGCCAAGACACGGGGCGCGACTGTGGCAAGCGATACAAGAGACAGCGTCGTGATCAGGCCGCCGCGCAAGAATTTCATGATCGAGAACCTCCCAACAAACAGGTCTTCAAAGGACCCTGCACGCTCGCCATTGTGGGGCCCGCGAGATGGTATCGAATTCCGGTCCTCTCTCGCAGCCTGCGCGCTAGAAGTTAGCGCCGATCTTCCTAGCCTCTGTAGCATGTGCACACCACTATGATGGATTACGCGGCGCTTGAACAGAGCATTTGATGATGAATTTCACATCTCCCAGAGTATGCCTACAAGTCGTCTCTTATCGGAGACGCTTCCGCCCTGCTAATATGCCCCGCCTGCAACACCTTACGGAAAAATCCCCCGCTCGAGCCCCCACATGATCCGTGTTCTGCACGTCATCGACACCGGCGGTCCGGGAGGGGCCGAAACGGTTTTCCTTCAGACCGCCACGCGCCTCGATCCGGTCCGATTCCACTCGACCGCCGTCGTCGGCGGTACCGGCTGGCTCGCCCAGGAATTCCAAACCGCCGGCATGAGCCCTCTTATCGTTTCGGCAAAAGGCTCGATCAACCTCCGATATCTCTCGACGATATTACGGCTCGCGCGGCAGCGCAAAAGCGATGTGATCGTCGCGCACCTGTATGGCTCAGCGATCTACGCCAGCCTTGCAGGCACACTTCTTTCGATCCCTGTGGTCTCGGTCCTGCACGGGCAGACCGATGTGCATGGCGGAGAACGCTTCGCCTCTGTGAAGGCCGCCATCGTGCGCAGGGGATCGCGCAAGGTCATTTTCGTGTCGGAACGGCTCGAGGGCCATCTCAAGCCTCAACTGGGGCTTGCCGATTCGCAATGCAGTGTCATCCCGAACGGCGTGGACACGGAGGTCTTCCGGCCCAACCGGGATCGATCCCTTCGAGCCGAGCTCAGCCTTTCCGATGACACCATCCTGGTTGGAGCGATCGGCAATGTCCGCAAGCCCAAAGCCTATGACGTGTTGTTGCGGGCCGCACGCGAACTGATTGGCCGCTCGGCACGCTTCCACTTCGTCATTGCCGGGGATCGAGACAATGCTTTGGGAGAACGACTCGAGCGGCTGTGCTGTGAGCTCGGCATATCGCGACATGTCACCTTCCTCGGGCTCCAGCCAGAGGTGGGCCGCATTCTCAATAATCTGGACGTTTTTGCGCTGAGCTCGAGTAGCGAGGGCTTTTCGATCGCCTGCATCGAGGCGATGGCCTGTAGCGTGCCAGTCGTTGCCACTCGAAGCGGCGGCCCGGAGCAGATCCTCGAGGGCGAGGCCGGAATTCTGGTCCCGATCGGCGATCCCGAATCCCTCGCCCTGGCCATCGAACGGGTCGCCTCATCCAGGGAGCTGGCGGCGACCTTGACATCGAGGGCGCTTCAGCGCGTTCACGAGCGCTACTCGCTCACCACGATGCTCTCTCGCTACGAGGATCTGCTGGAGCACGTGACCCAGGATGCTCGGAACCGGCGAGGGATGGCCAGGGCACCCAAAACGGCCTGAGCCTAGCGCCAGCCGCTGATACGCTCCAGGAAAGATTCTTTCGCGTTGCTCACGTCCTCGTGCACACCGACGCGGTTGATCAGATGCGCATCACCGCTTGCGCTATGCCATCCCTTGCACGTAGTGACTGCACCGAGATAGTGCCGGCGAACGAGGTCAATCGCTGCCGGAGAGGTCTCGCCGTTGGGATAGCAGAAGAGATCAATCGGCTGTCCGCTCAGCGCCTGCAAGTCTCTCCGGGAGCCGGCGATCTCCCGCTCCAGCCGCTGCAAGGCTGTCCGCCCGCCCAGCCGGAAATGGGTCGCCGTGTGCGAGCCGTATCGGATGAGGTCAGTGGCCGCCATCTTGGCCACCTCCTCGCGGGTGACAATTTCGGCCGCCTCCGAGAAGTCGCCGCAACGCGTCTCGGCCGTCTCGAGGAGGCTTCGGATTTCTTTCTCATCGAACGCTTTCGCTGCCTGCACCACCCGATCCGTCTCCTCCGCCGTGAGCTCCCCGCGAACTCTCGCCTCGGCCAACACCGGCTCCACGATGCGGGCCAGAGCCTCTGGATAGTCCACGGAGCCAGGCGCGGCGAATGAGCGCCGCAGCAGGCCCATGAGGCGGTTGGGCCAGAACCGATACGCCGTACCGATGTAATCCGATACGAGGAAGATCGTCGCCGGCGCGTCGTGCTTGACGAGCACAGGCAGAGCGAATTCGTAATTGTCCCGCCAGCCATCGTCGAAGGTGATGGCACAGGCGAGCCTGGGGAGCGGTGCGCCCTCCTTTGCGCCGCGCAGCCACTCCTCGAGATGCACCAGCTCGAAGTAGCGCTTGAGCTCGCTGAGATGAAGATCGAGCGTCTCCGGGGACACGTACATCCCCGGCTGCTCGCTCTTGCGTACCACGGAATCCTTTGGCAGCACCCGGTGGTACATGAGCACGACGAGGGATCCCGGCCTGCGCCACCGCCAAGTGAGCGGCGCAGTTCGGGCGATCGTGTGAACCACGGCACGCTTCGCAACGGCCTTCAGTGTGCTCACCAGGGCAACGCTCCACTGATGAGAGGTCCTATCGCATTGGCTACACCTAACGGCAGGCGTTGCCAGACCGCAGTCGCGAGCTGCATTACTTTGCTTTCACCGGCTTCAGCCTCGTGCGCGCCAGCGCGCCGGTCCCACCGGTACCAATACATCGGCACGGGCTCTGCGCCCCATTGCTTCTTAAACCGGTAGGTGCCGCTGTCGACGGTCGAGCGACCGAAGTCAAAGAGCGCGCAGCCTCGCTCCACGGCGATCGAGAGCAGCTCCCAGTAGAGCTTCATGTTGAGGCCAATGGGCTTCGCACGAGCCCGACAGGAGGCCCAGGGGACCTCCGCGCTCCCGCGCCAGAAAGCGAGGAATGCCGCAGCACCCGGCTCACCGTTCCAGTCAATCACGATCAGCTGGCAGCATGAGCCGTACCGGCTCAGGATCGCCTCGAAGAAGCGCTTGGGATAGACCGGAGTCCCAAGGTCGCGCATGTTCTCGGCGAATACCGAGTAGAAATCGTCGAGAAGTTCCAGCCCTCCCGTTCGCCGCACGAGATTCTCGCGCTCCGCCCGCTTCACCTGGGATCGAAGCTTCGACCCGAGGGTCTTGGACAAGGCATCGAAGGTCGAGGGCAGCGCCAGCTGCAGAGTGACCTTATCGGTGCGTTGCGCCCAATTGCCCGGCCGAGGTTTCGTATCGCGAAATTCGAGATACCGGCAGCCGAGCCTCTCCGCTTCCGCAGCCGCGCGAACCATCAGCGCACTCGCGACAGGCTCGTCCTGTGCGACCGGGCCGCCATAGTTGAAGAAGGCCACGGAAGTCGCGAAGTTACCGAGCAGCAGACTTCGCTGCTGGACCACCGGCAAGACCCCGAGCAGAGATCCGGAGCGGTCGCGAGCCTCCACGAAAACGGTGCGATGGCCGAAAACTTCGCGCGCCAGCTCAGTCCAGCCGCTCAAGTGGTACAGACTTGAGTCGGCCGCCCTTTCGACGAATGCGTCCCAGTCCGCACCAGCCTCTCCATTGGCCGCAATGCTGCAGCCCGCCACCTCCGGTTGCAGCACTTCGGCGACCATAGGCCCACCGCCGCTCATTTGAGGTACGCGCCTGAGGATGCCCCGAGCCCCCTCCTCAGCCGCGGACGTACTGCCTCGGCGGCCGGCAGCGCGTTTGCCGATAATCGTCCTCTATGCACCCCGTTAGCGCGCCAGAGGACGTACGAGGGCCACGGGAAAGAAGGCGACCGATCCACGTCCGGGAATCGATTCCCGCACGAGGCGGGAGTCGCCGGTTTTGAGCTCACCATAACGACAGTCGCGGGCCACCGAAGACTCAGGTGGTCGGGAGACTAGCACACGAGTCCAGCCGGTTCGCAGCGCGGGCACTGAGTGTATAAAGCGACTCTCGACGGCCAGGTGCGCCGCCAGCGGCCAGAAGCGACCTGCACGGCGAGGTCAACTGATCGTCTTGCTCTCTGTCGCCGAGAGGCCGCTTTCGCCGCTGCTGGTATAGGCCGAAACTGCGAAGTACCAAGTACCCGCCGTGAGACCGCCGACGGTATAGGTCACCGCGGACGCGTTCGGCACGGTGATCTCCTGTGAGAGAGCGCTGGAACTCGTACCGTAATGGACGTGGAACCCTTGCAGATCGGAGAGACTGAGCGGGCTGCCGTTCGTATACGTCGTGGGCGCGGTCCAAGAGACAGTGGCACTGTGATTGGTCGAGCTCGCCTGGCTGCCGGACAAGGAAGAAGTCGAAGAGCTGGAGCTGATGGGACTCGAAGACGATGACCCGGAGCCGCCACCGCAACCTGACAGCAGGATGCCCGTGGCGGCAAGGCCGCACAAAATCTTGAGTAACCTCAATCGCCACTCCTCCCGGAGTTCCCGAGCCTGATAGCCCTTTTGCTGCCGGGGCCCCAAGCGATGGAAGCCACCACCGTCAGCTTGACGCTCGTTCAAGCAAGCAGCGTGCCTGAAAGGCACGAGGCTTTATATTCAACGAGTTACAGTAAAAATGGGACCGTCGGCCCTCCCAACATCTGGCGATACATGTCGCAATAGACAGACGAGCATTGAGAGGCTAATTTCGATCCAGAAGACAACTGCTTGATAGCAAAGCAAAAAATCTCTGTCGCTGCCTGCCGACTATAGCCCCAATTCAGGTCATCAGCAGACATAACTCGCTTTGCGCCACATTATGCCCACAGCTCATCGTGCCGCAAAGAGAGGTAGCAAGCATCGTTATCGACCATCTGGACGCGAACGGTCTGGCTCGGTACGGCCAGAGTTCCAGAGCTTCTGAGATAGATCGGCAGGGTTAGACGGGCATGAAATCCGCAACTTTCGAGCACCGTGGACAGGAGCGGATCGCTGGACCAGGCCACGAACTCCGCAGCGCCGCCGCGGAGCGCAGCCTGCCGGACCGCGAATTGAACAAGGGCATGCCAGTCCCGGGGATCTGCCGAGTTCATCCAACAATCGGCGAGCCGCGCCTGCCCAGGCGCATGGCTGATCAAGAAGTACCCGCTTACGGAGCCTCCCTTGTCCATCGCGTAGAGCTCCATCGGAGCCATGGGGCAGGCGAGAAGGTGGCGAAAGAGCGCCTCCGTGCGCTCGAACACCACCGTGTCGGCTCGCTCCGCTGGGAACGCAGCAGCGATTTCGCGTATCTCGCTTGCCCCAATCCGACGCGTCTTCCAGTCCCCCGTCTCACCCCTCGGCGCCATCACCGACCAGAGGACGCTGCGAGCAAAACGCGGGACGCGCTTCCAGCGCGGATGACTGGGTCTTTTAAGCAGTACCACCGGCGAGAGCGGCCGCGAATACCCCGTCACAGTGCCGCATGCCTGATACCCGATCCGCGGCATGATTTTCAGCGTATGCGCGCTGCCGCCGATCCCAAGCAGAAAATCGCCCAAGCGGCCAATGTGCTTCATCAGGGCGACGCCGATTCCGACTTCGCTGCGCTGCGCCGCCCAGTCGATCATGTGGATCACGCGCCCTCGCGCGCCCGCCCATCGGCAACTGCCTGGAATCAAGGCTCCATGGGCCAGGATCTGGCGACCATCGGTGAATACATATGAGCGCGGCCCGGGCCAGTCCGCTCGCTCCTGCCAGTATTTCCAATAGAGGTGTGCTGGATCCTCATGAGGCTCCAAGCCGGCATCCCGCATCAGCGCGACGATGGCCGGACCATCCTCCGGGGTCGAAGGTCTGACCCAGCGACGCTCCGCAGAGTGCGGTTGCTGGGATTTCTCCTCCGAGGACGAAGTGGAAATCGTGCGAATACCGTCCGGCGTGGAATCTGGGCGTTTCACGGCAAATGATCCAGCACGCTGTTCTCGATCACATGTGTTTTCCATAAGCTGCTGAATCATATCAATTTACAATCCGGCCGGGCTGTGAGCGGGTTCCGGACCCGCCCGGCTCTTGGTCAAGTGTGACGTCCGCTATACTGAATTGACCCTCCCCAGCGAATCCGATATGCCGCTCGTCAACGCCTTCACTGTAGATGTGGAAGACTATTTCCACGTCGCTGCACTCGCCTCAGCGGTCTCGCGGGAGAGCTGGCCGACGCGCGAATCGCGCGTAGAGCGCAACACGGAGCGCCTCCTCACCCTGCTCGCCGATAAGCGCGTCCGCGGCACGTTCTTCGTGCTGGGATGGGTTGCGGAGCGTTGCCCGGCTCTCCTCAGGCAGGTCGTCCGGGAGGGGCACGAGATCGCCTGCCACGGCTACTCGCACCAGCTCATCTACCGGCAGTCCCAGGACGAGTTCAGGGAGGAGACACGGCGCGCCAAGGACATCCTCGAGCAGGCGGTCGGACAGCCGGTGCTCGGCTATCGCGCGGCGAGCTTTTCGATCACGCGCGAGTCGCTCTGGGCGCTCGATGTGCTCATCGACCTCGGCTTCGAGTACGACTCCTCGATCTTCCCGATCCACCACGACCGATACGGCATTCCTGGCGCGTCACCGCGAATTGGTCCCGTGAGCGCACCTTCCGGGCGCACCCTGGTCGAATTTCCTATGAACGCAGCGTCGTTTCTTGGCCTCAGGGTTCCAGTCTCGGGTGGCGGCTATTTCCGCATTTTTCCGTATTCGCTCATCCGTGCCGGGCTCAGACAGATCAACCGACGCGCGGGACAGCCGTTCATGTTCTATCTGCACCCCTGGGAGCTTGATCCTGAGCAGCCGAGGATCAGGGTGGGGATGCTTTCGCGGTTCCGGCACTACACGAATCTCCATCGCTGCGAGCGGCGCCTCTCGACCTTGCTCGAGGACTTCTCCTTCGCACCGGCCGCCGAGATACTGCGGGAGCAGGGCGCGCTACGTGGCGCAATGGAGTCCACCTCCCGGAAAATGAACGTGGCGTGAGCTTTACGGTAGCCAATAAGTCACGCACCGCCTTCTGGATGGCAGGCGCCTACCTCGGGTCGCTTGCCATCGCCGCAGGGATCCTCTGGACCATGGGTGCAGGACAACGGGGTACCCTCACCGGGCTCCAGCTTACCGCGCGTTGGTCCTACCTCTTCTTCCTCGCTGCGTACACAGGTGGAGCACTGACAACGGTATTCGGGCCGGTCTTCCAGCCGCTCGCCCGGCGAGGTAGGGACTTAGGCTTAGCCTTTGCATCGGCCCATCTCACGCACCTCTGCTTCGTGCTGTGGGATTACCACATTTCTGCGCATCCCCCGGTTCCAACGTCCTCAGCCATCTATTTTGGCCTTGCGGCCGTCTTTACCTACCTCCTGGCGCTGTTCTCGATTCCGGGTCTTGCTGCTGAGCTGAATCCGCATGTGTGGTGGGCCCTGCGGACGTTGGGTATGGACTACATTGCAATCGCTTTCCTTCGCGATTTCCTTCATGACCCTTTCAATGGCAGCCTCTCTCACCTTATCGGCTACCTGCCGTTCATTGCTTTGGGGTCTGCTGCCGTTGCAGTGAGAGTCGTCGCTTATGCAAAGCGATTGCGGCGCTGGTGGTTGGCACCCGCCCCAGCCGGGTGAGCACGCCCAGCTCGTTAAGAAGCCGCTCCAAGCGCCTCAGCCAGGATGGCCCGTAACTGTGCGGGCTCTCTGAGATAGGCATCATGCCCGTGAATTGAGGAGATCTCGCGCAGCTGGGCGGCGCCCATTCTCGCGACGAGAGCTCGCACGTCCGAGAGCGGCACCAATTGGTCCTCTCGCGCGCCCACCGCGGTGGTCGGTACGAAAATCCGGCTTGCATCTACGCGGTGCAAGTCGAGCGACTCCGACAGGCACAGGAACGCCTCGGCAGAGAATCCAGCGACCTCGGGTGTGTCGGCGAAAAGATATCGCTCAACCGGGAACGCGAATCGGCCGTCCTGCTGCACCGGTACGGGGGGAAATCGAGCGGCGAATTCCTCTGGGCTGCGATACAGCGACAGACCGACGGCGCGCGCGAGCTTCAGACCCTCTTGGCCGGCGCCGCGCTCGATTGCAAACCGCACGCTCTGGCGCTGGATGCTGTGCCAGGAGATTGCCATCGCATGCGGCCGGTCGGCTGCCGATACGATGGCCAGGGCGCTCACGCGCTCCGGATAGCGCTCAGCGAAGGCCAATGCCACCATCCCACCGTACGAGCCTCCCAGGATGGCATGGAGAGACGCCACCCCAAGATGGTCGATGATCCGGACAAGCGCCTCGGCTTGATCGTAGGTCGAGACGCTCGGAAACAGCACGCCCGGTTGTGGGCCGGTCGACTCGCCCCGGCCACCCAGGTAATCGAAGCTCAGGACCCGATAGCGGCTCGCATCTAGCGCTCGCCCTGGTCCGACGACCTCCCGCCAGCAGCCTCTTTGAGGATCCTGAGGGTCGAACACGAATCGGTCGCACCAGATGCCCCCGAGCGCGCAGACGACGGGAGCGCTTTGCGGACCGGCCAGGCGCCAGGCGATACGCCCCCCGTCGAGCCGACCGCCATGGTGCAGAGCCCAATCTCCCGGAAGCTCCAGCACTCCTTCCGTGACCGGCAGGTTACTGTGAAATGCGGGATCCATCGGAGTGTACCGGCCTTAAGCTCATTACCGGCCGAAGCCGCGCGGCCGCAGCCGCAAGTTGCTCCCGGGCCGCACGGCAGTCCGCACGGCAGACCGCCCGCAGCGCGGTCAGGGAGGACACGGGTGGGCTACCCGTCAGCGCCTCGAGCCCGTACCAGGCCTGCGACAGGCGTGGATCGATGAAGACCCGGTTTCCGATCCGATATCGCCACCAGATGACGGAGCGGGACCCGCTCGGATCGACGGCTACGGTCTCCCGCCATCGGCCGGCAGGCGAGTTCACAATCCCTTGTGACCGCGCGTGCAATTGCTTCGAGCTCCCGAGTAGATCGTTTCGGAACTCGAGGAGCTTGGCGTCCTGAGTCTGCTCACGATAGGCGACGGCGAAAGCCTCGACTGGCTCAGCACGAGCATTGACATACAGCCGAAGTGATTCAGCGCTCGGATTCACGAGCCGCGGCGACCACTCGCTCACTCGATCCGATATCGGTCCTCGCCAGCCGTGGGGAGCCTGCGGCCACTGGATAACGAGTCGGGAGTCGCTGGCTGACCGCACGAGATCCATTCCATAGCTGAGCGCCGGCAGGAGTCCCAGACACCCTAGCGCGACTGCGGCCCTCGCCAGCCTCGCGCCAATCGCAGATCGAGGCGCCTCTGGCGCCGGCCCCTGATCGCCTGTCATCGCTCTGGGTGTCTGCCCCGAAAGTCCGCGATCCCAAATGTTGGCAATGCGCGCAGCAACCGCCAGAAACACACCGACGGCGATCGCGAACAATACCCATCCGAGCCAGATGTGATGCCTCACGAGCGGGCTGCGCATGTCCGTCTCATAAGCCGCCACGGTCACGATGAAGATCCGTATCCCATTTGCCGCGAGTGCGAGAAGTCCCATCAGGGCAAGCCAGATCAGCCTGCGCCGGAGCGGATCGCGCATGATCTCACCGTAGAGGGCAGCCACGGTCAGCCCGATCACCACGCCATTTAGGCCGGCGCAGGCTTGCGCGATCTCGATGGTGCCGTCGGGAAGCCGGATCAGGTCCCCCTGCACGTAAGCCGGCATTCCCGAGAGCCAGATCAGCACCTCGGTGATCTTGGCGCTGGCGGTCTGTAAAGGGTGATTGAGCGGGTCCCAGACCGGCATGGCAAAGAGCAACAAGCCGACCGGGAAGAGGCTCCTGCGCGCGATACGCCAGCCCAGCGCCGCAACGATCGCAGTCAGCAGAATCGCGGGCAGCAGCAATACGTGCAGAGCCTGGATGGCAGCCCGCCACGACCATAGCCATGCCGCGCTCAGGACGATCACCGGCACCCAGGCCCAGGCGACAGGCGCGACGGGAGTGGCCTCGAGACGCTCGCGGTCACGCCAGATGAGCCAGAGGGAAGAGATCAACACCAGGTAGCCGTGGGTGTAGGCGTCCCCGGAGGCGCCCAGCCAAATTGCATTCAGCGCCAGGGTACTTGGCCAGTAGATCACGGCGACCGCCAGCCAAAGGCCAAAGACGACGGTCAAAGGGCCAGAGGCCAGCCCCTCCCACCAGTGGCGGCCACCGTCAAGAGATCCATCCTGAGGGCGTGCAGGAGGCGCACACCAGCCCGTACCTGTCGTGATCTCTGGCATGGGGATGGTAAGGCTATTCGCTCGGCGGCGCCGTGGACCGGTCCGAGCGCTCCTCCCCATACCCATAGTAGTAATACGCGGCCGTATCCGATCGCATGCTCTGATTCAGCACCAGCGATACCGCGGGATGCTCCTGCAGGGTCTCCAGCGCATCGAGCAGTACCGGCTGTGGAGTCGATTCCGCGCGAACGACGACGAGAACCTGCCCCGCCACGTGCATCAGCGCCGGAGACTCAGTGGTCTGGATCAAGGGCGGCGTGTCGAAAAGGACGATCCGATGGCTGTCTCGCTCTCCGAGACGCTGGGCGAGCTCCTCCATGCGCTTGCTCGCGAGCAGCTCGGTCGCATCAGCGGAGCTCTTGCCTGCGGGCAGGAAGGAGAGCGTCGGGATATCGGTGGGGCGGATGGCCGAATCGACGTCCAACTGCGGATCGCGCAGCACGTCGAGCAGGCCCTGCTCGCCTTCGAGTCCGAATATGCGACTTAACTGGGGCTTTGCCACATCGGCGTCCACGAGGAGCACGCTGAAGTCCTTCTCCGTCGCGATGCTCAACGCGAGATTGAGGGCCGTGAAAGTCTTGCCCTCCCCCGGCATCGCGCTCGCGAGCATGATCAGATAGCCGTTGGGCAGCCGATCCGCGCCGCGCCCGATCGCATTGGCGATGAGCGGCCGCTTGATCTTGCGGTACTGGGACGAGAGACGGCGCTCTTCCGCCACAGGCGGTAGGAGCCCGGCGGCTCGCAGGGCCGCACGGTCGAGAACAATCGGCGGGCTCTGCGCGCCCGCGAATGCGTGCGGAGCGGACGGACGGCTGTTGGCATCCGCTTGGGCCGCAGCCTCGCCCGCAACCGGCTCAGCGCCTCCCTGCTTGGCTTCCCGCGCCTTTCGAAGCGCCTTCTCCACCACACTCATGCGTGCACCCCTCCGAAGAGGCTGTAGATGTGTGCCTGCAGCACCAGGATTCCGAGGCCGAGCACCGCCAGTCCCGCCATGGCCCAAAGGTAACGGCGCCGCTCGCTGCGCAGCACAGAGCGGCGCTCATCCAACCAGGCCATGCTGACGGAGCCCAAGACCGGAAGACCGGTCACCGCGCCGAGCTGGCGCTGGCTGACGAAGACCGGCCGCAGCAACTGCATCAGGTAAGCCACGCCGCCTCCCACCGCGAACGAAAGGATGAGTGCCCCCAGGATGAGAAGCGCCCGCCTGGGCGCTACGGGGGCGAACTCCGCGGTCGGCGGGTCGATGACCTGGAATTTCACGACGCCCGTCGTTGCGGCCTGTTGACCCAGACGCGCGCGATCGAGCCGCCCCAGCAGTGCGTCGTACTGCGTCCGGGTGACATTGTAGTCGCGCGTGAGCTTCGCGTATTGCGCCTGCACCTCGGGGGCCGTGGAGATCATGGAGCGCAGCTTGGCGATCTCCTGCTCCCGGTCGGAGATCTCCTGCTGGATGGAGGCGATCGTGACGCCCTCGGCGTCGTACTGCTCCTGCAGCTTCTGGTAGACCGGATTCGCCGTGAGGCTGAGCTGGGCGGCGGCCCCCAGGTCGCCGCGCTTGGCGGCGGCGATCTGCGCCGCCTCGCGCGCCTTGAGCTGCTTCAATGTCTGGCGAAGCGCCATCACGTCCGGGTACTTGTTGGTGAACTTGAGCAGCAGCTGATTGAGTTTCTGCTGTGCCTGCGCGATCTGGCCCTCGGTGTCCAGGGCGGCCGGATTCTGGGTTCCCGAGTCCCCCGGGCCGGCCGTGAATTGCTGTCCCGCATGCAGCTGCTGGGAGAGGACGGCGCGCTTGCGCAGCTCGAGGCTGAGGCGCTCCTTGTCCTTGGTCAGATCGCTCATGGAGGTCTGCAGATGACTGAAGTAATCGCCCTGCTCCCCCGGCAGCAGCCCGACGTTCTGCTTCTTGAATGCGGCCAGGCGCTGCTCGGAGGTCGAGAGGCGCTCACCGTACGCGGCGATCTGCCGGGTCAGGAACTTCTCCGCCTCCTCCGAGCCCTGTTGCTTGCCGCCCAGGGTGCCCTCGACGAAGGTGTTGAGGAGGTGATCGACGACCTGCAGGCTCCGGGTACGGTTCGGATCCCGATAGGTGATCGTGAAGAGCGCCATGGTGCTGCGCGGCTCGAGATTGCCCGTGATGTCGATGTTCTTGCGGAGGTTAGCGATCACTGCCTGCTGCTGCGCGCCGGTCAGGGCGCCTGCCATGAGCCCGGTGTCGTTGGCCACTTTGCGCAGCTCCGGTCCGCCGAGAAGCGCGTCCCTGACGCGCTCGATCTCGCTGTCCATGGGGCTGGCGATGCTCAGCCCCTCGGTCGCCTCGCTCAGCGCGGTTCGCGTATCGACGAACACCTTCGCGTACGACTCGTAGGTGTTGGGGATCATGAAGATCCCGATCCACAGCAGCGGCGCCAGACACCAGGCGACGATGAGCGCGGGCCACCGGAATCGCCACAGGCCTCGGAGCAGATCCAGGAAGTCTTCGAGGGTGTTTTGCAGGCTAGGTGCGTTCATGTGTGCTCGAGCGCGGCGAGCAGCCGCTGCGCATCGCTCGCGCGCAGGCATAGCAGCGGTTCATGACTTGAGCACCTCACGCAGCTTTGCCTCCTCCCAGATTTGCACGCCGAGCGCCCTGGCTTTATCGAGCTTCGAGCCCGCGGCCTCTCCGGCCACCACCGCGAAGGTCTTCTTCGAGACCGAGCCCGAGCACTTCCCGCCGGCGGCCTCGATGAGGGCCTGGATCGCTTCACGGGGCTCGGAGAGCGTCCCGGTGATGACGAAGGTCTTACCCCCAAGGCTCGCCGCTCCCCCGCTCATTTCGAAGGGCTTAGGCTCCACGGCGGCGGCAAGCGCCTGGGCGGCGGCCGCGTTGCCGGGATTTGAGAAGAATTCGAGAATTTCCTCACTCGTCACCGGGCCTAAGCCCGAGACTGCCAGAAGCTCCTCGCGGGCGGCTTTGCGCAGGGCCTCGAAGGTGCCGAACGCGCGTGCCAGGTCCTTCGCGGTCTGCTCCCCGACATCCGGGATCCCGAGCGCGAAGATAAAGCGGGCGAGCTCGCGGCCCTTGGAGGCTGCGATCGCCGTGACGATCTTCCTGGCGAGCACCGGGCCAAAGCCCGGCAGGCCCTCGAGCGCTTGCGCGGTGAGCCCGTAGAGCTCAGGCGGGCCCTTCAAGAGACCCGCGGCAAGCATCTTCTCGACCTGCCCCTCGGCGAGTCCC
>JABBNZ010000201.1 GCA_019352035.1 Pseudomonadota bacterium | reverse complement strand
CCCACACGCTCGCCACCGGCAAGCCGCTGCGCAATTGACGGGCGCGAAGGAGGCATGGGCACCGGCAGGGCGCGGCGGGGCTCCTGGAGGTGCTCTGAGACCCGGATGACAAGCGCGCCGCCTCTGGGCAATATGGCGCCGAAAACCGGGACAATGGCATGCGAGCCCCCGCGTCCGTACCGGGGAACCCTCTCTACGCCGATGTGCTCAGCGCCGATTCGCCTGCGCCAAGGACCCCCTGACGGCTAAACTGCGGCCAAGAGCCGCAATACAGGGGGTGAGCCATGTCGAGGTCCCGGCGTGAGTTTCTGGTCTCGTCGGCCGCTTTGCTCGGCGCCGGAGCCGGCGCCGGCTCCGGCCCCTCGCAAGCCGCCACCGGGCATCCGCCCGCTGCGAAGCCGCCGTCCGGCTCGCCGCCGGTTTTCGGGACCGCGCCGGGCGTCGGACCGGAGGTGACCGCAGCCGCCTTTGGCGAGGCGGAGAAACTGGTGCAGGTGCGGATGACTCCCGGGGAGCGCTCGGAGGCTGCATCCAACTGGCGTAACAGCATGGCGCCGCTCTATGAGCGGCGCACCGGTCCGCGCAAGATCGACCTGAAGGCGGACCTCGCCCCATACTCCCAGTGCAATCCGCTGCTGCCCGGCGGCAATCCAACACCGCGGCGCGATGAGTTCGTGGGCAGCGGACGCGACCCGGGCCCGCTGCCGGCCGGCGAGGATGACATCGCCTTCGCGCCGCTCTGGAAGCTCTCCCGCTGGGTGCAATCGCGGCAGTTGCGGTCCGAGCGGCTGACCGGGATCTACCTGCAACGGATGGAGACCTTCGACCCGCGCTTGAAGTGCGTGATCACCGTCACCCGTGACCTCGCCCTCGCGCAGGCGAGGAGGGCGGATCAGGAAATCGCGGCAGGCCGGTACCGTGGCCCGCTGCACGGGATTCCCTGGGGAGCGAAGGATCTTCTCGACACGGCCGGCATCCGGACCACCTATGGCGCGGAGCCCTTCAAGGATCGCGTGCCGGCGGATGATGCCGTTGTCGTGCAACGCCTGCGCGAGGCCGGGGCCGTGCTCGTCGCGAAGCTGAGCATGGGCGCACTGGCGCTCAATGATGTCTGGTTTGGCGGCCAGACGAAGAATCCGTGGCTCCTCGAGGAGGGATCGGGCGGCTCGAGCGCCGGTCCCGCCGCCGCGACCGCGGCTGGCCTGGTCGGCTTCGCGATCGGCAGCGAGACCGAAGGCAGCATCGTCGATCCGAGCGACCGCTGCGGAGTCTGCGGTCTGCGTCCCACCTTCGGACGGGTGCCTCGGACGGGAGCGATGACGCTGTGCTGGTCTCTCGACAAGTTGGGACCGATCGCGCGCAGCGTCGAGGATACGCTGCTCGTGCTCCGGGCGATCTCCGGACCGGATGCCGGGGACCTCTCCAGCGTTCCGAGCGTGCTCGATTTCGACGCCCGTACCGGCGTCAGGGGATTGCGTGTCGGATATTTCCCGCACTGGGAGCGCGAAGCGACGGATGTCGACCGGCATGCGCTGCAGCAGCTCAGATCACTCGGTCTGGAGGCGGTGCAGGTACGGCTTCCCGACTGGCCCTACGATTCGCTGAACACCATCCTCTTCGCGGAGTCGGCCGCGGCCTTCGAGAAGCTGACACTCAGCGGGAAGGTGGACCAACTGCGCATGCAGACTCCGGATGCGTGGCCCAACACGTTCCGGCAGTCGCGGTTCCTGTCGGCGGTCGACTTCGTGCAGGCCGACCGCTTCCGGCGCCTGGTGGCTGAGGAGATGGGGAAGCTCTTCGCGAAGGTCGATCTGCTGCTCGTGCCTTCGCTGCGCGATGAGATGCTGACGATCGGCAACTTCACCGGCTACCCGTCGTTGACGTTGCGCGCGGGGTTCATCCACATCACGCAGGCGCGCAGCGACTGGGCTCCCGACCCGCGCCGGCCGCTGCCGCACTTCGATCCGCCGCGGCGCGTGCCGCACAGCGTCACTCTCGTGGGGCGCCTCTTCGATGAGGGAACGCTGGGCCGCGTCGGGCTCGCGCTGGAGCGTGCCCTCGCAGTGGAAGCGGAGCGTCCGCCCGGGTTTGCTTGAGAAAGCACTCCATTCGCCCAGACGGCGTCGACGTTGTTTGCGCTCCCGCAAAGCCCAGGCCCGGGGCGGGGCAGAGGGGGCGGGCCTCGGCCCACATTCGCCACGGCGTGGTTTCGTATCGAATATAATCGTGGAAAACCCCGAAGAACCATGTCCAATTCCAACGACCGCGCTGCCGTAGCCGCCGCGAGCGAAACCCGGCTCGTCGATTACCGCCCTCCGGCCTTCCTCGTGGAGGCCGTGGCGCTCGACTTCGTCCTCGATCCGCACGCCACCCAGGTGCGGTCCCGGCTGGCGCTTCGGCGCAACCCGGCTGCCGGATCCGACAAGGCTCTGCGGCTCGACGGCGCCGGCCAGCCGGTGCGCGCCATCGTTCTCGATGGGGTCCCTCTCGGCCCGGATCGCTGGCATCTGGGCGATACCTCGCTCTTCATCGCGAACGCGCCGGATGCGTGCGTGCTCGAGATCGAGACCGTCATCGACCCCGGCGCCAATACCGAGCTTTCGGGCCTCTACATCTCCAACGGCGCCTTCTTCACCCAGTGCGAGGCCGAAGGCTTCCGCCGCATCACATATTTTCCCGACCGGCCGGATGTCATGGCCCGCTATACCGTGACCATCACCGCCGATCCCACCGCCTGCCCGGTGATGCTGTCCAACGGCAATCCAGGCCCGGTGCAGAAGCTGCCGGACGGCCGGCACCGCGTCACCTGGACCGATCCGCACCCCAAGCCCTCCTACCTGTTCGCGCTCGTCGCCGGCCAGCTGGTCGCGGTGCGCGATCGTTTCACCACCCGATCGGGACGCGAGGTGGCGCTCGCCATCTGGGTGCGCCGGGGCGATGAGGATCGCTGCGCTCACGCGATGCGCTCGCTCAAGGCGGCGATGGCTTGGGACGAGGAGCGCTTCGGCCTGGAATACGACCTCGACGTGTTCAACATCGCCGCCGTGTCGGATTTCAACATGGGAGCGATGGAGA
>JABBNZ010000064.1 GCA_019352035.1 Pseudomonadota bacterium | reverse complement strand
CCGGATGACGGCAGAGAATCGCTTCAAGTATCCCAGACTCCCGCTGATCGCTGCGGCCGCGATGGCCCTCCGCCATACTGCGGATCCGCGCACTCTACCGCAATGGAATCAGCGATCGCGCGGCGTAGCAGATCCTTGGAACAACCTCTGCGTCGACTGGTTCCAGATGGCGCGACCAGGGCCGCCAGCGCGCCTCAGTGATCGCACAGGGACACCTCGCCGCTGAGACTGCGGATTCGGACGTGGCCGTCACCCGCACCACGCGTGCCTTCGAGGCGGTTGCCGGGCCCGTAATGATTCCGGTCCGACTGCTGGCCGAAGCAGTCTTTGATGCCGCCGCTGAAAGTCTTCGCCTCGTACGAGTAACCCGCCGGGGCGGCAACGTCGATCCTCTGATCGCCGCTCACCGTCTCGGTCTCTATCGTGCCGCCTCGCGCAAGGCGCGCATCCAGATCGATCTCGCCCGAGGTGGTGTTGAGCCGTGCGCTGCGGGCCGGGGAGACTCCCGCGCTCAGCCGGCCGTTGACCGTCCTCGCCTGGAGATCACCGGCGACGTTCTTCACGCTCAAGTCGCCGCTCACCGTCGAAACGAGAAGGGTCCCGTCCTGACCGCTGCCGCGCAGGCGGATGGTCCCGCTGACGGACTTCACATCATCGTTTCCGGAGCCCAGATCCGCCTCGATATCGCCGCTCACCGTATGCAGATGTTGGGTGCTGGTGATGCCGCGGGTGGTGATGCTCGCACTCACTCCCGATGCTCGAATCGCGCTCCCGACCGGCACGTGAAGCTCGAGGCGGACCGAGTGCTTCTCCTGGAACCCGCCCGGTGAATCGCAACTGCCCGAGCCGTACGCCACGCACACCCGGGTGCGGCCGTGCGCACTCGTCAAATGGACCTGCTCCGTGCCGCTCGGCAGATCGGCAGTCACCGACACCAACGGCTTATCCCACCCGCTGATCACGATGGAGCCGGCGACGTTGCTGACGTCGACCTCACCGTGCGGGTCGGCCGAAACCTGCCGCTGAAACGTCGCAGCGTGCGCCGCCGCGGCTGCGAATGTCAGCGCCAGGGAGAGGATGGCGATACGTGAAGGGAATGTGTTCATTTCAGGTCTCTCCGCTGCCGTAGCTCGCTTCCTGAACCGTCGACAGCACGTGCATCTCGTTCTGATAGGTATCGATCAGGAGCTCCTGCAGGAGCGCGTTCCCCGGCTCCCGCCCCAGCGCCTGCTGGATCTCCTGAATCGACTGGTGGATGGCGCTCAGGCTCTGCAGGACTTTCTGCCGGGTGGGTGGCGGCAGCTTGGCGAGCCGCGCGCTCAGGGTGCGCAGCAGCGCCTCGCGCTCGCGCAGATACCGTGGATCAGTGATGTAGGCGACCTTCAGCCCCCCGCCCGCCGCGCCGATATCGGGCGCCGCAACTCCCTGCGCAGTCGGATGTCCGGGCGCAAGGAACCACCTGTCGAGCGAGATACCCACGCCCACCGCGGCAAGAACTGCGGCGGCGGCCGCGGCGCGCATCAGCTGCGGGCGCCAGCGCGATACCCCGCCTCCCCCACCGAGCCGCTCCGCGCGGCCGTCCGCTGTCCGCATCCCGCTCTCACGCAGCCGCGCCGCCAGGGTCGGCCAGCCGTCATGCGGCGGCGCCACCTCTCTCGGCAGCTCGCCGAGCCGCCTGATTTTCGATTCGGCAGGATCGTTCATGGATGACTCTCCGGCTCGAGCCGCACGCGCAGGAGCGCACGAGCCCGGTGCAACTGGGCCTTGCAGGTGCCTTCGGCGACGCCGAGCATCTGAGCGGCCTCGCCATGTGAGTAGCCGTAGATTCCGCAGAGGACGAGCGCGTCTCGCGCACCGTCGGGCAGGGCGCCGATCGCCCGCTCGATCTCGCGCTCTTCGACCGGCGTATCGAAGGTCCACTGCGCGGGCGCATCCACGAATTCCTCGTCCGGATCCGAGGGCAATGGCGGCAATTCGACCTGCGCCGCGACCTTTCGGCGCCGGCTCAGGACTACATTCACTGCGATGCGGTGCAACCAGGTGCCAAAGCTGCTGCGCGCCTCGAAGCGCCCGAGCGCCCGCCAGGCATTGACGAACGCCTCCTGTGCGCAATCTTCCGCGGTCGTGCGGTCACGCAGCAGGCGCAGGCACAATCCGTAGACACTGCCGATATGATCGCGGTACAGGCGCTCGAACGCCCGCATGTCGCCGACCCGGGCCTGGCGCACGAGGCCAGCCTCCCAATCGATCCGGTCATCTTGTGCAGCCGAGGCCATGTATCCCATTGGATGCAGCCGGAGGCCAGTCCGTTTAAAGCCCCCTCGCCCGCCCGGCCGGGGTCCCCGGATACCGGGCGGGAACGCCGCACCCGGCTCGCAGGAGCCTCACCCGCTTCGCGGCGCGGCCTCGACTCCTAGATATTTCCCGAACCAGCGCAGCGCCCGGCGCAGGACGTCCCGCTCGTCCTTCGGCTTGTCGAAGCCGTGGCCTTCCCCGGCGTAGACGACCAGCTGGGTGGGAACCCCCATGGCGCGCAGCGCATGCCAGTACTCGAACGACTGCGGTGCGGGACACTCCCCGTCGTACTGGCCGACCACGATCAGCGACGGCGTCCTGTCGTTCTCGATGAAGTTGATGGCCGAGCTCTTGGCGTACGCCTTCGGATCCCGGTACACCGAGGCGCCGAAGAACGGGATCATCCACTTGTCGATGGAATTCTCGCCATAGTAGCTCTTCCAGTCCGAGAGCCCGGCGCCCACGACGGCCGCCTTGAAGCGGTGGGTCTGCGTCGGAGCGAACATCGACATGAATCCGCCGTAGCTCCAGCCGGTCAGGCCCAGGCGACGGTCATCGATCGGGTATAGCGCTTCCACCCGGCCGACTCCCGCCAGGATGTCGCGAAGATCGCCGTATCCCATATCCCGGCGCACCGCCTGGGTAAAGCGCTCGCCCTCGCCCAGGCTCCCACGCGGGTTCGGCATCAGGACGAAGTAGCCCATCGCGGCGAGCGGCACCGGCCCGTAGCCGTCGGACGGCCAGGAGGGAAGCGTCGCCCAGGTCGGCCCTCCGTGCACGTAGACGATCAGCGGGTAATGCTCCTGAGGATCGAAGTGCGGCGGGAACAACAGCCAGCCCTGCACATGGAAGCCCTCGTCGTCCCAGCGCACCGAGACCGCCTTCCCCCACATCGGCCGCACGCCATCGTTGACGTGCGTGATGGCATGCGGGGCCTCGAACACTCCCCTCGGCACTGCCGAGGCGTTGGTCTCGAGCACGGCCGAATAGATCTCGGGCGGGCTGTCGAACGTGCTGTGAATGAAAGCGAGCACGTTATGTCGAGACGAGACGGAGAATGCCGACACGAATGTCCCATCCCGTACTGCGGCATCCACGTGGAAGAGCGCATGATGGGTCGCAGGACGCTTTCCGTGCAGCGCGAACGCCGACAATCGCGTCGCGCCGCCGGCAAAGGAGGAGACCAGCAGAGAGCGCTTCCCAGTCCAGGTGAGCCAGGAGGGCGACATCCCGATCGCCGGCGTCACGTCCACCGGCTCACCGCCTGCCGCGGACACGAGGTAAATATCGCCCCCGGTCGCCCCCTGATCGCTCATGAGACCGCCGATGAAGGCGAGTCGCGAGCCGCCCGGAGACCACCTCGGCAGCGCGATCTGCAAGCCGTGCAGAGGGCCCTTGGCCGAAGAGGGATCGAGCATCACCGTCGGCGCGCTTCCAGGAGTCTGGGTGTAGAGTTTGGCCACCCACCAGTTATCGCGTCCGGGCGGTGGCGCCCCTACGTACGCGAGCCGATGGCCTGCGGGCGACCAGTCGTATTCGTAGACGAACAGACCGGACGGCGTAACCTGCCGCACTGCCCCACCCCCGGCCGGGATGACTGCGACGCGCTGATGCTCGACGCCCGTGCGGCCGATGACACCGACCTGCGCTTTCGTGGCAGAGACTGCGGCGACTGGGTGTACGTCGCCCTTGACGTAGAGAAAGCTCAGCTGAGCGCCGCCCGGCGTCCAGGCAAGCTGATTCACCAGGCCGTGCAGGTGGGAGATCCGTCTCGCCTCGGTGCCCGTGGCCGCGACTTCATTGATATCGAACTGCTGGCTGGCGCCTGCGCCATGATTGCAGTTGGACAGGAACGCCAGCGTCCGGCTGTCGGGCGACCACCGCAGATTCCCGTAGCGGCACGACTTCACCGATTTCGAGATCGTCACCGTGCGGACCCGGCTTCCGTCCGCATCGGCGATCTGCAGCCGCTGGCCGGGCTTGCCGCCCCTGGATGCGGGGGCGCTCTTCGCGCGGGCAACCGTCTTCTCCGTCACCGTCCACGCGATGGCCTTTCCATTCGGCGCGACGGCAACGGCGTCGAATCGCCGCACGTCCCGCAGACGCTGCATGATCTGCGCAATGCGCGATCCGTCCCGCACCCTCTCGGAAGCCGCCGCGGCCGGTTGGGAATGAGTGATCAGACCTGCGCCCAGAAACAGGAGCGCAGCGGCGGAGAAAGCCATTCCAGGATTCAGTTTCGAGCGCATCTCGCCCTCGGAGAAAAGACCTCGGGCGATATTAACATGCACGGTGAGCAGCCAAGTCCTCACAGGTGGTACGCGATCCCGAGATAGAACTGGCGGCTGAGCGCGGGCTCGAGCATGCCACCGAAGAGAAAGACACGCGAGTAGTAGCGGCGGTCGGTCAGATTGGAGACACCTCCGAGCACGCGCCAATGGCCGCCGAGCTCGTACTCGCCGGAGAAGTCCGCCACCGTGTAGGCAGGAATCCTCGCCGGAGTCGTCCCGACCGCCTGGTCGTTGTCCTGCATGTACTGCGAGCCGACGGCATCCACGATGAGGCTCAATTTCAGGCCCGGAGCCTCGGTGAAGGTGAGGCCGCCCTTGAGCACGTAGCTCGGCGAGTACGCCGGAGTCTTGCCCACCTGTCCCGGGATGATGCTGCCCGTGAAGCGCGCGTTGAGGTAGCTCGCGTTGCCGAAGAGCGTGAGGTGCTCGCCATCCGGCGTCCCCGGCCGCAAACGCAGCAGGTCGTACGAGCTCTCGGCCTCCACGCCGCGGTTACGGGTGTCGCCGGTGTTGACATTGATCGAGGCGGTCTGCGTGAGCTGCTCGGACTCGATGCGGTTGCGCACGTTGATCTGGAACGCGCTGACGTCGTAGTAGAAGCCCCGCAACGGCCAGCCGTGCACACCCGCCTCGTAGGTGAGGTACTTGGTCGGATTCGGATTGTTGGCGGGCGAGAACTTGCCGAAGGGGCTCGCGACATCGAGGTAGCGCACCGGGCGAAAGCCCTGCGAGATGTTGAGATAGGTCTCGTTGCCGCGGCCAAAATCGTTGCCGATGCCGAAGCCGAAGAGCGGAATATTCCTGGTGTAGACACCGTTCACGAGGTAAGGATGCGCAGCCACGGTCTCGTGGGTGGCGATCTGCTCGTGATTGAAGCGGGCGGAGACGACCACGTGGAAACGCTTGAAGCGGTACAGGTTCTCGGCAAACACCGCCGCGTAGCGCGTACGGCGCTCGTCGTTGTAGATGAGCGTGCCCGAGGGATCGTAGGGGTCGGCCACGGGATTCGCGCTGTGGAACTCCCGGTAGGGGCTGTTGGACGCATAGGCCGTGTAGCCCACCGTGAGTGCGGCGCCGCGGCCATACTGGTGCAGGAACCTGCCATCGAGGCCGGTGTAGTGGAAGCGCTGGGCCGCCAGCGTGGCGCTGGTGGCGATCGGTGCCGCGCCGCCCGCATAGGCATCGGACCGCGTGATCAGGTCCTGATATCCCGACCACAGTTTCTGCACGAAGAGATTCTTTCCATTGAAGCTGTTCCGATAGGTGAGGATCGCCGTGTAGCGGCTCTCCCAGTCCCGATCGTGGGGCGTCGTCGTCTGGTTGGGATTGGCCCGCCACTGCGCATGGGTCATGAGACCGGCCAATCCGCTCTGGAGGGAGTAGGCATGCACCGCGAGATCCAGGCTCTGCCGCGAGTCAAGGCGATAGTCGAGCGCGAGATCGCCGCTGTTGAGGTCATAGTTCCCGTTCGCCCGTTGTCCGTCCGACTGGCGGTGCGAGAAATCGGCACGGTAGCCGAGCGGGCCGGCGGGTCCGCTCATCGAGCCGTAGGTCGAGTAGAGACCGTCACTGCCCCCCACCTGCTGGATCGTCCCCGTGGTCGTGGGTGAGGGCTTCCTCGAGACGAAATCGATGACCGGCTCGGGTTCAGGTCCATAGAGCAGTCCCGAGCCGCCCCGGATCATCCGCACCTCTTTGACCGTCTGGGGTATGGGGATGTAGTAGAGCGTCGGATAGGCGATCCAGTCCATCTCCATGGGAACCCCGTCCTGCATCAGCAGGATGTACTCGCTCTCCTGCGGATTGCCGAGGCCGCGATAATTGATGTTGAGCTCGGTGGGATTCTGCTGCTCCGCGAGCACGATGCCCGGCATCCGGTCGAAGAGCTCGCGCTCGTGGTTGTCGATGATCGGCGGCTGGTCGGAGAGCTGCACCACGGTCGTCTTCTTCGTGACGGTGATGTTGGGCCCCGAAAGCTCCGGCATCGAATGGGCATAGCGGGTGGCGCGATTGAAGAGCCAGGGCGCCCGGATCAGAATCCTCGGGATACGGCTGACGGCCTGCTTGGAAGGGTGGCTACGGGGCCCCTGGTGGGCTCGTGCTTGCGCGCCGGCCACGGCGCAAAGACAAGCCAATGCGCAAGCCAGAGCGCGGAAAGTGCACTTCACTCGAGACCTTTTCATTTACCAGCCCTCGGCGGGGCGGCACTATAGGAATGCGTCCGACACTACTACCAGGGATCGTAATTCGAGCCGGCGCGCCATCCCCTCGGCCCGACGCTTGCCGGGCCGCAAGCCCGTTGCACCGGCGCCTGCGGCTTGAGACGCTAGCGGCTGCGGCGCATCGGCGCGACGGCAGGCAGACGGGTAAGTGGGCGAACGCCTGGAATTGGGACCGCTGGAGCTCAAAGTGCTCGAGGTGCTGTGGCGGCGCAGCCGCGCCTCGACGGTGCGCCAGGTGCAGCCGTCCTTCCCGCAGCTCGCCTACACCACCCTGATGACGACGCTGGACCGGCTGTATCGCAAGGGCGTGCTGCGCCGGTTGCGGCTCGGCCGCGCCTTCGGCTACGTGCCGCGCTGCTCGCGGGACCAGCTCTTCGGCCGGATGGTCAGCAGCCGCGTCACCGAGCTCCTGGCCTCGTGCGGCGACAGCACGGTGCTGCTGTCGACTCTGGTGGAGGCGGTCGGCCATGCCGACGCGGAGCTCCTCGATGAGCTCGAGGCGCTGGTTCGCGCCGAGCGGGCCCGGCTCAAGGACGACGAAAAATGAGCTTCGATTTGACTTTTCCGCTGGTGGTGCTGGCCGCCTATGGCCTCTGCAATCTACTGCTGTCAGCGGCAGTGGTCCTCGCGTGGCGCATCGGATTGCAGCGGCGTCTGACCGGCGCGGACGCCGTGCTCTGGATGCGTCTCCTGCCAGCGTTGGGCTCCGCGAGCCTGGTGCTGACGGTGGTGCTGCCCGCGTTTCTACTCTACGAGCCGCCTCACGCGCACGATCACCCGGGTCCGCTCCTGCTGGTATCGGCGCTCTTCGCGTTGCTCGTCTTGGGAGATGGGGCTCGCCGCGGCTTCAAGGCCTCGCAGGCCACCCGTGCCCTTCTGCGCAGCGCGCAGCCGCTGCACACCCAGGTGGCGGCCGGCGGAGCCGAAGTCACGGTCATCAATGTCACTGAGCCGCTCGTTGCGGTCATCGGCAGCTGGAGGCAGCGCGTCGTCGCCGCCCGCTGCGTCGCCGCGGCCTGCGACCCCGAGGAGTTTCGCCAGGTGCTCGCTCACGAGGCAGCGCACCTGCGCGCCCGCGACAACCTGAAGCTGCTCCTGCTGCTGACCATGCCCGATGCGCTCGCCTGGCTGCCGACGGGCGCCGCCCTGACCGAGCGCTGGCGAGCCGCGACCGAGCTGGAAGCGGATGAGCATGCGAGCGGCTCCGACCGCCGCAAGCGGACTGCGCTCGCCTCGGCATTGATCAAGGTGGCGCGCCTGTCTCTCGCGAGCGGCCTGCCGCGCCAGGCCGCTCGCACGGCCGCTCCGCTGAATGGTCTCGAGCAGCGCATCCGGCGGCTGCTCGCGCCGTCCCCGGCGATGCGCCGCGGCTTCCCCGGACTGCGCGTGCTCACAGGCGCGCTGCTCCTTCCCCTGCTCGCCATGCCGCTCTATGCGTCCGTTCACCGGCTCATCGAAGCGCTGGTCGCGTTCGGACGCTAGCGGGTTTCCCATCGACTCATGTCCACTCCGAATCATGAAGCGGCACGAGCACGCGGTAGGCACACGGAGGTGCCCCGCCGCCGCAGGTGGCGGAGCCTCGGGCAGCCACGCGTTTTGCCCGAAGCGCGCTGGGCCGGGCAGGAGCCCGGATCCAGCGCTTCACACTAGGAGGCCGACGATGCAGACCCTGACCCACAATCCGGGACTCCTCTCCCCCTTCCATGTGGCCTTTCCCGTGCACGACCTCCAGTCGGCCCGCGAATTCTACGGCGGGCTGCTCGGCTGCCCCGAGGGGCGCAGCGCGCAGGACTGGGTGGATTTCAATTTCTACGGCCATCAGATCGTGGCCCACCTGGCGCCCGAGGAAGCCCGCCAGACGCAACGCAACACTGTCGATGACCACGATGTGCCCGTGCGGCATTTCGGGATCGTCCTGCCCATGGCCGAATGGACCGTGCTGGCCGAGCGCCTGCGGGCGGGCGGTGTCAGATTCCTGATCGAGCCCCACATCCGCTTCAAGGGACAGCCCGGCGAGCAGGCGACGATGTTCTTCCTCGACCCCTCCGGCAACGCCATCGAAATCAAGGCCTTTTCCGATATCGCCAAGCTCTTCGCCCGGTGACGGAACCGCTCGCTGGCTGGAACCCAGCCCCGTCCGTTGTCGTTGTATCGCTGTACCTTCCGGTCGAGGAGCATCTATGCACAAATATCTCGCGGCAGTCGCCGCTCTGACTCTCGTTACCGCCCCAGCCTGGGCGTCGGATCACCATCCAGTCAAGGATTCCTACATCACGGCCAAGGTGAAAGCCGAGTTGATCGCCGACAGGGATACTGACGCCGACCGCATCCATGTCACGACCCGGCACGGCATCGTGACGTTGCGCGGTGTCGTCAAGTCGACCGCGGAAAAAGACAAGGCGAAGCGCGACGCCATGAAGGTCGACGGCGTCCGCGGCGTGCGCAACGAGCTGCACGCCCGGTAGCGATCCTTAAGTAGCCGACGAGCAGCCGCGGCGCTTGCGGCACCGTTTGCGGTGGCGGATTGCCGCCGCCGCAGGCGGAGTCGGCGCGTCCCTGCAACGACTAAAGCTGCGCGCCCGCTGCGTGCTGTGGTACGGCGCCGTGAGCGCCGCTCACTTGGCGGCGGTCGGACATTCGGGGGCGGCGGCGCTGCTCGTCGCCGGCTTCTGCGGCTCGAGCTTCCAGCCGGCCGGGATATCGAACTCCGCCGCGGGAACGCTCGAGGTATCGACCGAAGTCGTCTCGGTGGTGAGCGACACTACGCGGATGAAGGGCCCGGATGGCGTCGCGGGTGCCGCGGAACTCCCCGACGGAGATGGCGCGGTCACGGAATTGGCAGCCTCATCGGCTGCTGGTCCTGCCGCCTCGTTCGCCGCGCCGGCCGCCACAGCCCCGCCCGCCGAGTCGGCGTGGAGGGCGGCAGCGCCGTGGTGGAACAGCCCCGCCAGGCCGCCGGCAAGCGCATGTGAGGCGAGGCCGTGCATGCTGAAGCGGCTGCTGCTCGCCTGCTGTTGCGCCTGCTTTGCCTTGCTGCAATGCGGGCCGCCGAAGCTCATGTAGAACGTGGTCCGCAGCGGGTATCCCTCGAGATCCGCCGCCTTGCCGCGCAGCTGACGGAGCATGGCCGCGTAGGGTGCCATGAACTGCCCGACGATCCGCTGCTGCCGCGGGTTGTTCGGATCGAGACCCTGCGCCGCGAGATATTTCCTCTCGAACGCAGTCCGCTCCTCCACTCCCGCAATCGCATCCCGCGTGAGCCATGTCTCGAAGCCGTAGTCGAGCTCGCAGACATCGCCGGTCTGTTGATCCGTGCAGGTCTGGGACAGCACTACGTCCGTCTTGCGCGCATCGTGACCGAGGATCGTGGCGTGCTCGTCCGTGCGGCTCACGTTGAGCTCCGGAGGGCTCAACTGACAGCGCGAGGTATCGGGAGCCGCCGCCTGCGGGGCGCCGGTGGGTCGCGGCATCGGGCAGCTCTTCATCTTTTCCATGGCCGCCTCGACTTCCTTCTGCGCCTCGGCGCGCTGCTCGGGCGTGGGGAACGGGCGCTCGGAATAGAGCTTCTTCTTCGGTTGCAGCTCCCATTCGAGCTGCTTGTCCAGGCGCACGATCCGGCCGCCCTCCATGCCGTGACAGAAGAGCGAGAGGAAGCCATGACAGCTCACCGTCGAATCGCCGCGCTGCTTGTCGGCGCTCGTGCGCTCCACCGAATCGATCTCGATCATCATTCCGCCAAGGCTCATCGAGGTTCGCTGCCCGACGGTGACATCGGCGCGCGCGGCCGGCGTCAGCACCGCGAGAGCCGCAGCGCTCCCGAGTGTCAGGGTGAGCGTGGCCCGGGTTCGCTTGAGCGTGGTCATGTTGGCTTCTCCCGCTATCTGAAGGGGACGTCGCCTTACGGAGCGGCCGAGCTGCATTCTCCGCCTTCGGCGGCCGGGTGTCGATGCCGAGGCGCAATGCAAGCCATCGGGCGTACGCCGAGCCTGAGCCCGAGCCGCGTTGTGTCACGGGTGCCGGCCACGCACCGCTTCGCTCGAGACTCAGGTCAGCCGGGACAGGTACTCGTAATCGGTCCGAGCCGCATCCATCCGCGGCTCGGAGAACGGCGGCTCCTGCTCCACGTAGTAGTCACGCACGCCGACCTCGTACGCGACCGGCAGAATCCGCTTCCAGTCGAGGTACCCGGACCCGACATCAGCCGGGTCCATTCTGAAGGCGTGGTTGGGCACCGTGCCGGCCTTGAGGTCCTTGATGTGCACCAGCCTGAACCGGTGCGCGTGAGCGCGCAGCAGCGGAACAGGATCGATGCCGGCGGCGGCCACCCAGCCGATGTCCATCTCGAAACGGACGAGATCCGGGTCCGTGTTCGCGAGCAGCAGGTCGAATGCGGTCTCGGATCCGTACTTCACGAACTCGACGTTGTGATTGTGATACGCGAGCCTCAGGCCCTCGCGCCGCAGCGCGGCGCCCTTCTCGTTGAGCTGCGCGGCCGCGCGCCGCCAGTCATCCGCGGTCATCTCCCGGCCCGCACGGGTGAAGAACCCGACAACACTCTCTCCCTTGCGCGCCTTGATGCGGGCCGGCACCGGAAATATCGGCACGACGACATACTTCACGCCGAGGACGTGCATCTCGGCGGCCAGCTTGCCGAGATCTGCGGCGAGCGTCGGGCCGCCGGCGCCGAATGTCTGCAGCGGCACGTGCGTGCTCGGGCAGGAGAGTCCGGCCCGCTCGAGTGCCGCCCGCAGCTCCCGGGCGGTGCGCTTCATCAACGCTACGGGCTCGACCGCCCGATAGCCGATCTTCGCCACCGTCCGCAGGGTTCCGTCGAGGTCGCGATAGGGCTCCTGGCCGAGCGTGTAGAGCTGCAGGCCGATCGGCAGGTGCTGACCCGCGAAGAAGCGCCGGCGCTGCGCCGCTGCGGCAAGGCCGCCCGTCGCCGCCACGCAGCCTGTCGCGGCTGCGCCGCCCAGGAACAGCCGTCGGGTCATCGCCGGGACCTCGTGCGAATCCGACGTCGCCGCTCTCTCGCTCATCGTGTATTCCGGGTCGCTTGACTCGCTCGGATTCTAATCCGCGGAGCGGGCCGAGTTCAGCCCGCTTCGGCCCTGAGAGAGCTTCCGGCCGGGATGACCTCACGCATTCGGTCGACCGTTCTGAGCGGCGGGAAGGCGCGCATCCAGATGGCGACCACCGCGAGCGTGCCCACGCCCCCCAGAACGACCGCCGGCACAGTTCCAAGGAGCGCGGCGGTGACGCCGGACTCGAAGCCGCCGAGTTCGTTGGAGGCGCTGATGAAGAGCGTGCTCACCGCGCTCACTCGCCCGCGCATCGCATCGGGCGTCGCAAACTGCACGAGCGCGGAGCGGATGTAGACGCTGATCTGATCCGCGGCGCCCGTGACCGCGAGAGCCGCGAGCGACAGCCCGAATCGGGTGGACACTCCAAACACGATCGTGCCGATGCCGAACACCGCGACGGCGGCAAACATCACACCGCCCACGTTGCGCTCGATCGGCCGGCGGGTGAGATATACCGCGGTGAGAGCGCCACCGAAGGCCGGTGCGCTGCGCAGGAGGCCGAGGCCCGTCGGTCCGACGTGGACGATGTCTCGCGCATAGATGGGCAGCAGAGACACTGCCCCGCCCAGAAGCACGGCAAAGAGATCGAGCGAGATGGCGCCGTAGACGACAGGACGGGAGCGCACGAACCGCAGGCCCTCGCGAACGCGGGCCACGCGGCCGGCGAGGGCCGTCGGATCGGGCGTGACGCGCCTGCCGCCGAGGAACAGCATTCCGGCCGCGCTCGCGAGCGAAGCCACGAGCGCCCCGCCATAAGCGAACGCCGGCCCCAGCGCATAGGCGAAACCGCCGAGGGCAGGCCCCGCGATGACCGCGAGCTGCGTGATCGAGGAGGCGGAGGCGAGCGATCTCGGAAGCTTCGCGGGCGGCACCAGGAACGGCAGCAGCGCCCGCCCCGCCGGCCCCGAAAAGCCGCGTGCGCTCCCGTAGAGCAGGATCACGGCATAGAGCGGCCAGACGGAGGCTTGATGGGTGAGGACGAAAAGGAGCAGCAGCCCGCTCGCAAGCGTCTCGAGAAGGCTCGCCAGGGTGATGATCCGCCGCGGATCGAACCTGTCGGCCAGCTCCCCCGCGGGCAGGGCGAGCAGGAACATCGGCACGAACTCCGCCAGGCCCACGATTCCGAGCGCGAGCGGGCTGTGCGTCAGCGCGTAGACCTGCCAGCCGACGGAAACCGACTGTACGAGCACTGCGATCCGCGACAGTACGCGGATGGACAGATACAGCGGCAGATCGCGATCGTGATACGGGCTGTCGATTGCCCGAGCCCGTCAGATCCGCGTGATCCAGCCGTGCGTATCTCGCGACTCGCCGCGTTGGATTGACACCAGCCGCTCGCGGAGCTTGCGCGTATGCGGCCCGACTTCGCCGCTGCCCACGCGATGCTCCTCGCCGTGGTGGATGAAGGCGCCGACGCCCGCCAGCACCGCCGCCGTGCCGGAGAGCGCAGCCTCCCCGTTACGCACCCACTCGAGCATCTCGGCGACGTCGAAGACGCGCTCCTCGACCTGGTAGCCCTCCTCCCGAGCCAGGGTCAGCACCGAGTCGCGGGTGACGCCGTGGAGGAATGTCAAGTCGAGACTGCGGGTGAGAACGCGTCCCTCGCGAAGCAGCAGGAAGTTGGAGGCGCCCGTCTCCTGCACGGAGCCGCCCGGGCAGAACAACACCTGATCGACGTTGTATCGGCGCCGCGCCTCGAGCGTCGGACCGAGAGCCGCGGCGTAGTTGCCCCCGGTCTTGACCTTCCCGGTCTGCGACGCCGTGCGCGCATTGATGTCCTCGACGTAGATGCGCAGCGGCTTCATGCCGCCGGCGAAGTAATCCCACACCGGGCTCGCGAGCACGATGAGATCCGCCTCGGTGGCCGGAGCGCCGGCCGCACCGATGTTGGGCGTGGTGCCGAAGAGAATCGGCCGCATGTAGAGCGCTCCCGGCGCCTCGGGCACCACGTCGCGGTTGCGCTCGATGGCGGTGCGGACCATCTCCTCGAGCTGCCGCGGATCGGGCTCCGGCAGCACCAGCGATCGGGCGCTCTGGCGCATGCGCTCGATATGCCGGTCCATCCGAAACACGTTGATGCTGCCGTCGGCCCAGCGATAGGCCTTGAAGCCCTCGAAGCAGGTGCTGGCGTAGTGCAGCACGTGCGCAGCCGGATGCAGCTGGATGGGTGCGCAGGGCACGGTCTCGAAGCGTCCCCATGCCCCGTTCTGAAAGCGGGCCAGGGTCATCGTGGGCGCCAGAACGGTTCCGAACGCCGGGCGCGGCTCTTGCGAAGGCTTGGGTATGCTGCTCATGGCTGCAAGTTTAAGCCGGGAGCGCCCGCCGCGCATCGTGGTGCTCGGCCCATTCTGGGCCGCGGCCGTTACTCGCGGATCGCTCCAGGCGATTATGTCGCGCCAGCGCAACGAATGCCGTGCGAGGACGCGCTGCGGCTACGATAGCCGGCGTGAGCAGCCCCGCTAAAGTCGTGACCAGCCGCTGCGGCCTGCGGGCCGAGATCGCCGCAAGCGGCGCAGTGCGGCGCCTCGATTGCGGCCCGACCACGATCAGCCTCTTCATCGGCAACGAGGTCGAGTGCGGCCCGGCCAATCTCTTCCTGCGCTGCCTCGGCGGCCAGCCCGGCTGGACGGCGCTTCTCGGGCCCGCGAGCCCGACGCGGCTCGCGGCACCGGCCGACGGCGGGATCGAGGGCCACGGCACTTGGCGGGGAATCGAGTACGACATCTCGCTCGCGCTTGCCGCGCAAGCGCCTGTCTGGTTCTGGCACGTGCGCCTGCGGAACGCCTCGTCGCAGACGCAGGCGCTCGACCTCACCTACGCTCAGGACATCGCACTCGCCCCTTACGGGGCGGTGCGGATGAACGAGTACTACGTCAGCCAATACATCGATCACACACCCCTGACCGATGCCCGGCACGGAATCCTGATCGCCTCGCGCCAGAACCAGGCGGCGGAAGGCCGCAACCCCTGGTGTCTGCTCGGCTCGCTGCGACGGGCCGTATCCTTCGCGACCGACGCGCTCGATTTTCAGGGACTCGCGAGCCGCGCGGGCGAGCCTCCCGCCGGCATCCTCGGGGAGCTCTCCGGGCGGCGCCTGCAGCACGAGCATTCCATGGCGGTCCTGCGCGACGAGCCTATCCGGCTCGCGCCCGGGGAGAGCCTGCAGGCGGGATTCTTCGGCGGCTTCCTCGCGGATCACCCGGGTGCCACGGCCGCAGCGGATCTCTCCAGGGTGAGCACGATACTGGCGCTGCCCGAAGCGGCCCCCCCGCCAATCGCCGCTGACCTGCCTCTGCCCGCCCATCCCGGGGCCCGGACGCTCTTCTCGGCGGCAGCGCCCCTCCAGGCGCTCGATCTGGATACGGAGGCGCTGCGCCGGCTCTTTCCCTCCCCATGGCGGCACGAGGAGACCGACGGTCGCGGCGGGCGCCTGTCCTTCTTTCACGGCGCCGCCGGCCACGTGGTCCTGCGAGCCAAGGAGCGGTGCGTGCTGCGCCCTCACGGACAGCTGCTGCGCACCGGGTGGCATCTGACTCCGGATGAGAGCGCGCTCGTCTCGACGGTGTGGATGAGCGGCGTCTTCCACTCCATGCTCGCCCAGGGGCATGTCAGCATCAACCGCTTCCTGTCGGCGAATCGAAGCTACCTCGGCCTCTTCCGCTCGCACGGCCTGCGGGTCTTCGTGAAGCTCGGCGGCGAGTGGCGGCTTCTCGGCATCCCCTCCGCGTTCGAGATGACCCCCGCGAGCTGCCGCTGGATCTACCGGCACGCCGAAGGCGAGATCCAGCTGCGATCGGCGGCCGGGAGCCAGCCCCATGCGCTGACGCTCGACGTCGAGGTGACCGAAGGACCCGATGCGGTCTTCCTGATCTCCCACCACATCGCGCTCAACGGCGATGACGGCAACGCCGCGGAGCCGCTCGACTGGCGCCGCGATGGCGACACGCTCATCGTGACGCCCGCGCCGGGATCGGATGTCGGCCGCAGATTTCCGCGGGGAACGTTTCGGATCGGTCTCGCCCCGGCGGCCTCCATCGGGCGCATTGGCACCGATGAGCTGCTCTTCCTCGACGGGCGCTCCCGACAGGAGCCCTACCTCTGCATCGAGACCTCGCGCGGACGACGCCTCGGCCTCACCTTCCGCGGACATCTCCTCGCCGAGGAAAGTCAGACTCCGTGGCGCCTCCCCCCGGAAGAGCCGCTCGTGCCGAGCCTGACCCTCGAGCCGCCCGGACCAGGGCCGCGCGGCGAGCAGGCGGCGCGACTCATCGAAATCGCGCCCTGGTACGCCCAGAACGCGCTCGTGCACTATCTCTCGCCGCGCGGTCTCGAGCAGTACTCGGGCGGCGGCTGGGGCACTCGCGATGTCTGTCAGGGACCGGTCGAGCTGCTGCTCGCCATGGGACGGACGGAGCCGCTGCGCGACCTGTTGCTTCGGGTCATGTCTCATCAGAACCCCGACGGCGACTGGCCCCAGTGGTTCATGTTCTTCGAGCGGGAGCGGGGCATTCGCGCGAGCGATGCGCACGGCGACATCGTTTTCTGGCCGCTCGTGGCGCTCGCCCAGTATCTCATCGCCTCGGACGACGCCGATCTCCTCGCATCGCCCGTCCCGTTCTTCGATGTCAGGGGCCCGGATGCGGGCGAGCGGGCCACCGTGTGGCAGCATGTCGAGCGCGCCCTCGCGATCATCGACCGGCGGCGCATTCCCGGCACCGCCCTCGCCGCCTACGGTCACGGCGACTGGAACGACTCCCTGCAGCCCGCCGATCCGGCGCTGCGCGATCACATGTGCAGCGCGTGGACGGTGACGCTGCACTTCCAGGCTTTGACGATGCTGGCGAATGCGCTGCGCTCGCTGGGCCGCGCCCCGCAGGCGCAGCCTCTCGAGCGCCAGGCCGAAGCCGTTCGTGGCGATTTCCAGCGCTTGCTGCTTCCGGACGGAGTGCTCGCGGGCTACGCCGTGTTCGAAGGCGCCACGGACGTCCGCTACCTGCTGCATCCGCGGGATGAGACGACCGGCGTGCGGTACAGCTCTCTCGCGATGATCCATGCCATCCTGGAGGACGTGCTGACGCCGGTTCAGGCACGCGCTCACCTCGAGATCATCCGCCGCGAGCTCACCGGGCCCGACGGGGTGCGGCTGTTCGATCGGCCGATGCCCTATCACGGCGGCCCGCAGCGCATCTTCCAGCGTGCGGAGAGCGCGACGTTCTTCGGCCGCGAGATCGGCCTCATGTACATGCATGCCCACTTGCGCTATGCGCAGGCCCTGGCGCATATGGGGCTGGCGGAGGAGTTCTTTCGCGCCCTCTGTCAGGCCAATCCCATCGGCATCCGCGCCATCGTTCCCTCGGCAACCTTGCGCCAGGGGAACTGCTACTACTCGAGCTCCGATGCGGCGTTCGCCGATCGCTATCAGGCTCGCGACCATTACGATCAGATCCGCAACGGCACCGTCGCGCTCGATGGCGGGTGGCGCGTCTACTCGAGCGGCGCCGGGATCGCTCTGGCACTCATTCTGCGGCACTTCCTGGGGCTCACCTGGGAGTCGCACGCCGTGCGCATCGACCCCGTGATGCCCGCGGAACTGAACGGAATGCGGGTCATGACGTCCGTCCGCGGATACCCGCTCGAGGTGACCTACCGGGTCGGGCCTTGCGGCTGCGGGGTCAACGACGTCGTTCTCAATGGCGAGAGGCTGCCGTTCACCCGGGAAGGCAATCCGCATCGTCGCGGTGCCGCGCGGCTGCAGGCAGGAGCGGCGCTCGATCGACTGTCCCGCAGCCGGAACACCCTTCTCATCGACCTCGGGTAGGCCCCGACGATATCATCTCGCCGCTTGCCCCACGTCCCGCCATTCCTCCGCGCCCTGTACCTCGGCCTGATCGCATCGGCGCTCTGCGCCTGCGACTCGGGCCATGACTCGTCCGCCCCGGCCGCTGCGCGCATGATCCCCGCGCCCCAGGCCATCGCCACGTCCATGACGCCGCCGCCGATGGCGGTTGCTCTGACCCCTCAGATCAACGAAGCCGATTTCCTGCAATTCGACCGAACCCTGTCCTCCAGCGCATTCGGCGGACGCAAGCCGGGCACGCGCGGCGAGGTGCTGACCCTGCGCTGGCTGGTCGATCAGTTCCGCCGCATGCATCTCACGCCAGGCAATCACGGCTATTGGCTGCAGAGCGTGCCGATGGTCACGACCGCCCTGCTCAACACCGGCGCGAGGCTGGACGTCCGCGACTCGGGCGGCGGGCTGCAGAGCTTTGCCTACGGCACCGACATGACGGCCTTCACTCAGCAGGCGCGGCCGCTGGTCGCTCTGCGCAACTCACCCATCGTCTTCATGGGCTACGGGATCGACGCGCCTCAATGGCAGTGGAACGACTACCAGGGCGTGAGCGTGAAGGGCAAGACGGTGATCGTGCTGGTCAACGATCCTGGCTACGCCACGGGCGATCCGCAGCTCTTCAACGGCAAGGCGAAGACGAGGTTCGGCCGCTGGACCTACAAATACGAGGAGGCTGCGCGCATGGGCGCGGCCGCCTGCTTCATCGTCCTCACGAGCGACGCTGCCGCCGGCTATCCCTGGGCGGCGGTCAGGAACAGCACTCGCGGCGCGCAGCAGAGCCTGCCCTCGAGCGCCGCACCGGGTCCGCGGCTGCCCGTCGCGGGGTGGCTGACGCGCGCTGCCGCGCAGCGCCTGTTCCGCGCGGCCGGACTCGATTTCAACGGCCTGGCCGCGCAGGCGGCGCGGCGCGGCTTCACGCCCGTGCCGCTGCAGGCGACCGCCTCCATTCTGCTGCGCAGCACCGTCACCCGCGGCCGATCCTACAACGTGCTCGCCCTCGTCAAGGGCAGCAAGCATCCCGGTCAGGTCGTGATCTACAGCGCCCACTGGGATCATCTCGGCACCCTGGTCGGATCTCACGGGCGCAAGGAGATCTTCCACGGCGCCATCGACAACGGCAGCGGTGTTTCCGCGCTCCTCGAGATCGCCGACGCCTTCGCGCATCAGAAGACGCCTCCCGAGCGCAGCGTCCTCTTCCTCATGCCGACCCTCGAGGACTCGCTGGCGTCCGGATCGCAATTCTACGTGACGCATCCCGCCTTTCCGCTCGAGGAGACGGTGGCGGATATCGACGTCGATGCGTGGCCGATCATCGGCCGCGCTCGCGACATGACGGTCATCGGCGCCGGGCAATCGCAGCTCGAGGACGAGCTCGAGAAGGTGCTCTCGCTGCAGGGCCGGACCCTGACCGCCGAACCGGCGCCGCAGTACGGCGGCGCCGATCATTTCAGCTTCGCCGAGGCAGGCGTGCCGGCGCTGATCGTCGGCCCCGGCCTCGATCTGATCGACGGCGGCCGGCCCGCGGGCCTTGCGGCCGCCGTCGACTACACCGCGCACCGCTACCACGCGCCGAGCGATGTGTTCAACCCCAACTGGGACCTCGGGGGCACGCTCGAAGACATCCAGACGCTCTATCTCCTCGGCCGCAAGCTGGCAGACGGCGATCAGTGGCCCGACTGGCATCCCGGGAGCGAGTTTCGCGCGCGGCGTGACGCGATGATGACCGAAGCGCCTCGGCAGGCCCAGGCTCGCAAGCCGCCGCGCGCCGCCGGCGGCGGAGCCGGCGCGACGCCATGACCCGCCGGGGCTCTAGTTATGAAGCGCTGGATCCGGGCTCCTGCCCGGCGCGGCGCGCCTCGGGCAAAAAACGCGGCTTTTTGCCCGAGGCGCCG
>JABBNZ010000200.1 GCA_019352035.1 Pseudomonadota bacterium | reverse complement strand
AAGCAAGCTGACGAGGGGATACTCAACCGCGCATGCGGTTGCTTGGCGGGAAGACTAGCTGATGCACGGTCTCACGAGAGCAACATCGAAAGGACTTAGGGGCCGGCTCGCCGCCAAGGGTAGCCGCCATCGTCCGCCTGCTACCACTTTATCCCATAGCCATGATGGCCGAGCTGGAAGTCCGACGAAGCTTTGCGCCGCCAAGCAGTGCGGACATCCAAGCGCAGCAGTCCTGGGGAGTGTGGCTTGCTCATCGCGACCCGGCGAGAACTGTGAGCCGTGAGCCGTGCACGATCAATGCGGCGCCCCAGAGGACGAGACGCACCACACTGGTCAACTTCCACAAGGTACCGCCGTTGAGGTGCTGAAATGTGGAGCCGGTTCTTGAGCGTAGCCGCACAATCCGTGGATACTCAACATCACGTCTGTCGCCCACTTGCGACAGAAGTTCGTCATTGAGTCTGGGAAGGAGACTTGACCTTGTCGACGCAGCAGGCAAACGAGACAGCGCCCCAACGATTGGCGGCTGCCAGCTCGGCGCGACGGGCTCGCCGGCCTCACTCGGTCTCCCGGGGGGACCGGCGCATGGATTTCGAGAGCTCCGAGATCCAGGTCGAGAGCGCCATTGCGTTCGACCAAGCGGCCGTGTCACTGCGGGCTCTCGAGCCGCTGCAGTGGGAAGAAACTCCCTCGGAAGCTTCTCCGCCTGCGTCGCCGTACGATGCCGTCAAGCGAGTTCTGGATGTTGCAGGCGCGATCGTGCTCGCGGCTGTTTTCGCACCGCTGATCCTGGCGATCGTTCTCCTCATGCGCCGCGAAGGCGGCCCGATCATGTACAAGCACCGGCGGATTGGCCGCCACGGAAAAGTTTTCGACTGTCTGAAGTTTCGGACGATGGTGCCAAACGCCGAGCAGGTACTACGGCAGCTTCTGGAGACTGACCCCGGGATCGAAGCGGAGTGGCTGCGAGATCACAAGCTACGGTGCGATCCGCGCGTAACGCCACTCGGAAGATTTCTGCGGCGCACGAGCTTGGACGAGCTGCCGCAACTTTGGAACGTGTTGCGGGGAGAGATGAGCTTGGTGGGGCCCCGTCCCGTAGTGCGCGACGAGCTGCTGCGCTATGGGCGCAACGTGCGCGCATACCTGTCGGCCAAGCCGGGAATCACAGGCCTCTGGCAGATCAAAGGCCGGAACGATACGGATTACAGACGGCGCGTTGTCCTCGATACCTATTATGTGCGCAACAGGAATCTGGCGCTGGACCTGTACATCCTCTTGCGGACCACTGGCGTGGTCCTCGGTGGCAGCGGCGCGTATTAGCCGTCCAGCCCCGATGGCCCGCACGCTGCGGCAGCGGCTCTAGCTCGCCGCCCGGAGCTGGGTCCGAAATCCCCTGGCGCCACGGTTATCCAGTGTCTCAGCGAGGTCGGAAAATCGTAGCGGAAGTCGAATCCCAGCCGAATCAGCTCCGCGGGCACGATGTGGGTGGACTGCGCCGCCTTGCGCACGCGCAGCGGATGGAGGGGGCTACTCCCGTTCGTGGCCAGCTGAGCAATTCGCGCGGCGGTCATCAGCAGGGCAATGGGGGCGCGCAGCCTGGGTGGAGTCAGAGACAAAAGCGCGGCAACGTGCTCGACGAGAGCCCGCAGCGGCTCCGTTTCCCTCTCGACGTAGTTGTACCGCAGGCACGGCTCCGTTCTCGCCAGCATGAATTCCATGCTCTCAAGCAGGCCGAAGATGTAGGCATAACTTTTCCGGACGGAGCCGTCGCCCGGAAAGACGAACCTGCCCTTTTGCATAGCCTGAATCATGCGCAGCATGTTGCCGGGTTCTCCAGGGCCATACACGACCCCAGGCCGGACGACCACCAAGCGCCGGCCTCGTGCCGCCGCCTGCCATCGCTCATGGGTCAGCTCCGCGCACAGCTTGGAAATGCCGTACGCGGTATCGGGGTAGGTCGCCGTACACTCATCTGTCGGTCGAGAGATCTCGCCGTAAACGGCGATGCTGCTGGTGAAGAAAATGTTTTCGCATCCGACCCGCTCGGCGTACGCACAGACATTGCGGGCACCCGGGAGATTGGTATCGAAGTACTCCCGGTACCGGTGTCCCGGCTCTCTATGTATGGCGGCAAAATTGAAGATCCAATCTGACTGGCGCGCGCCGATCTGGTCCTCGATCGGCTTCCTCACGTCACAGTGGACGGAGTCGATACCAGGTGGAAACACGCCAACCGAAGGCTTGATGTCCGCAAGCAGGACGTGCTCCCAGCCGCGCTCCCTCAGATGCACCGCCAAACGGGTCCCGATGTACCCGGCACCCCCAAAAATGATGGCTGTGTTCGACATTCTCGACGAGCGCAGGTGCGACGCCGAGTTCGGCCTGCCACGCTGCGGATTTACCTGGCGTTCTGCGTCCGGGCGCCCTTGCCCCGGTTCTTATGCTAACAGAAACTCTTTTTTTGAATGGTGTGGCCCAAGACTCGGGTGCAGCGGAGCCAACGCGCCATCCGAGTCCCGCTGGCAGTCCCAGACTCGCCAAGGTATGCTCGCCGCGTCAGCGGTCGCGGAGGCGCAACAAGCCGCATTGCAGACCTGCGGCGGACCAAAACAGGCACGCGAGCGGTGCCTCATCGGCTTATGAGGAAGCGCTGTCATTTATCTGAATGGTCCATCTTCGAGGAGAATGGCGGCGTACGATCAGGCTGGGAAAGTCGCCGGGCCGTCGGCGATGCGCGCCCAAAAATGAGCACTCGATCCTTGAGCTGGAACATCCAGATCGTCGATAGTGCCTCCGCTGACTTGAGGCTGTCGCCAATAGGAGACAGGGAGGGAGCGCGCTTCGCGCTAAGCGTTCAACCCTCGCCATGGCGCCGGATCGAGGTCAGCCGCCCTGCGCAGCGGGCGTTCAATGGCTTGGCCAAGCGGCGCGATGAAGTACCATTTGCTTGGCGCGCAACGCCGCTGGAGATCTTATTTTGATCACGCTGCCGGAAGCCCACTACGACCTCGTGGGCTCAATCGTCATCTTCGAGAACGATCCGAAGGAAGTAGACCACGCGATCCGGCAGTTCTTTGCCATGACCCTCAGGAACAAATTGAGGGCGCATCTTTGCATCGTCGACAACTCGCCGAGGCCGCTCGATCTCGGTCACCATACTG
>JABBNZ010000063.1 GCA_019352035.1 Pseudomonadota bacterium | reverse complement strand
CTCCCTGAGACGCCGAAGGCTCCGCCGGCCCGTCCGGCGCCCCCTCCCGGCGGCAGCGGCATCCGGCTGCCGGACGGTACCGTGCTGAGCCCACCCGGGCTGGGGCCTAAGCGCAAGTAGCGGATCGGCGCCCGGTCAGAATTCCTGCTCGGTCTGCACCAGGAATTGCACGTGCTTGATGTTGGTGCCCCCAGCGAATGGGAAGGCAAGGTCGATGTGGATCACATTGCCGAGCCCCGTGCGGGCATTGCCTAGGCGCAGACCGAATCCGGCATCCTCGAGCAGCCCCAGGCTCGGCGCGGCCAACGGACCTCGTCCCCAGGTGCGGCCCATGTCGAAGAACGCCGCCGCGCCCACCCGGAAGAGCCGGAACGGATACCAGTCGCTGAAATAGCGCTCCTCGACCGAGACGAGCGCCCGCGAGGTGCCGTCCTGGTAGCGCAGCGGATAGCCCCTGAGGCCATTGTCGCCGCCCAGGAGGATCTGATTCTCCAGGTCGAGCCGCTTGCCCGCGGACCCCGACAGCGTGGCGAAGAAGAGCCAGTCGCCGTCGCGAAACGGAAAATGCTTGTATCCCGACTGCTCGGCGTAAAACCGCAGGGCGCCGTCGAGCACCCCGTTGTGGAGCGTTCCGCGCTCCATTCTTCCGGTGAAGACGCTCGAGAGGAGGAGCGTGTCGCGCTCGCTGAGCGCGTAGCCGTCGCCCGAGGCCAGCATGAAGTTCAATGCATTGCGGCTCGATCCAAAACCCGTGTCCGCCCAGCCCGCCTGCGCCGTGAAGTAGGCGCCGAGGTCGAAATCCTCGGTCCGGCCGATCTGGTTGTGGTTCTTCAGCTTGACGAACTCGTCCTGCACCAGGTCGTAGCGCAGCCACGGGTAGACCCATTTTCGGTCCCTGGGCAACACGGAGGGTCCCGACCAGAAATTCGAGCGGGAGAAGACATGCTGGTCATAAGTCAATCCCGCGCTGTAGCGGCGCGTCCAGCCGTTCTCGAGTCCGTGCGAGAAGCCGCTGTAGATCTGGTAGAAGCGGCTGTGGTTGGAAAACCTGTCGATCTGCTGCCCGCGGTCCCAGAGAAGATTGTCCTCGGTGCTGTCATTGAGGGTGATGCCGCCGGCGTGGCGCGTCTCGAGGGCGTAGAAAGGTCTGTTGAAGATGAACTGGCGAGTCCTGCCGTCGCTCAACGTGCCATAGGCGATATCCGTGGTGAACCAGGTGCCGAGCGTATGGGGGTTCATCACCTCGATGTTCGATGAGGAGCGATCCACGGAGTTGCTGTGCGCCACTTTCACGTCCGTGCCCGTGCCCAGGGTATTGATGTCCTCGACCTGAAAGCCCGTCTCGCTCTTCCCGCCGCTGCGTGAGAAGTTGAACCCGGGATTGAGCGTCCAGACATCGCGGGTGACCACGAGAATGTCGACCTTGCCGTCGTGATAGGCGATCGGCTGGATCGATGCGTCGTAGAAATACGGATTGGCGCGCAGAATGCGCGCCGACTCCTCGAGCAGGTGGCGGGAGAATTTATCGCCCGTGTGGAAGAGGAGCTGCTCGCGGATGGTCGCCTGGCGCGTGACCGGATGCAGGCGGTTGGCGAGCCGGAAGAGCCCGTTGTCGTCCTTGGGATTCTTCAGGTCGAAGATGTTCTCGTTGCGGATGTAGATCCGGCCGATGACGGCGCCGGTGCGCTCGAGCACCTTGTCCGAGGGAATCGACTGGGTGGCCTTGTGACCCTTCTGCCGGGAATGCGCCGCCGCGGCGGTCTGGGGCGCCGTGAGGAGCAGCAGTGCGGCCAGGAACGGCGCGAGGGAGTCCGTTCGCATGTATTGGAGGATACTGCAGCAGCGCGGGTTGTGAGGTGAGGTGCGTCTCTATCGCTACGCCCCTGCAAGAATCGTGACGGGTTTGCGAGCCGGTGGATCTCTCCAGTAACGCCGCCGCTCGCGTCCGGGTTCCACCCGAGCACGACGAATGGCCGGCTCCGTTAGAAATCCCGCGACAAGTAGAGCGTGAAGCTGCTGACGCTGTAAACGGCATCCGGCTTTGCCGTGCCAAGCGGCTGGGGATCCGTCGGTAGGTCTCGGAGGCGCTGCGCATCGAGGACCGTCCGGTAGTCGAGACCAACGTCCCAGCCGGGCAGGACGTGGCGCCATTGCAATCCGGCACCCGCATAGAACCCGTATGCCGGTGTCGCTTGGGCATAGCGCGAGGCGCCGAAGAACGCAGTGAAGGCCAGCGGCCAGGGAGTCCGGTAGCGGTAGTCGAGCATGCGGATGCTGAGGAGCGTCCGCCCGCTGATATCGTCCGCTTCGAGCGCAACGCCGAGGTCTTGGTGCGCCGAGACCCGGCGGCGGGCGCCCAGGGCGAAGTAGGGCCCGACGGTCGATTTGGTCGTATACGGCCTGATCACGCGCTGGTCAACCAGGACGTTGTAATAGTCCGCGCCGGCGCTGACGTAAAGCTCGTCTCCCTTCGGCCGTTGACCCGCGAAGGCGGCGGTTTCGGAATCGTTGCTGCTGCCGCGCAGCAACGCGCTGCCGTCGCGCAGATATCCCTCGAGCCGGAAGTAGTGGGCCCCGAAGACATCGCGCCCGGAGTCGAGCTCGGCACCCACCGCGTAGCCCTTCCACGGATACGAATAGCTCAGTGACTCGAGGTACTCGTTCTTGTACGAGTAGGTGTCAAACAGAGTCCCGTTCTCATTGGTGAGCGCCCGCAGCTGGAGCTGCATCAACCCGCCAAAGGATGGCTCCCAGCCGATGCGCAGCATGTTGCTCTGGCCGCCGACTTGGTCGGCCAGGGTGTTCGGGGTGGCGAGGACGCGCTGGTCTCCGAACCAGTTGCCGATGCTGTCGCCATAGTTCGTGATTCCGTCGAGGTAGCCCGTCTGCACGGGAGTAGCAGGGTGCACGTACCAGGTCGGCGCCCAGGAATCGACCTCGTATGTGAGACTGAACGGGCCAATGCGCGGAAAGTCGATTCCCAGGGAGAGGCTGGGCTTGCCGATGAGAGGCGGGTGGCCTGCGAGCGTGTCGTTACCGGCATACTCGACGTAAACGGAGAAAGGCACGCGCCCGGGGAAGATGAACCGGCTAGAGAGGGACGCCTCTTGCTTGCCGATGACCTTGGTGCCGGCGCCGAAGCCCGTCGTCTGCGCCTTGCCCGGATTGATGAACGCCTGAAAGATGTTGGAGAGAGACTGCCCCCCGGCGGCGCCGCCGCCCCAGATGAGTACCCGCTGGAACGACAATGCCCAGCCGCTCACGGGCTCGATGCTCAGCTGAATGCCGCCCATTTTGGGGTAGCCGCGGGTCAGGCCTCCGCTCGGAAGCTCGATGCGGCTCGACTCCGACATCCGGGCGACGAAAATTTGATACTGCAGCCCCAGCCGCGTCAGCGGCTGATAATTCGACAGCGTGATGGAAGGCATCGTCGGCGCCTCCGTGCTGATCAGCATCGAGCTGTCCGTCATCGGCGACCACCAGTGATCGCGCCAGCCGATATCGAGCTGTGCCCAGTCGAAGCCGAGACTGAGCATCGTCCCGGTGGGGGTCGCCCGCCCCTGGTAGGCCACGCCGCCCACGTTGAGCAGCATGTAGGAATTGGGCTGCATGTAGGCCGCCGCGGCGACCTGGTAGGGGCTCTGCGCCTTCTCCCCGTGCTGATTCGGCAGGACGATATTGGAGGAGCCGGACGTGTCGGCGAGGGAGACGCTGGTGAATTCCACTCCGTTGCCGTGCATGTACCGGCGAAGGTAGTGCCGGACCCTGTCGCAGAGGGGACGGTCGACCTTGCAGGCCTTCGGCAGCGCCTCGAGGACCAGAGCCGCCGGGATCGGGCGGGTCATGACCGGCTCATCCCCCAGGATGAGGACCCGCTCCACTTGGGATTCGAGCTCGGGGTCGAGATTCAAGGGCAGGTAGGGTGTCACGCCGAGGGCATGCGCCACTCCTTGTGATGCGATAACGCTCATCGCCAGCAGCAGCGCCGTCTTCTTCATGTCGCGGGTCCACTCCGTCTCACGGGCGGGTGGCACGGTATCGGGCCGGCCCCCAAAGATCAATTGTCGCAGCCCACTTGGCACTGCGCGCCGACCTCGAGCAGCTCGCCGACGCCGCGGGCGATCACGGCGTTCTCACCGAAGGTGACGCCGAGGAGTTTCCGATCGAAGCGGAAAGTGCGCAGTACCGGCACCGGGTCGAGGCCGCGGATGCCCGTGCGCTGATCGGTGGAGGGGATGATGCAGCGGACGCACGGCTTGACCAAGGTGAGCGTGATGGGTCCGATCTCGAGCGATACGATCCGGTCCTCCGCGAAGGGCGGCAGGCCATCGAGCACCACGTTGGGACGGAAGCGTTCCATGGGCAGAGCCTGCGGCAGCCGGCCGTTGAGGTCATCGAGCGAGGCGCGATTGCAGACGAGGATCGGATAGCCGTCGGGAAAGGCGACCGGTGCGGGATTCGGTCCGGCGTACTCCTGATTTGCCCTGCGGTCCGGGGTGGACGGCGTGCGTACGATGCGCACGTTCTCGCCGAGGACGGCGCTGATCCAGGCGGCGGCCTCATCGCCCTGATCGAGCCCCTGGCAGGCGTCCTTCCAGATGCGCACGGGGCGGCTCCCGCCCCGAGGCGCAAGCGGCAGGTGTAGCGGCCTGACCCCTCGCGCTGTCAGGATGAGTCCGTCCCCGGTCAGCTCCGTCGAAACGAGCGTCAGCGCCGGGTGGGTGCGCTGAGTCAGGAAGGTGCCATCTTCACGGACGACCATCCAATGGCGGTCCCACTCGAAACCCGTCGCGCCGAGCCGCATGCTCATCCGCGGTATCCCCCGTGCTGACTTCAGCGGGTAAAGATTAAGTTCCTGAACCGTGATTGCCATCGGCTCGCCTGCGTGGGGTTTGACTCTGACGGCCGCGAGCATGGCCCCTGTTGGCTGCATAGCTGATGCCGGGCTCGTGGATGAGGTGCGTCGGCGCGCGCCTCAGCGGAAAGGCGCGGCTGATCGCGTCGAAATCCCGATCCTTTGCCAGCAGCTCGTAGTCATCGCGCAAGCAGAGTTGGGCGATCAAGCAGTCGATCGCGGAGCGGATGGTATAACCATGTCCGCGGCAAGTCCGATAGATCGCCGCGGCCCGCTCGTAATCGGCAGGCGTCGCCTCCGGCACCAGCGGATACGCGGACAGCGATTGCGACACCCGCAGTGCATCCGCCTCCGTACGGGCGCCCACGAGCACCTCCGTGCGCACGAGGCCCGGAATCACGAGAGGGCGATCCTCGGCGATGCACGCCGCGAGGAATGCGGCCTCGGCTGAATTCAGCCCGTTGAGGAAGCCGATCCACACGGAGCTGTCGACCAGGATCATGATCTGTCCTGGCGATCCGCGCGCAGCGCCTCGAGGTCGCCGACCCAAGGCACGTTGCCACGCATGGCCAGAAGGTCCAATCGCTTGAGCTTGCGCAGATACTCGGCGAGCGCCGTGTTGATGGCGGTCTTCTTGCTCGAGAAATGTCCCATCCGCATGATCTCTTCGAGAACGGGCGCATCGACGTCGACGTGTGTTTTCATCAGATTTCTCCGCGGAAACCTCGCCGCTCACAGCGAGGAGGCGCCACAAACCCGGACATTTAGTGTACATGAAGTAATCCTTATCTTGTACACTGACGTCGTCAGGACTTGGTCAGCATCCAGGTCCATGCTGCGACTCAGCAGCGGAGGGCATGGGAAATGAGAATGCGACCTCTGTCGATCTTGGTCCGGTTTGCAGCCGGGATCTTCTTCTGCCTCGGCGCCGCCGGGGCGGTACTCGCGCAGGAGGCCTCCAACCCTCCGGGACGCGTTGCGCAGCTGAGCTACGCCGCGGGCGGTGTGGATCTCGAGCCCGCCGGCACCAGCACCTGGGTCAGCGCCGCCCTCAACCGGCCGGTGACCCTGGGCGACAAGATTTGGGCCGGCCAGAACTCCCGTGCCGAGCTCGATATCGGCGATGCCGTGATCCGCCTGGGCAGCATGACGGGGTTCTCCTTCCTGAATCTCGATGACCAGACCGCGCAGATGCAGGTCACCGCCGGGACCGTGATCGTTCACGTGAACTCCCTCGCGAGCGGCGAGCAGGACGAGATCGATACTCCCAATCTCGCCCTGACGCTGCAGCAGCCTGGCACCTATCGCGTCGAGGTGAGCGAATCCGGTGACACCACCATCGTCAAGGTGGATCAGGGGGCGGCGCTCGCGAGCGGCGGCGGTCAGTCCTATCCCGTCGCGGCGCAACAAAGCGTCACCTTCACGGGCACCAACTCGCTCTCCGCGGACTACGCCATGCTGGGTGCTCCGGACTCCCTCGATGAGTGGTCGATGCAGCGCGATCAGGAGCAAGCGCGGCAGTCGGTGGCAGCGCAGCAGTACGTCTCGCCCGATGTGGTCGGGGCGAATGATCTGAGCTCCTACGGTGCCTGGCAGAGTACGCCGGACTGGGGATACGCATGGTTCCCCTCCGTGGCCGTGGGCTGGGCGCCGTACACGATGGGCAATTGGGCATGGGTCTCGCCCTGGGGCTGGACCTGGGTCGATGCGGAGCCGTGGGGCTTTGCCCCGTTTCACTATGGGCGCTGGGGCTACTGGCATCGCCGCTGGTGCTGGATCCCGGGACCGCGCCGCAAGCGTCCGATGTACGCGCCGGCGCTGGTCGGGTGGGTCGGCGGGGAGCACGGCCGCGTCCCGGGGAGGATGGGCCCGCATGTCGGTTGGTTTCCGCTCGGGCCGCATGATGTCTATGTCCCTGGCTATCACGTGAACCCGCGGTATGTGAGGGACATCAACATCGCGAATACCCGGATCACCAACACCACCTACATCACCAGCGTGTACGAAGGGCACGTCGCCAACGTCCGATTCGCGAACAGCGAAGTCCCGGGGGCGGTCACCGCCGTGCCGCGCAACGTATTCACGTCCGCGCAGCCCGTGGGACCGCACCGGGTGATTCTGGCGCGCCGCGGCGGCGAGGCCTTCCGGGCGACGACCGCGCCGCCGGCGATCATGCCCGTGCGGCAGAGTGTTCTTGGCATAGGTGCGGGCAGAATCGCCAGAGGGCCGCCGCGTGCCATGGTCGATCGGCCGGTGGTGGCGCGGCTCGCGCCCCCGCGCGGACCGGTCTCCTTCGCGAGGGAGCAGGCCGCGATTCGGGCCAACGGCGGCCGTCCGCTGCCCGTGGCGCAGCTCGCGCGCCTGCGCCCCAACACGCCGGCCGCACCGGTGCGCTTCGCCACTCCTCCCGTGCGGGTGCGCTCCGGACTGGAGTGGCACACCGCGCCGGGCCGCGGTGCGCCGGTCGGCCCGGGCATGTCAGCCCGAGAGCGCATGCTTCAGCAGCCCGCTTTGCCTCCGGCGCGCGCACCCCGCAATGACCGCCCGGCCTGGGCCCAGCGGCAACCGCGACAGCTCGGGACACCGGCGGCGCGGCCGAACCCGGAAAGGTACGCGCCGCCACAGCGGCAGGCGCCGCTGCAATGGCGCGTGCCGCCGCGGCGCGAGACTGCGCCGCAGAGTCCACCCGAGCGGCGTTTCGTTCCCCCGCCGAGGCAGACGCCGGAGCAGCGTTTCGTTCCGCCGCCGAGGCAGATGCCGGAGCAGCGGTTTGTTGCGCCTGAGCGTCGAATTCCAGAGCAACGCTTCGCGCCACCGCCGCGCCAGATGCCGCCGCCGCGCTTCACGCCGCCGCCGCGTCCGGCTCCGCAGCAGCGCTTCTCGCCGCCAAGTTACTCCCCGCCGCGGCAGCAGTTCGCGCCACCGCCAGCGCCGCCACGCGCAGCGCCCGCCAGGCCGCCTGAATCTCGTCCCTCGGAGCGGCCGCCGCGTGCCGATGCGGCGTCCCTCTCTTTGAGGACCGGTTATGCGCAGCAGTGGCGGTCGCCGCCGCCCATGTACCGGCCGCAGGGCAACGCGATCCACCATGCGATGCCGGCGCGGATGATTCCGGTCGCCCCGCAGTACCGTGCGCCGTTGAGCGCGCCCCCCATGTATCGACCCGTGCCGGTCGGCAATGCGGCGCCGGCGCAGCTCGGCTCACGGCGCTTCCCCGCCGTGCGCGGAAGGCGGGTCGGCTGAAAGTCCGCGTGCCGGGAGTTCGATTCCGCCCCTGGCCATAGCCACCTCCTTGTCCCGAGAGGGGAGGAGTGGCGGATTGCGGCGGCGCGGATGAAGCTGCGACGCTCGCCTCGGGACGCTCATCAATGTCACTCGGGAAGGGCAGACGGAGATGGCCGACGTTCTGCGCCAACATCTCAAGCGCATCGAGCGCAATGCAACAGGAGTTCCTGTTCGCCTGTTCCCGTTCACCCGCACGGACGAGGTTCCGCAAACAGCCATTTCAATCGCGCTCGTGACCGCTCGCAGAGCTCGACTTCGATCCGGTGATGATCCTCAGTTGCCGCCGATCATTATGTCGGACATTATAGCGGCATGGACAATCAAACCGCGCCGAGGATCGGATGAGACTCCGATGGCTCCCGATACTCACCGCTTGCGCCTGCGCGACGGCGGCCGTCCAGGCTGCTGGCGCGGCAACGGCGACCCGCTCCGTTTTCGGCAGGATGCCGGACGGCCGCGCGGTCGATGCGGTGACGCTGCGCAACGATCGCGGCATCACCGTGCGCGTGATCACCTACGGCGCACGCGTGCAGGAGATAGTGACCCCGGACCGCAATGGGCATCCGGCGGATATCGCGCTCGGCTTCTCGTCGCTTCAAGGCTATCTCAGCCCGGCGGATCCCTATTTCGGCGCCACGGTGGGGCGCTTCGCCAACAGGATCGCCAAGGGGCGCTTCACCCTGAACGGCCACCGCTATCAGCTGCCGATCAACGACGGGCCTAACTCGCTCCACGGCGGCAAGAAGGGCTTCGACAGGCGGCTGTGGACCATCCTCGCGGTCAGGCAAGGACCCTCGTCCGCCAGCGTCAGCCTGCGGTACGTCAGTCCCAATGGCGATCAGGGGTACCCGGGAACTCTGACCACCAGGGCGACCTACACGCTCGATGATCATGATCGGCTGCACATCGAGTACCGCGCGACGACGAATGCGCCGACCATCGTCAACCTGAGCAACCACACGTACTGGAATCTCTCGGGCGAGGGCTCCGGCAGCATCCTCAACGAGCGGCTGATGATCCCGGCCGCCGAGATCACCCCCGTGGATGCGACGCAGATTCCGACCGGCGTCTTCCGATCGGTGACCGGCACGCCGTTCGACTTTCGCAGGCCAAAGGCGATCGGCCGGGACATCCTCGATGGCCACTCGCAACAGCTGGTCTTCGGGCGCGGTTATGACATGAACTGGGTGATCAGCCGCAACGCGGTGGTGGTCCCGCGGCTCGTGGCGCGGGTGCTCGACCCGCGCTCGGGGCGGGTGCTCGAGCTCGCCTCGAATGAGCCTGGCCTGCAGTTCTATTCCGGCAACTTCCTCAACGGCACCCTGGTCGGCACCTCCGGCCACATCTACCGCCAGGGAGATGCCTTCGTGCTCGAACCGCAAATCTTCCCGGATACGCCCAACCACCCGAACTTCGGCTCCGCCGTCCTCGAGCCGGGTCAGGTGTATCGGAACGAGATCATCTACACCTTCGCCACCGCGGGCGGCCGCGCAGCGATGCACCCTAGGGCCTAGGCGCAACACCGGAAGGGGTGGCCGAGGTGCATCCACACGCGATCGACTGGACGATCATGGCGGTCTACTTCACCTTCGTGCTGGGCGTGGGGGCGGCGCTCAAGCGCTACATGCGCACGAGCACGGATTACTTCCTCTCGGGCCGCTCGATCCCGGCGTGGATCACGGGGCTCGCGTTCATCTCGGCGAACCTCGGCGCGCAGGAAGTGATCGGGATGGCCGCCTCCGGCGCCAAGTACGGCATGGCGACCAGCCACTTCTACTGGGTGGGGGCGATCCCGGCGATGGTGTTCCTCGGCATCTTCATGATGCCGTTCTATTACGGCTCCCGCGCCCGCTCGGTGCCGGAGTACCTGAAGCTTCGATTCGACGAGAAGACCCGGGGACTGAACGCGATCTCCTTCGCGGTGATGACCGTGTTCTCCTCCGGCATCTCCATGTATGCGATGGCGCTCCTCCTGAAGCTGCTCCTCGGCTGGCATTTCACGACGAGCGTGCTGCTCTCCGCGCTCATCGTGCTGGTGTATATCTTCCTCGGCGGGCTGACCTCGGCGATCTACAACGAGGTGCTGCAGTTCTTTCTCATCGTGTTCGGCTTCGCGCCGCTCGTCTTCCTCGGGCTGAAGGACGTGGGCGGCTGGCACGGCCTCGTCGTCGGCCTCAGGCAGGTGGCGATCTCGCATGGGTATGCGCCCGATGCCTGGACCAGCACCTGGAGCGTGATGAGCAGCCCCGCCTCCAATCCGATGGGCGTGGAGTGGATCAGCATCGCGATGGGGCTGGGCTTCGTGCTGTCCTTCGGCTACTGGTGCACGGATTTCCTGGTGGTGCAGCGGGCGCTCGCGGCGGAGTCGATGCAGGCGGCGCGGCGCACGCCGCTCATCGCCGCGGTGCCGAAGATGCTCTTCCCCTTCCTCGTCATTCTCCCCGGAATGATCGCCATCGCCTCGACGATGCACGGCGGGGCGAGCGGCCTCACCCTGCCGCGCATGGCCGACGGGAAGCTCAACTACGACATGGTGATCCCGCTGATGCTGGGACACTACTTCCCGAGCGGGATGCTCGGGCTCGGGCTCACGGCGCTGATGGCGAGCTTCATGACCGGCATGGCCGGCAACGTGACGGCCTTCAATACGGTGTGGACCTACGACATCTACCAGGCCTACATCCGCTCCGGCGCGAGCGACCGGCATTACCTCAATATGGGCCGGATCGCCACCGTGGCCGGCATCGGACTCTCGATCGCGGCGGCCTACGCGGCCAACCGCTTCAACAACATCATGGACCTGTTGCAGCTGCTCTTCGCGTTCGTGAACGCGCCGCTCTTCGCCACCTTTCTCCTCGGCATGTTCTGGAAGCGAACGAGCGGGCACGGGGCGTTCTTCGGGCTTCTCGCCGGCACCGCGGCGGCGGCGGCCCATCATGGCCTCACGCTTCCGGTGGGAAGCATGACGGGCATCAAGGGCGGCTGGATCGAGGTGCTGCACCTCTATCCGAGCCAGATGGCGCAGAATTTCTGGACCGCGATCTACGCCTTCGGCACCTGCTTCGTGGTTACCGTGGCGATCAGCCTCGTGACCCGCCCCCGCGCGGAGCAGGAGCTCACCGGCCTCGTCTACTCGCTCACGCCGCGGCTGAAGCCGCCGGCCGGTGAGCCGTGGTATGGGCGCCCGGCGGTGCTCGGCGCGTTCATCCTGGCGGGCGCGGTCGTTCTCAACTTCATCTTCCGCTGAGGCCCATGGGACTCGACATCCGCATTCCGATCGGGAGCCTCTTCACCGTCCTGGGCGCACTGCTCGCGGGCTACGGGCTCTTCAGCAATCCGGCGATCTATCAGCGCTCGCTCGGGATCGACATCAATCTGTGGTGGGGAGCGGTGCTGCTTCTCTTCGGCCTCGCCATGCTGGCGCTCGCCTGGCGGGCGGCCCGGCGGGCACGCCGCGTCACGGGCTCATGAGGCCGACGCCCGCGCGCCTGCGCCGCGGGGCTCTTCACCGGCAGCGCGGGCAGCGGCCAACTCCTTCTCGCGGTAGCTCGCCCGCATCGCGGGCCTGATCTTCGGCAGCTGCAGACCGAACCACGCGGCGCCCGCGAGACAGAGCGCGCCGGTCAGCATCACGGTATGCGGGGCGCCGATGTGCTGCGCCAGCGCGCCGGCCGCGAGGCTGCCGAAGGGTGCGGCACCCACGAATGCCATGGTGTAGTAGCCCATCACGCGGGCGCGCATCTCGTCCGGCACCAGCGATTGGATGATGGTGTTGCATACGGCGGCGGCCTGTATGAGGCCGAACCCGACCACCACCATCAGCGCGAGCGACAGCCACAGCACGTGCGACAGGCCGAAGAAGATGAGGCCCACACCGAGCAGGGCGATCGCGGCCTGCAGGGTGCGGGTGAGTCCCATGATGGACTTGCGCATCGCGAGGGCGAGCGCAGAGGTGAAGGCGCCGACGCCGGAAGCCGCCGTGAGCCATCCCAGGGTGTGAGCGCCGCCGTGCAGCACCGTGCCCGCGAAAACGGGCAGCAGCACCGAGTAAGGCCAGCCCAGGAGGCAGGTGAGCGCCAGGATGAGGAGGATGGTGCGAATGGACCGCGAGCCTCTGACGTAATTCCACCCCTCGCGCAGCTCCTCCAGAAGGCTGCTCCCCGACTGGCCGCGGGCCTTCAGCGCCGGCAGCCGCATCGCCAGGAGCGAGGCGATCACGGCGAAATAAGAGAGGCCGTCGATCAGGAAGCAATACCCTTCCCCGAATGCCGCGATGATGAGCCCGCCGATCGCGGGCCCGATGAGCCGCGTGCCGTTGACCATCGAGGAGTTGATGGCGATGGCATTGGCGAGATCGCCGCGATCCTCCACCATCTGGACGAGGAATGACTGGCGGCCCGGCATGTCGAAGGCGTTGACGAGGCCCTGGAACATCATGAGGCCGATGATCTCGGGAAGCGTGATCACGTGGGTGAGCGTGAGCGCCGCGAGCGAGAGGGACTGCAATGCCGCGGATGCCTGGGTGATGACGAGGAGCCGCCGCCGCTCCAGCCGCTCCACCCACACGGCCGCGAAGGGGCCGAGAAGGAAGGAGACGATCTGGCCGGAGAAGCTCACGACGCCGAGGAGCAGTGCGGAGTGGGTGAGCTGGTAGACGAGCCACGCCGTCGCGAGCCGCGTCATCCAGGTGCCGATCAGCGAGACGCTCTGGCCGAAGAAGAAGAGCTTGAAGTTGCGGTGACGAAGCGCCCGCCAGGTATGGGCGATCGGCGCGAAGGAGGAACTCCCTTCCTGGCTCAAGGTGCCAACAGCCGCTCGAGGATCTCACCGGCCTGGGCGAGCACCCGCCGCTCATCCTCACCCAGTCCCGCCGTCGCCTGCGCGAGCCACGCGCGCTTCAAGTCCTTGGCGCTGCTGCGCACGGCCGCGCCCCGGTCGGTGAGGGCGATATTCACCTGCCGCCCATCGCTCGGGTGCGGCTTGCGCTCAATGAGCCCGCGCTCCTCGAGCGCCGCGACGGCGGCGCTCATCGACTGCGGCCGCATCCCTTCGGCGCGCGCCAGCTCCGCGGTCGTCGCGGGGCCTTCGTTGCCGAGGCGCGCCAGCACGGCCGACTCGGTCAGCGACAGCTCGTGCTGCGCGGCCGCCGCCCGCATGTGCCGCACCAGGCGCCCGAGCGTGCGGGCGAAGTCGCTGACATCGAGATCCCGAGTCCTTGGCATGACCCGCAGGATAGCAGATCAACAGGTAGGCTGAACAGTTTGCCTTATTATCAAGGCACAGCTCCGGATTCGAGCACGCCGGACTCGACTTCCCGCAGCAGCTCGCGAACTTCCTCCGGGGTGCACTGACCCTCATCGAGCAGCGCGCCGAGGAGGCCCTCGAGATAGGTGGCGATCGCGACGGCGACGGCGGCCGGCGGATAGCGATCGAGACTCATGAAGAGCTCCTCCAGCTCCTGCAGACATTCCTCGACCACGGTGTCATCGCCCGGCTCTTCGATCATGAACATGAAAGTCTCCTCTCCGTGACCGGTTGTCAGGTTGAGGATAGCGCGCCGCGGCACGCGCGAGGGATGCGCATTTCTAGACAAACACGGAGGCAAATGCGATTCCAATGCCGCCGGCCTTCCTCGAGACTGATCGCCATGCCATACGGCATGCGCGACCCCCACGAGGAGCCCTGTCATGAACAGTTTCACCCTGACCGCCATCGGCAACCTGTCCCGCAATCCCGAACTCACCGTGAAGGGCGATCGAACCTACGCGAAGTTCTGTCTGATCGGCAATGACTACGCGGGCAAGGACGAGGAGGGCGGAGCGCGCGAGATCGCCACCAGCATCTGGTTCACCGCGTTCGGATCTCTCGGCGAGACCCTCGTGCGCGCCGCGCGCAAGGGCGATCAGCTCATCGTCGATGCCCAGGTGCGCGCCGACAACTGGACGGACAAGGACGGGGAGCGGCACTACGGCTACAACTTCGTGGTGCAGGGCTTTCGCTTCGGCGCTCCGGGCAAGGCGAAGCGGGACGAGCTCGCGTCCCGGCGTCCCGAGGAGCCGCAGCTCGCGGCGAGCGCCTAGCGGCAGGCCTCGCGGCCCTCGTTGGATAGCGGAAGCGGAAACGGAGACGAATCATGTTGCAGCGAATTGCTCGAATTGCAGCGCACGGACGGCCCGGTGCATTGGCGCCGGGCGTCCTGCTCGGGACCATGGTGCTGTCGCTGGCGCTGCCGCAGCTGGCTCTCGCTCAGACATCGCCCTTTCTGACGGGCGCCACCGCCCTGGAGAGCAACATCCTGGCGTGGCTCACGCCCATCGCCATCATTCTCGTGATGGTGCTCGGGGGCATGGCGATGGCAAACCGGATTTCCTGGGGCTGGTGCATCGGCGCCATTCTCGGGATCGCGATCGCCTTTGGAGCTCCCCAGATCGTTGCGTGGGTGCGCGGCATGTTTGGCGTCTGAAAACGGATGAGGAATGGGAATGAACGCGACAACTCGAGGCCTCAGGGCCGATCCGCTCTTCGTCGGTGCGACCCGGCCCCCGATGCGCTGGGGCGTGACCTACTCGGCGCTGCTTTTCAACCTGGTGTTCACGCTCGAGGCGTTTCTCCTCACGAGGAATCTCCTGGCGCTCCTCATCGCTCTGCCGATTCACGGCGCCAGCGTGCTGCTCTGCGGCCGCGATGCGCGCTGCTTCGATCTGCTGCTGCTCTGGGGGCGTACGCGCCTGCCGGCGTTGCTCGCCAACGGGCGCTGGTGGCACGCGAGCAGCTACAGTCCGCTGAGGATCGACCCGCCGAGATCCTCGGGGCGGCGCCGAGGGGATGTCGTTGTCGTCACTTGCGGCGGCGCGGCGCGCAGGGCGGTGCCATGACGACCGCAGCGAGGAGCGCCGCCATGCGCCGCGAGGCGGCGGCAGACCGCTTCATTCCCTACGCAGCGCACGTGGCGCCCGAGGTCATCAGGACGACGCTGGGCGATTACCTTCAGGTCTTCCGGCTGAGCGGCGTCAGCTTCGAAAGTGCGGACGTGGAGCAGCTCAATGTGCTCTACGAGCGGCGCAATGTCCTCTGGCGCAATCTGGCCGATCCCGGCATTGCGCTCTGGACCCACATCATCCGCCGCCGGGAGCGGGTGGCGGAATCGTCCGCCGCCGTGACCGGATTCGCCGCTGCGCTCCATGAGAAATACCGGCGGCGGCTCGCGGGCGAGATCCTCATGGTGAATGAGATCTACCTCGCCGTGCTCTACCGCCCGGTCTGCGGCCGGGCGGCGGGTCTGCTCTCCGGTGCGATCGCACGGTTTCAACCGGCGAGCTCGCGGCTGGAGACGGCGGATGCGCTGGAGGCCTGCCGCAAGATCGCCCAGACGTTGCGCGCCACTCTGGCCCGGTACGAGCCGGAAGGCCTCGGCTGCTACGAGCACGCCGGCCGCTGGCATTCCTCGCTCCTCGAATATCTCGCCCTGCTCGTCAACGGCGAGCAACAGCCCATGGCGTTGCCCCGAGGGCCGCTGAACGCGGCGATCGCCACGACGCGGCTTATCTTCGGGCGCGAGAGCATCGAGTACCGGCTGCCGGCCGGGACCCGCGTCGGGGCCATGCTCGGCATCAAGGAATACCCTACACCGACGGTTGCCGGAATGCTGGACCGCCTGTTGAGCGCGCCCTTCGAGTTCGTGCTCACCCATTCGTTCGCATTCCTCTCCAAGGCGAGCGGCCAGACCCTGCTCACGCGGCAGATCAACCGGATGGCGAATGCCGGTGACTTCGCGGTCTCCCAGGCCGAGGAGCTGGGCGAGGCGCTCGATGCGCTCACCAGCAACGAGTTCGTGATGGGAGACCATCACTTCACACTCCAGGTGCTGGCCGAGCCGGATGAGGTGCCGCAGGGGCGGCCGGAGGCGCAGCGGCTGCGCACCCTGAACGATCGCGTGGCACGGGCGCGAGCCATTCTCGGCGACACCGGCATGACGGTGGCGCGCGAGGATCTCGCGCTCGAGGCGGCGTTCTGGGCGCAGCTTCCCGGCAATTTTCCGCTGCGGCCGCGCAAGGCGCCGGTCACCTCGCGCAACTTCGCGGCCATGGCCCCATTCCACAATTTCCCGGCGGGACGCGCCCAGGGCAATCACTGGGGAGAGTCCCTGGCGCTCTTTCCGACGCGGGCGAGCTCGGCCTATCACTTCTCCCTCCATGCCAGCGATCCGGCCGATGGCAGCAGTCGGCGCGATGCCGGACATACGTTCATCTGCGGTCCGACCGGCTCCGGCAAGACCGTGCTGATCGGCTTTCTCATCGCCATGCTGGCCCGGCAGGGTGCAACGCAGGTCGTGCTCGACAAGGACCGCGGCCTCGAGCGGCTGGTTGGCGCGCTCGGCGGCGAATATCTGACGCTGCGAAACGGTGAGTCCACCGGCTTCAATCCGCTGCAGTTGCCTGAAGGTCCGGGGCACATGGAGTTTCTGCGCGGCTGGCTGCAGCTGCTGGCGCGGGTTGGGGGCGCTCGCGCCCTCAACGTTCGCGAGCACAGGGACCTGGATCAGGCGCTTTGCGGCGTCTTATCCCTCGCCCCGGGCGCGAGGCGGCTGTCGCGGCTCGCGGAATTTCTCGATCCGACCGATCCCGAGGGCCTGCACGCTCGCCTGGGACGGTGGTGCGAGGCCGCGGAAGGCCCCTACGCCTGGGTATTCGACAATCCCGAGGATTCCGTCGTCCACCGGCTCGAAAGGCAGTCCGTGATCGGCTTCGACGTCACGGAGTTCCTCGACAATGCCGTCGTTCGCGCGCCGGTCACGATGTACCTCTTCCATCTCGTGCGCCAGCTGCTCGATGGACGGCGGCTCGTCTGCTGGATGGACGAGTTCTGGCGGCTGCTCGAGGACCCCGCGTTCGAGAGTTTCGCGAAAGAGGGACCGAAGACCTGGCGCAAGTTAAATGGCGTCATGTGTCTCGCGACGCAAAGCGCCGGGGACGTGCTCGAGAGCCCCATCAGCCGCACCATCGTGGAGCAGACGCCGACCAAGATCTTCTTTCCGAACGCGGACGCCGTGCCCGAGGAATATATCGCCGGGTTCGGCCTCGGGCGGCGCGAGCTCGCGCTCATCAAGGAGGAGCTCGAGCCGGGCGCGCGCGCATTCCTCGTCAAGCAGGGTCACCAGAGCGTCATCTGCCGGCTCGACCTCCAGGGTTTCGAGTCCGAGCTCGAGGTGCTCTCGGCCCGTCCCGTCGCCGGCTGATTCAAGGAGCCTGTCATGTCATTTTCCAAAAACCGCCTGTGCCTCCTCGTTACGCTCCTCGCCATGGCCGCTCCCGCGGCCCGCGCCCAGTTCGCGGTCATCGATGTCGCTGCCGTCACGCAGCTCGTGACCGAGGTGCAGGACCTAGAGCAAACGGTCGTCGTGGCGCGCGAGCATCTCGCCGAGGCCCAGGCGCAATTGCAATCCATGACGGGTGACCGGGGGATGGAGCGGTTGCTCGCGGGCGTCGATCGCAACTATCTGCCGGCCGACTGGGGGCAGCTCACCGCCGCGCTTGAAGATACCAGCTCCACCTATGCGGCGCTGTCGGCCACGATAAACCAGGCTCTGGCACAGGATGCGGTGCTCACCCCGCAGCAGCTCGCCACGCTCTCGCCGCAGATGCGCCAGCAGCTCGTGGATGATCGCGACACGGCGGCAGTGCTGCAGGCGCTGTCGCATTCGGCGCTGGCCAACGCCAGCAGCCGCTTTGCCGGTCTGCAGCAACTCATCACCGCGATCGGCTCGGCCACCGATCAGAAGAGCATTCTCGATCTCAACGCGCGGATCGGGGCGGAGCAGGCGATGCTCGAGAACGAGCGCACGAAGGTCGCCATGCTGGTGGCGGCGGCCCGGGCGCAGCGCTGGAGCGATGAGGAGCAGGACCGGGAGCGCGCGCTCGCCGGGCAGGGCGAGTTCGCCACCCGCTTCCAGCCCACACCCTGATGCGGACGGCGCCGCGATGGACTTCTTTGGCACCTTCTGGACGTGGCTGAACGGTGAGCTGGCGAGCTACATCGGCGACAACACCGCGCGCGTAGCCTCGGTTCTGGAGCCCGCCGTCGTCACGCTCGGGACCGTGTACGTCATGATCTGGGGGTATCTGCAGCTCACCGGGCGCATCGAGGAGCCGTTCGCGGCCGGGCTGAAGCGCATCGTGATGCTGGCGGTGATCTTCGGGGTGGGGCTGCACCTGTGGCTCTACAACACGCTGCTGGTCGACACGTTCTACAACGCGCCGACGGAATTCGCGGCGGCGGTGGTGGGCGCTTCCGACCCCGTGCACACCGTCGATGCCATATGGAACGCGGGTGGCGCTGTGGCGGACCAGTTGTTCCGGGACGGAGCATGGCATCTGGGATATGAGCTGGCCGGCATCCTCATCTGGGCGATCATGGGCCTCCTTTGCGTCTACACGATGTTCCTGCTGGCGCTGTCGAGCGTTGCGCTGTCGGTGCTGCTGGCCCTGGGGCCGCTCTTCATCGCCTTGCTGCTCTTCGATGCGACCCGCAGGTTCTTCGAGGCATGGATCGCCCAGCTCGCCAATTACGCGCTCATCACGATTCTGACGGTGATGGTCGCGGCACTCATGCTGCACCTGGTCGCATCCTACGCCCAACAGACCGAGGCCCTGGGGGCGGCGATCACCACCGTCGATGCGCTCAACATGCTGCTCGTGACGGTGCTCGTGTTTCTTTTCATGCGCCAGATCATGCCCGTCGCGGGCGGCCTCGCCGGCGGCGTGACGCTCAACGGCTTCGGCGTCGTGAGCCGTACGACAGGGTGGGCCGGCTCGCTCGCGCAACGGGGTGCGGCCGCAACCGGGCTCTGGGTTGGAGCGTTTGCCGCCGGGAAGGCCGCGGCTCGGTTGGCGATGCCCTATGGCGGGAGGCAGTCGCGCAGCAGTGGCGCTGCGAGAGCTACCGCAACCGTTACCGCTTCCGATGACTCATTCGACAGGTCAGGGTGATTGCTCCATGAAACGTCAACTTCTTTGCTGCGCAATGCTGCTGGCGCTTGCCGCATGCGCTTCGCATCCGCCGCGCTGCGATGGGCGGCTCACGCCGATCAATCGCCCCTCGCTCAACGCGCGTGAGATCGCCGGTGCTGCGCCGATCGCGGCGCTCGCCCCAAAGCAGGCGCGGCGATGAGCTCCGATCGGGCGCTCGCGGGCTATCTCGAGGAAGCCGCCTCCTGGGACGCCGACAGGGCGGCGCAGGCGGGTCGCGCAGCGGCCGTCGCCTGGCGGGTGGCGGCTGCGGGGTGGCTGTGCGCCATCGCGAGCACCGTGGCAATCGTGCTGCTCATGCCGTTGAAGAAGGTCGAGCCCTACCTCGTCCGGGTCGATGACACGACGGGAGTGGTCGATGTGGTGCCGGTATACCAGGGGCATGCCTCTCTCGGGGAGGCGGTCACGAGGTACTTTCTCACGCGCTATATCACAGTGTGCGAGCGATTCGATCGAGCGATGGCGCCGAGCGACTATGAGGAGTGCGGCGCGTTCAACTCGCCGCGGCTCAACCAGGCGCTCTATGTCCGATGGAACCGGGCGAATCCCCGGTCACCCCTCAATGTGCACAGGGATGGCAGCACCGCGGCCGTGCGCATCGAGTCGGTGAGCTTCCTCGCCCATGCGAGCGGCCGGCCGGACCTTGCGCAGGTGCGCTTCGCACGCATCGACCGAAGCGGGGAGGGCGCCTCGGGAAGGGTCACTCACTGGATTGCGAGCGTGGCGTACCGCTACGGCAAGCCGCCGCAGGATCCGCGGACACGCGGCTGGAATCCCCTGGGGTTCGAAGTGCTGACCCTCGAGATCGAGCCCGAAGTGCTGGGCGCGACGCGGGAGCACGCGGCCCGCTAGGCCCTCGAAGGAGCAAGGTCAATGAGAAAATCATCGAGCGAGTGTGGACGCGGCGGGCCGGCCGGAGGGGGCTTCCCGATGGATTCAGGCGCGGGTACGCGGATCTCGGAGGGCGAGGAGACGCACGCTCGTCACC
>JABBNZ010000062.1 GCA_019352035.1 Pseudomonadota bacterium | reverse complement strand
GCGCACTCACGATTACGGCAAGACCTGGACCGAGATCGACACCGGATTGCCGCCCGATCAGGACGTTCCGGTCGTTCGCGCCGATACCGCGCGCAGCGGCCTGCTGTATGCCGGGACCTCGCAGGGCGTGTATGTCTCGCTGGATGACGGGGATCACTGGCAGTCGCTGAAGCTCAACCTGCCGAACGCCCGGGTCAACGATCTTCTGGTGCACGGTGACGACCTGATCGCCGCGACCCAGGGTCGTGCGCTCTGGGTGTTGGATGACGTGACGCCGCTGCGTCAGCTCTCGGCCGCCGTGCTCGAGGCCCCCGCGCATCTTTTCGCGCCGGAAGTCGCCTGGCGGGTCCATCCCGACAACAACAAGGACACGCCGCTGCCGCCCGAGACGCCGCAGGGCCAGAACCCGCCGGCGGGCGCGATCATCGATTACTGGCTGGGCAAGGGGACGAAAGGGCCGGTGACGCTCGGGATATACAGCTTCACCGGGCAGCTCGTGCGCACGATTTCCTCCGAGGAGGCGCCGCGGCACCTTCGTGCGGAGCGCTACTTCGCCAAGAAGTGGCTGCGGCCCGCGCAGCAGCTCTCGGCCGCGCCCGGCATGCACCGCTTCGTCTGGAATCTGCGCTACGCGCGTCCGCACGCGATCTCGTATGAGTACAGCATGGAGGCGGTGTTCGGCGAGGACACCCCGCCGTCAGTGGATGGCCCATTCGTGCTGCCGGGCATCTACAGCATCGTGCTGACGGCCGATGGCCAACAGTACCGGGCGCCGCTCGTGGTGCACCTCGATCCGCGGGTCCATACGAGCAACGAGGATCTGCGTGCGCTGCTGACGTACAGCCAGTCGCTCTGCGCGGCGCTCGAGCGCGCCGATACCCTGTACAAGGGCGAGAAGCCCGCGCGCGAGCAGCTCGAAGCGCTGGCGGCGCGCCTGCTCGCGAGGGGTGGCGACCCAGAGCTGCTTCGCGCGGTGGAGAAGCTGCGCGATGCGACGGCGGCGCACATCAAGGACCTGAAGCGGATCAGTGGGCGCCTGAGCAGTCTCGAGGCCGACGCGGAGTCGGCCGATCTCGCGCCGACGCCTGTCGAGCAGCAGGTGTCCGACAGGCAATCAAAGGCGTTGGATCAGGCGGCGAGCGCATGGCGGGACAGCCAGGCGGCCATTGGCAAGCTGAACGTACGCCTGAAGCGCGCGGGCCTGCCCGCCGTCGGCGCCCGCAGCTGATCCGGGAGCGGGATCCCGCGGCGATCCTGCCGCGGGGCCAAGCCCGTTGGCCTCCAACTCGGAGCCCGTCCGAAAGCAACTGCGTCAGCGGTCCAGGGCCGTCCCTGGACCGCGAGCTCGAGCCCGGTCACTGGGCTGGCCGCGCCAATCGCCGGGAGCGATTGGCGCCAATCTAATAGGCATAGTAGGGACCGTTGCCCCAGGCGGTGTTGGCGCCGGCGAACGCAATGTACACGTTGCGGCCTATGAAGAACGGAAAGCCGAAATCGAACCCGCAGGATTGATCCTGGCTCGCCGAGGTCGGACTCGCGCAGTCGGTCAGCTGCGAGCCGGCGCTCGCGCCGAGGTCGTTGAAAACAGTGCCCGCGTAGCTGTTGAAGATCGTATACGCGTTGCCGATCGAGAAGTACACGGTCGATTGCGTGCCGTTCTGGCCGGTATTGGCCGCGCTGCGGTTGAGCTCGGAGGCGGGGCAGAACCATGAGTCGGGGGTTGTGCTGTTATATCCCTTGTAGCTGCTGCAGCCCTGGAGCGAGGGGATCCCGTCGTCGGAGAAATAGTAGGCATTGGAGCCGGTATCGAAATAGGAGTAGGGCAGGTACTGCTGCGGTCCGTTGACCGTGGTGTAGTCCGTGTTGATGTCTCCGTAGGAAGAATCCGCGGTCAGCACGGTCTGTCCGCCCAGGGAATTGTTGCTCTCGGTGCCGATGCCGAACACGAGCGTGCCGGTGAGGGTGCTCGCCCCTTCCGGGGCCGATGGAAACTCGATGATCACGCCGTTGTTGTCGGTCTGGAAGAAGACCGCCGGGTTCGTGACCTGCCCGCTGTCCGTGACCGCGATCTCGTTGCAGGGATTGGTCGGGGACCAGCCGCTCGCCGGGCATCCGTAGTACCAGCCGGGATTGGTGCCGCCGCTCACCGAGGTGCCGCAGAGAGAGCCGCAGTCCGCACCGAAGGGGCCGATGCCGATGATGCCGTTGGCGCCGAAGGCGGCGACCGTATCCTCTTCGGGGCCGGTGCTCGAGCAAGGGGTCGGAATCTCGCTGGTGGTGCCGCTCGAGGCGGTGTACGTGGGATCACCCATCACCTGGATCGGCACGTTGCTCGCCGACTCGCCGGCGACCTGCACGTCGGCCAGCTTCACCGGTCCCCAGCTGAAGCCGTCGGCGAACTGGGTGCATTCGACGATGGAGTCGCCGTTCGTGCTCACCTGCTCCTGCTGCAGGGCCGAGGCGAGGGACGGGGACAGCACGGAGGACATGACGCGAAACCCGTAAGAGCCGGTATCGACCTCGACATGGTCGATCTGCTGGCAGTTGGTCGTGCTTCCCGGCGCGCACACGGTGACGGTGATGAACGGCGTATCGACGGCGTCGCCATTGGGACCGTTGTCGACGGTCATGGTCACCGTGTTGGCGGCATGACCGCCGCTATTGCCGGTATTGCCAGCGGTGGAGGTGATCACGCCGCCGCCCGAGTTGCCGCCGCACCCGGCGAGGAGGAAAAGGACCTGGACCAGACCGAGCAGAAGGAGCTTGCGCACCGTGGCCTCGCTGCGGCTAATGAAGTTCCGAGATGGAGAGGTTCGGCGGCACCAGGGACGGCACGTAGGCGATGCCGGAGTACTGCCTCATGTGCCCTCCCGCATGCACCACCAGAGAGGGCGCCCGGATCTGCACGTGGTTGTGGCCCCCGCGCGGGCCCGCGAGCCGCCGCGCCTTCAGGGCGGCCTGGTACTGGGCGAAGTAGGCTCCGAGCGTGCGCTGCAGATCGGGCATGGCCGGACCGCTCCAGCGCACCGCGAATACCACCCCCGCGGGGGAGACGTATTCCCGGACGACCGTCCCGGTGGCGGCGGTGATCTCCTGCACGGAGTAGCCGTTCCCCGGGCGCGCGCGCAGCTGCCCCTTCAAGCTGAGCCGGTCGGTCTGCACCGACGCCACGCTCTCCCCGAGACCCGCCTTCGCGGGCACCAGGGCCTGCCCCAGGAGGAGCAGCCCCGCCAGAGCCAGCGCAACGGACAGGGTCGAACCAAATGCTTTCATGGACGTCGACCTCGATTAAGGTGCCGGCTCGTGCGCATTGAAGCGCGCCGCGGCGTGCGAGGTTGACGCGCGCGCCGCAGCTCCCGGACGCTAGCACGCCGCCTACCCGGCCGCGACTGTCGCACATCGCAGACCGCCGGGGGCGGACGGCCCGAGGCTCTCGCAGGCGCCTGGAAGCTCGGCTCTCATGGACAGCGGCCGGAGCGTCCTATAGCATTCGCCCCCCCAAGTCGGAGCGGTAGTTCAGCTGGTTAGAATACCGGCCTGTCACGCCGGGGGTCGCGGGTTCGAGTCCCGTCCGCTCCGCCATTCTATTCATCATGCTGCGGCGCCAGGGGGCACTTGCATTGCGCGACCGCAGGGCTTGGCTGTTAGGGCATGCTGCAGAAAATCACCGATACGATCGAGACGCATAAGTGGCTGTGGTACAGCATCCTGGGCGCGCTCGCGCTCGTCTTTGCGGCCTGGGGCGCTTACGGCATCGTCAATCTCAATTTCAGCACCTCGAGCTATGCGGCCAAGGCGGGGGGGCAGACGATCTCGCTCCAGCAGGCGCGCAATGCCTGGATCCAGCAGCAGTCGCGGCTGCAGCAGCAGTACGGCGGCAATATCCCGGCGGCCGTGCAGAAGAGCGCCCAGAACCAGGTGCTCGAGAGCCTGATCAGCAATGCCCTGATCTCCGAGCGCACTGAGAAGCTCGGCTACCGGGTGAGCGAGGCGGAGCTCATCGCCGGAATCCGCCATCAGTCGGCATTCCAGGTCCAGGGGCAGTACTCGCCCGAAGTCGCGAAGGAAGTCCTCGCGGAGAACGGCCTCTCGATCGATCAGTTCAAGGACGAGGAGCGCAATGACCTGCGGCGCCAGCAGCTTCTCGGCGGCATCGTCTCCTCGGAGTTCGTGACGCCCGCCGAGGCGGCCCGCGCGCAGGCGCTGGAAGAGCAGGAGCGCGAGATCCAGTACGCGATCATTCCGGCGGACCGCTACAAGAGCGACGCGCCGATCGCCCCGGCGGCCATCGAGGCCTATTACAAGGCTCACCAGGCCGACTACAGGGTCCCCGAATCCGTGGACCTGCGGTATGCGCAGCTGACGCTCTCGCAGGTCGCGAGCACCGAAGTGATTTCCGACGCCGACCTGCAGCAGGCCTACGACAAGGCGAAGCGCGGCTACGTGGTGCCGCAGCGGCGCGAGGCCAGCCACATCCTGATTCCGTTCGGCAAGGACCCGGCGGCGGCGCTGAAGGAGGCCGAGCACATCCTGGCCCTGGCGAAGTCGGGGCAGAATTTCGCCGGCCTGGCGAAGAAGTACTCGCAGGACCCGGGCTCCGCCAAGAACGGCGGCAATCTCGGCTGGATGGAGCGCAGCGGCTTCGTCAAGCCGTTCGCCGATGCGCTCTTCAGCATCAAGAAGGTCGGCGACATCGTAGGTCCGGTGAAGAGCCAGTACGGCTATCACATCATCAAGCTCGACGGGATCGAGGCAGGCCGGACCAAGACCCTCGCCGAGGTGCGACCGCAGCTTCAGGCCCAGCTGCAGCAGCGCAAGGCGCGCAATCGCTTCGGCGACATCGAGGACAGCCTGCAGAACCGGCTCGACAACCCGGGCGTGAGCCTCTCGGCCCTGGCGAAGCAGTTCAACCTCGCGACCGGCGAAGTGCCGCAGTTCCTGAAGGACGCGGGCGGGGCGCCGCTCGGCAAGGCCATGCCGCTGCAGAGCCAGGTGTTCGGTGCCAACGCCATCTCGGCGGGCTCCCTCGGCGGCCCGGTGATCCTCGACAACGACAAGATGGTGATCTTCAAGGTGGTGGCGCGCCACCCGCCTCACGTCAAGCCGCTCGCGGACGTTCGCGACAGCATCGTCGCGGCGCTGAAGAGCCAGCGCGAGACCGATGCGGCGCTCGCTGCAGCGAGCACCGCGCGCGCGCAGCTGCTGTCGGGCAGCTCCTTCGAGCAGGTGGCCAAGGCCCTCGGGGTCAAGGCCGCTGCACCCAATTTCGTCGGCCGTGGCGATCCTTCGATACCGGCGCAGATCGAGTCCGTGGCGTTCGATGCGCCGAAGCCGGCACACGGGCCGGTGTACGAGGCGGTACCGCTGCAAAGCGGCGGTGCGGCGCTGATCGCCGTCACGCGGATGCGCAGCGGCGCCGGCACTGAAGCCAACAAGTACCTCGAGAAGGTGCTCGAGCAGGAGCAGGTGCAGCGCGCCGGCGAGGCCGAGGCGTTGGGCTATCTCGCGCAGCTGCGCGCGACGTCGACGGTCAAGAAGAACCCCGAAGCGTTTCAATATTGACGGGGCGGCACCCTCAAGCGGTTGAAGCCGCTTGCGCGGCGGAGGACTCCGGCCGCGTTCCAGGTGAGCCCGCGCGGCCGGCATACCACGCCACGGCGAGCATTGCGCCGAAGGTCAGCGCCAGCACGCACGCCTGCTGAGCCAGGGTGAGCGGCGCCTCGTCCACGATCAGCGCCCGGCTCAGGATGGCGAAGGGCAGGTGGGTCGTGAACACCGCGAGCGAGGAGCGGCCGAGCAGGGCCAGGCCGGGCAGCCGGAGGATTGCGAGCGCGGGTAACACCGTGTGGCGCACGAGCACGGCGAGCGCGGCGAAATTCACCACCCGCAGCGCGCCGAGGTGCCACTTGCTGAGCCAGGACGAGTTGGGCGAGAGCTGTAGGAAGCCCAGCGTCGCGAGCTGATGGCGCGAGGCGAAGAGCACCATCGCGATCGCGAGCGCGCCGGCCAGAAGCAATTTCCGCGAGCCGACGCCGAAGGGCTCCTGAAGCCATGCGGGGTCCGCTGCACCGCCGCGGCGCAGCGCGCCGGCCCCCATCCAAAGTCCCGCAACCCACACGAGCTGCCAGCCGAGCCAGTCGAAAGAGCCGAGCGCGCTCAGCGGAATACCCGTCGACACCGCCAGCTTCGCGAACAGCCAGTTGCGCACGCCCAGCTGAGAGAGGGTCCAGAGCAGGCCCGAGGCGGTGAGGATGGGCGCCCAGCCGCCTCTCGCCGCCCCACGGAGCACGAGCGGCGAGAGCGCCAGGAAGACGACGTACATCGGCAGGATGTCGAGCAGCGGCGGCTGGTAGAGCAGCAGCGGGCTCGAGGCCACCGCTCTCACCGGGGATTGAAAGAAGAACGACAGGTGGTTGTGCAGCGTCTGGCGCCCCGTCACGACCGCGATGCCCGCGACGATCGTGAAGGCGAAAAGAAGCAGCGCCAGGTGCACGAAGTAGAGCTTGCCCGCGCGCTTCCACAGGCGCTCGCGCACGTGCGCAAAGCCCTTCTCGAGCAGCTGGCGCGAGTAGATCGTGCCGACGAGGAAGGCGGACAGGAAGACGAATCCCTCGGCGGCCGACACCCAGCCCAGCGGCTGATTGGCGTAGTGGTGCAGGCCCGTCGGCAGATGATCGAGGGTCATCACGACGAGCATCAGGCCCCGCAGGGCGTCGAACTCCTCGCGGCGGGAAGTCGTGGACACGGGACGAAGCCTACTCCGTAACGCTTACCCCACGAATGGGGGCGCCTCGGGTATATCCAAGCCCCGCGATGGCGCCCGTCGAGGGGACCCAGTCCCGCCAAGCCCGCGCTCGAGCTTCGTGGCGCCCGCGAGGGCGCCTCGGCGGTCCCCTCAGGGGGTCTCCGGCTCCTGCGGGAAGCTCATTCCCACGGTGCTGAAGCCGCCATCGACGTAGAGGATCTCGCCCGTGATTCCCGCGGCGAGATCGGAGCAGAGAAACGCGGCGGCGTTGCCGACGTCCTCCTGAGTGATGTTGCGTCTGAGCGGCGCCACTTCGGCCACCCGGCTCAACATCTTGCGGAAACCCGAAATGCCCGCCGCGGCCAGGGTCTTGATGGGACCGGCGGAGATGCCGTTGGCCCGGATGCCCCGCGGACCCAGATCCGCCGCCAGGAAGCGCACGTTCGCCTCCAGGCTCGCCTTCGCGAGTCCCATGACGTTGTAGCTCGGGATGGAGCGGATTGCGCCCAGATAGGACAGCGTGAGGAGCGCCCCGGAACGGCCCGCCATCAGCGGCGCGGCGCCGCGGGCGAGAGCGGTGAGGCTGTAGCTCGAGACGTCGTGGGCGATGCGGAACGCCTCACGGGTGGTGTTCTCCACGAAGCTGCCGGCAATGGCCTCGCGGGGGGCGTAGGCCACGGCGTGGACCACGATATCGAGGCTGCCCCACTCGCGTTTCAACAGCTCGAAGGCGGCGTCGATCTGGCCGTCGACCGTCACGTCGAGGGGCATCGTGAGGCGGGAGCCTACGGACTGCGCCAAAGGCTCGACGCGCTCTTTCATCTTGTCGTTCACATAGGAGAATGCGAGCTCCGCGCCTTCACGGTGCATCGCCTGCGCGATGCCCCATGCGATCGAGCGGTCGGTCGCGACGCCGACGATGAACGCGCGCTTGCCTGAGAGAAATCCCATGCCGGCCTACCCGCCCGAAGAGGCGATGCGGATCATCAGTCTCTGGCCGGCGAGAATGGGCCGATGGAGGCCGATCGCATTCCAGGCGAGAATCTGCGCGACCTTCACCTGGAAGAGCTTGGCGATGCGCCACAGCGTGTCGCCGGCGCGCACGATGTAAACCACTCGGCGCGTATGGCCGCCGCGGAGGCTGGCCTGTCGGTAGGCCGGCCGCGCCACGCGAGCGCCGCGAGCCTCCCGGGTATAGAGCCGCAGCCGCTCGCCGGGATGCAGGACCTCGCCGCGGCGCAGGCCGTTCAGGCTCAACAGCGTCTTCACGCTCATGCCATGGCGGCGGGCAATCGACCAGAGGGTGTCCCCGGTCCGCACCACCTGGAAGCGGATCTCGCCGTGCTGCTCCATGGGCATTCTGGTGAAGAGCCGCAGTCTCTCGCCGGGCCGGATGACCTGATGCGGGGAGATCCTATTCATGCGCGCGAGCGAGGCCACGGTCATGCGGTAGCGGCTCGCGATGCTCCACAGCGAGTCTCCCGGCCGCACGACCTGAAACTGCACATGCGTGCCCCAGCCGGCGCGCTCATCGACCCGGGCCGCGGCCAGCCGCACCTGCTCCGGGAGCACGTAGGCGGTGGCAGGCACTTCGAGGTCGGCGCCGACGGTGAGCCGCCCGTTCGGCAGCGTATTGAGCTTACGGAGGAGCTCCACGCTGGTCTTGAAATGGCGCGCGACACCGTAGATCGAGTCCCCGCGGCGGACCATGTAATTCTCGACGCCCATGCGCTGATCGGCCGTGAGCTCGGCCAGGTTCTGCTCGAACACCGGCGCCGCGCTGACCGGCAGCAGCAGGTAGAAAGGCCCGGTGGGATCGGTCGCCCAGCGGTGGAAAGCCGGATTGAGGTCGTAGACCTCCTTGGCGGTGATGCCGGCGATCTGCGCCGCGACCTGCAGGTTGATCTGCCCGTCGGTCGGCACTTTCACGAAATACGGCTGATTGGGGATGGGGCTGAAGTCCAGGCCGTACTTGGCCGGGTCCGAGACCAGCCGCTTCATGGCGAGAAGCTTCGGTACGTAGGCCTCGGTCTCGAGCGGCAGGCGCAGATCCCAGAAGTCGATCGGGCGATGCTCGGCCTCATTCACCTGAACGGCGTGCTGCACGGCGAGGCCGCCGCAGTTGTACGCCGCGATCGCGAGCAGCCAGTCGCCGTTGAACTGGGTGTGCAGCGACTGCAGGTAATCGAGCGCCGCATTGGTGGAGGCGACGACGTCCCGGCGCCCGTCATACCACCAGTCTTCCTTCAGGCCGAAGCGCGTGCCGGTGCCGCGGATGAACTGCCACAGGCCCGCCGCCCGCGCGCTGGAATAGGCGAACGGCTGGTACGCGCTCTCGATGACGGGCAGAAGCGCGAGCTCGAGCGGCATGTGCCGCTTCTCGAGCTGCTTGACGATGTAGTAAAGGTACATGTCCGCGCGGCCGAAGGCGCGCTGCAGGTAATCGGGATGCGAGGCGTACCAGTTGAGCTGCTCGTCGATCGCCCGCTCACGCGGGTCCGGGAGCATGAAGCCGGCGCGGATGCGGTCGAAAAGATCGGCATACTGCGTCGGGGTGAGGCTGGCCTCCGCCGCGGCGGAGGCGGTCGGCACGGGGGGCGGTGGCGGCGTGGGCTGCGCGACCGGAGCGGGCGGCACGATGATTCGTGCGGGAGCAATCGGCCTCACGGGCTGGCGCGTGGCGCACGCACCGAGGGCCGCAAGCGTGACAATCAGCAGCGCGTGACGTGTGGTTCGAATCGTATCCGTCGCCAAGTTCCCGGCCCTCTGAGCGGCATGTTAACTTCTTTTCGCACCGGAGCACGAGCCCCAGGTTGGACATTACTTAATCGGACGGGGAAATTTAACCGTTAACTTCACACTATTGCCAGTACTTCATGGCCTCGTCGCACAATTCTCAATTCCAGGAGCCGCGGGCCGCGCGTCTCTCGTGGTGGGCGAGCCCCCTGGGCGCCGCGCTCATCGCCGCGGAATCGCAGCTGCTCGGTGAGGCGCTCGATGACGTGTTTGGCTGGGAATTGCTGCAAATCGGCGCCTGGGGCGCCGGCCGGGAGTTGTTGTCCGGCGCACGCACGCGCCATCAGTCCATCCTCGCCGCGCCCGGACTGTCGTCGAGCGCCGACATCCGTGCGCGGCCCACCCAGCTTCCGATCGTCAGCGATTCGATCGACGCGGTCCTGCTGCCGCACATCCTCGAGTTCGCCACCGACCCGTATGCCATCGTGCGCGAGGCGGATCGCGTGCTCGTTGGCGAGGGGCGGCTGCTGGTGCTCGGCTTTCGGCCATGGAGCCTCTGGGGCGTGCGCGCCCGCTGGAGCCGCAGCGGCTTTCCGCCCGGGATGCGTCGCGTGCTCTCCGAGAGAAGAGTCCGCGAATGGCTGGTACTGCTCGGATACGAAGTCGTTTCAGCGCAGCATTATTTGTTCCGCGGTCCCTGGAGCGGCGGCCTCGCCGCGGGGGAGGGGACGGGCCGGATGCTGCGGCGCGGACTCACGTACCCGCTTCCGGCCAACGCGTACCTCCTCAAGGCGCGCAAGCGCATCTACACTCTGACACCGATCCGGCCGCGATTCCGGGAGCGGCCCGCGGTACTGGGCGGGCTCATCAAGCCCTCTCCGCACTAGGTTGAAGCGCTGGATCCGGGCAAAAAGCGCGGTTTTTTGCCCGCGGCTCCGCCACCTGCGGCGGCGGGGCACACCATGTGCCTGTCAAACGTGGGTGCCGCTTCATGATCCGGGGTGGACGGCCATCCTATGGGGAACTACTGACCCGAAACGCAGAAGGGCGATCCGGAAAACACGTGAAAAAATCGACTGAGGGAACCGCGGCCGTGGTGGACATTTATACCGACGGCGCCTGCCGCGGCAATCCGGGGCCCGGCGGCTGGGCGGCCTGGCTCAGCATCGCCGGCCGCGAAAAAGAGCTGGCCGGCGCCGAGGCGCTGACGACCAACAATCGGATGGAGTTGACGGCCGTCATCCGCGCGCTCGAGGCGCTGAAGCGTCCGGCGCAGGCGCGCGTCTATACCGACTCCGAATATGTCCGGCGCGGCATCCTCGAGTGGGTGAGCGCGTGGAAGAAGAGGGGATGGCTCACGGCGGACCGCAAGCCCGTCAAGAACCAGGACCTCTGGCGCCGGCTCGATGAGCTGGCGGCAGGCCATTCGATCGAGTGGCATTGGGTGCCGGGCCACGCGGGCGTGCCGGGCAACGAGCGGGTCGATCGGCTCGCGAATGAGGCCATCGATGCGATGAGATCTCGATGATCGAAGAAACGCTGTAGACTTCGCTCATGCGACAGATCGTTCTCGACACCGAGACCACCGGTCTCGAGGCCGCGCTCGGCCACCGGATCATCGAGATTGGCTGCGTCGAGCTGCTCAACCGCAAGGTCACCGGCCGCACCTTCCAGCGCTACTTGAATCCGGAGCGCGACATCGACATCGGCGCGGAGGCGGTGCACGGCCTTCAGCGCCAGGATCTCGTGCGCCAGCCGCTGTTCGCGCAGGTCGTGGACGAGCTCCTCGATTTCATCGGCGGCTCGGAGCTGGTCATTCACAACGCCGAATTCGACGTCGGCTTCCTGGATGCGGAGCTGCGCCGCGCCGGACGCGCGATGGTGATGAGCGAGATCTGCCGCGTCCTGGACACCCTGGTGCTCGCGCGGGAGATGCATCCAGGCCAGCGCAACAACCTGGATGCGCTGGCCAAGCGCTACAACGTCGACAACTCGCGCCGCGAGGTGCACGGGGCGCTGCTCGATGCGCGGATCCTGGCGGACGTCTATCTCGCGATGACGGGCGGCCAGGGGGCGCTGGCCCTCACCGAGGGCGCCGCCGGTGCCGCAGGCCGCGGCGCCGGGCAGGTGCGCGCGCTCGTGCGGCCGCCGGCCCCGCTGCGCGTCATCGCCGCCACGGAGCAGGAGCTCGCCGCCCACCGCGATATGTTGGCGGTCATCGCGAAATCGAGCGGCGGGCGCTGTCTCTGGCCCGCTGGCGAGGACGACCCGGCGGCCGCCCCCGCCGCAAATCACGCCTGAGTGCAATCCATGTTTCATCTTCGCAAGTGCCGCATCGGCATCGTCGGCCTGGGCTATGTCGGTCTGCCGCTCGCGGTGGAATTCGGCAAGCATTTCGACACCGTCGGCTTCGACGTCAAGCCGCACCGCGTCGCGGAGCTCACGCGCGGCCGCGACAGCACGCTCGAGGTCTCGCGGGCGGAGCTGAAGGGCGCAACGCGGCTCTCCTTCAGCACGGAGCTCGACAGCCTCAAGCGCTGCAAGGTCCTCATCGTGACGGTGCCCACGCCGATCGATGAGTACAAGCGGCCCGATCTGACGCCGATCGTCAAGGCGAGCGAGACGGTGGGCAAGGTCCTCTGCAAGGGCACGGTGGTCGTCTACGAGTCGACCGTGTATCCCGGCTGCACCGAGGAAGTGTGCGTGCCGATTCTCGAGCGGGAATCGGGCCTGAAGTTCAACCGGGACTTCTTCGTCGGCTACAGCCCGGAGCGTATCAACCCCGGCGACAAGGAGCACCGGCTCACCACGATCAGGAAGGTGACCTCGGGCTCGACGCCCGCGGTGGCGGAGTTCGTCGACAAGCTCTACGGCGCCATCATTGTCGCGGGCACGCACAAGGCCTCCAGCATCAAGGTGGCCGAGGCCGCGAAGGTCATCGAGAACACGCAGCGCGACGTCAATATCGCCCTCATCAACGAGCTCGCGCTGATCTTCAACCGCCTGGGGCTCGACACCGAGGAGGTGCTGAATGCCGCCGGCTCGAAGTGGAACTTCCTGCCGTTCCGGCCGGGGCTGGTCGGCGGCCACTGCATCGGCGTCGACCCGTACTACCTCACGCACAAGGCGCAGGCGATCGGCTATCACCCGGAGATGATCCTCGCCGGCCGGCGAATCAACGACAACATGGGCCTGTACGTCGCGGGCGAGATCATCAAGCTCATGACCGAGAGGCGCATCCACATCAAGGGCGCGCGCATCCTGGTGCTCGGGATGACCTTCAAGGAGAACTGCCCCGACATCCGCAACTCCAAGGTCCTCGACGTGGTGCGGGAGCTGCAGAAATACGGCGGCGAGGTCGACATCTACGACCCGTGGGCCGATGCGCAGGAGTGCCGGCACGAGTACGGCCTGCGGCCGATCCGCTCCCTGGCTCCCAAGCGCTACGATGCCGCGGTGATCGCCGTGGCGCACCGGGAATTCCGCGAGATGGGGGTCGAAGGGGTGCGGCGCCTGTGCAAGAAGAACCACGTCGTCTACGACATCAAGCACGTCTTCCCGGCCGCGCAGTCCGACGGGCGCCTATGAAGATCCTGCTGACAGGCGCCGCCGGGTTCATCGGCTATCACACGAGCCTCAATCTCCTGGCGCGCGGACACGAGATCGTCGGCCTCGACAATCTCAACGACTACTACGACGTCAACCTCAAGAAGGCGCGGCTCGAGCGCCTGAGTCGCAAACCGGCCTTCCGCTTCGTCAAGCTGGACCTCGCCGACGATGCGGGGATGAAGGAGCTCTTCGCGCGGGAGAAGTTCCAGCGCGTCGTGCATCTGGCCGCCCAGGCGGGGGTGCGCTACTCGCTCCAGGACCCGCACAGCTACGTGCGCAGCAACGTCACCGGTACGCTGAACGTGCTCGAGGGCTGCCGCCACAACGGCGTCGAGCATCTGGTGTACGCCTCGACGAGCTCCGTCTACGGCGCGAACACCGACATGCCGTTCTCCCCGCACCGCATCGCGGATCACCCACTGACGATCTATGCCGCCACCAAGCGCTCGAGCGAGCTCATGGCGCACACCTACTCATCGCTCTTCAACCTGCCGACGACGGGGCTCAGGTTCTTCACGGTGTACGGCCCCTGGGGCCGCCCCGACATGGCGCTCTTCCTCTTCACGCGCAACATCCTCGAGGACAAGCCGATCGATGTCTTCAACAATGGGCATCACCGGCGCGACTTCACCTACGTGGAGGACATCGCCGAGGGCGTCGCGCGCGTCTGCGAGCGGGTGGCGCAGCCCTCGCCCGAGTGGAACAGCGCCTCGCCCGACCCCTCGACCAGCCGCGTGCCGTTCCGCCTCTACAACATCGGCAATCACCAGCCGGTGGAGCTCATGCGCTACATCGAGGTGATCGAGGAGTGCCTCGGGCGCAAGGCGCAGAAGCGCTTCCTGCCGCTGCAGCCGGGCGATGTGCCCGAGACCTTCGCCGACATCGAGGATCTGGCGCGGGATGTCGGCTACCGGCCGGCGACGCCGATCGAGGTCGGCGTGCGGCGGTTCGTCGACTGGTACTGCGAGTATTACCAGTACCGGTCAAAAGCCAGTGATTAAGCGGCGCGAGGCCGCTCCTCGCGCCGCGAGGTGAACCCGGCTCCTGGGCTGGCCGCGCAAAGCGCCGCAGGCGACTTTGCGCCAATCTACAATGCGGGTTTTACCTTGCCGCAGGTATTCCCGTGACGACACAGTCTCCGCCGCCCGCCATGAAGGTCCCGCTGCTCGACCTGACGCAGCAGTACGAGAAGATCGCCGCCGAGGTGCAGGCGGTCATCGGCCGGGTGTGCGCGAGCCAGCAGTTCATCTTGGGCCGAGAGGTGCTGAAGCTCGAGCAGCGCATGGCGAGCTACACCCGATGCGCGCACGGGATCGGCGTCTCCTCCGGGACGGATGCCCTGCTGCTCGGGCTCATGGCGCTCGGCATCGGGCCGGGCGATGCGGTGATCACCTCGCCCTTCACCTTCTTCGCCACCGCCGGCACGATCGCGCGCCTCGGTGCCCGACCGATCTTCTGCGACATCGATCGGGCCACCTTCAACCTCGCGCCCGCGAAGGTCGAGGCGCTCATCGCACAGGACTGCGAGGTCCGCGGCGAGGGCGGCGGCCGCCAGGTGATCCACCGCAAGAGCGGCTGCCGGGTGAAGGCGATCATGCCGGTGCATCTTTACGGCCAGCTCTGCGAGATGGACGCGCTCATGGAGATCGCGAGCCGCCTCGGCCTTCACGTCATCGAGGATGCCGCCCAGGCGATCGGCGCTGAGGACCGCCAAGGACGCATGGCCGGCAGCATCGGCCACATCGGCTGTTTCTCTTACTTCCCGACCAAGAACCTCGGCGCCTTCGGCGATGCCGGGCTGTGCACGACGAACGATGCCGCGCTCGCCGAGCGCATGCGTGTGCTGCGCGTGCACGGCATGGAGCCGAAGTACCACCACAGCCTGATCGGCGGCAACTTCCGGCTGGATGAGATCCAGGCGGCCGTGCTCAACGTCAAGCTTCCTTTCCTGGATGCCTGGATGGCGGAGCGGGACGCCCACGCCCGCCAGTACACCCAGCGCCTGCAGTCGATGAAGGGCGCCGACAAGGTCGTGACCCCGGCGCAGCCTCAGGGCGGCCGGCACGTCTGGAATCAGTACGTCATCCGCGTGCAGCGTCGGGATGAGCTGCGCCAATCGCTGGCGGCGGCGGCCATCGGCACGGAGATCTACTACCCGATCCCGCTGCACCTGCAGGAGTGCTTCGCTTACCTCGACTACCGCGGCGGTGAAATGCCCGAGTCCGAGCGGGCCTCGGGCGAGGTGCTGGCGCTGCCGGTATTCCCGGAGCTCACGGCGGCCCAAATCGACTACGTGGCCGGTACAATCGAGCGCTTCTACACGGCCGCCCCGCCCCAACCTTAACCAGACCCCACGAGGAGCCCCCCCATGCCGAAGGCCGCAGGTCCTCGTACCCCGCTCTGGCCGGAACTGGCCACCCATGCGTCCCGGCTGAGCACGGTGGCGACCCGTGAGCTCTTCGCGCGCGATCCGGGCCGCTTCGAGCGCTTCTCGCGGCAGGGCGCGGGCGTCCTCATGGACTTCTCCCGCCAGCACCTCGATGAGATGGTGCTCGGCAAGCTCCTGGAGCTCACCGAGGCGGTGGGCCTGAAGGACTACCGCGATGCCATGTGGCGCGGAGAGAAGATCAATTCCACCGAAGGGCGTGCGGTCCTGCACGTCGCGCTGCGCCAGCCCCCGGGGGCGAACATCGGGGGCGCGGAGATCGCGCGGGTGGTGATGGCGGAGCGCGAGCACATGCTCACCTTCGCGGAGAGCGTGCGCGCCGGACGCATCGTCGGCAGCTCGGGCAAGCCATTCACGCGCGTGGTGAACATCGGCATCGGCGGCTCGGATCTGGGGCCGGCGATGGCCGTGAAGGCGCTGCGGCCCTACACGATCGATGCGCCGAAGTGCGACTTCGTCTCCAACGTCGACGGCTGCCATCTGGACGACATCCTGGAGAGCGCGGATCCGCGCGCAACTCTCTTCATCGTCTCGTCCAAGACCTTCACGACGCTCGAGACGCTGACCAATGCGCATACCGCGCGCGCCTGGCTGGTCGAGAAGCTGGGCGAGGAGGCGGTGCGGGAGCATTTCGCGGCGGTGTCGGTGAATCACCGCGCCATGGACGAGTTCGGCGTGCACCCGCAGTACCGCTTCAAGATGTGGGACTGGGTCGGCGGCCGCTACTCGCTCTGGTCCTCGATCGGCGTGTCGCTCGCGATCGCCCTTGGCAAGGAGCAGTTCCTGGCGTTCCTCGCCGGCGGCCACGCGATGGACGAGCACTTCCGCACGGCGCCGTGGGCGGAGAACCTCCCGGCGCTGATGGGCCTGCTCGGGGTGTGGAACATCAACTTCGAGGCGCTGCCGACGCTCGCGGTGCTGCCCTACGATGATCGCCTGCAGCGCTTCCCGGCGTACCTGCAGCAGCTCGAGATGGAGAGCAACGGCAAGTCGGTCACGCTCGATGGGCGGCGGGTCGACTGGCAGACGGCGGCCGTGATCTGGGGAGAGCCCGGCAACAACGCGCAGCATTCGTTCTTCCAGCTGCTGCATCAGGGCACCCCGCGGGCCGCGCTCGACTTCCTCCTGCCGGCGCGCTCCTCCTGCGGCAACCAGCCGCAGCAGGACCTCGCGATCGCGAGCTGCCTCGCGCAAGCGGAAGCCTTCATGAACGGGCAATCGGCCGAGGCGGTGCGGGCGGACCTCACGCAGCAGGGGCTGCCCCAGGAGCGGATCGAGGAACTCATCGCGCACAAGGTGCATGCGGGCTGCCGCCCGAGCACGCTCGTGGCATTCCAGCAGCTCGATCCCGCGACCCTCGGCAAGCTCATCGCGCTCTACGAGCACAAGGTGTTCACGCAGGGCGTGATCTGGGGCGTGAACTCCTTCGACCAGTGGGGGGTGGAGCTCGGCAAGAAGCTCACCGACCAGCTGGCGCCGGCGGTCAGGGATCCGCAGGGCGGACATGCGGTGGCTCCCGGGGTCGGGAAGGTCATCGCGCAGCTGACGGAATGGAAAAAGGGGGAGTGAGGAAACGGAATGGAACAAGGGCGATTGAGAAGGAAGGCCACTTGAGCGACATCATTCAGCGGGGGCTTGAGGAGCATCTCGAGCTCTTTCGGAGCCTCCCGTCCTTGGCAAAGGAAATCGAGCGGGCCGCGAGCCTCATCTGCGAGGCGCTGCGCAGCGGGCGCAAGCTCATGTTGTGCGGCAATGGCGGGTCGGCCGCGGACAGCCAGCACATCGCGGCGGAGATGGCGGGGCGCTTCGTGAAAGATCGCAGGCCACTCGCCGCCGTGGCGCTGTCGACCGATACCTCGACCATGACCTGCATCGCCAACGATTACACGTTCGACGAGGTGTTCTCGCGCCAGGTGGCGGGGCTCGGTGTGCGCGGGGACTGCCTGCTCGCCATCTCGACCTCGGGCAACTCGAGAAACGTGATTCGCGCGGTGCAGACGGCTCGGACCGCCGGGGTGGTTGCCATAGGCCTGCTCGGCAAGAGCGGCGGGGCGCTGCGGGACATTTGCGACGTGCCCATCGTGGTGCCTAGCCAGACCACCGCGCGGATTCAGGAGGCGCACATCTTCATCGGACACACGCTGTGCGCCCTGATCGAGGAGGCGCTGGGGCTGGCATGAGCGCGGCCAAGACTGGCAGCACGGCCGGCGGGGAGCGCACGGCGGCCCCTGATCTGAAGGCGCGGCTCATCAAGGCGCGGGTACTGGTCGTGGGCGATGCGATGCTCGACCGGTACCTCTTCGGGGAGGTGGAGCGGATTTCGCCGGAGGCGCCCGTGCCGGTGGTGCGCGTCACCCGGGAAGAGTATCGGCTGGGCGGCGCGGCCAATGTGGCGCTCAACGTGAAGGCGTTGGGGCCTGGCGTCACACTGATCACCGCGGTGGGACACGACGAGCCGGCGCGCCGGCTGGAAGAGCTCCTCAAGACGCAGGCGGTGGAGGTGGTTCTGGGAAGGGACCCGAATCTCTTCACGTGCGTCAAGCTGCGGGTCATCGGGCGGGCACAGCAGCTGGTACGGGTGGACTTCGAGAATCTGCCGGACCACGAGGTGCTGGCGGACATGCTGTCGGACTTCTCGCGGGTGCTGCCGCAGCATGATGCGGTGCTGTTCTCCGACTATGGCAAGGGGGGCCTCACGCACATCCCGCGGATGATCGAGCTCGCGCGCGCCGCGGGCAAGCCGGTGCTCGTGGACCCCAAGGGGGACGATTACGGCCGGTATACGGGGGCGACTGTCATTACACCGAATCGCGCGGAGCTGGCCCAGGTGATCGGCAGCTGGAAGAGCGAGGTGCAGCTCGAGGAGCGCGCGCAGCGGCTTCGCGAGAGCCATGGGCTCGAGGGCGTGCTGGTGACGCGCAGCGAAGAGGGAATGTCTCTCTTCGACACATCCGGACATCTGAAGGTGCCCGCGCAGGCGCGAGAGGTGTTCGACGTGACCGGCGCGGGTGATACCGTCATCGCTACGCTTGCCGCGATGCTGGCGTCTGGGATCGGATTACGCGAAGCAATGCCCATCGCCAACCGCGCGGGCGGCATCGTCGTCGGCAAGTTCGGCACGGCGACAGTGAGTTACGAGGAGCTCTTCGGTTGAAAGTGGTAGTGACCGGCGCCGCCGGGATGATCGGCAGCAACCTGGTGCATGGACTCAATGCGATCGGCATCGACGATGTGATCGCGGTCGATGACCTCACCGAGGGCGCGAAATACCGCAACCTCCTCGGCGCCAGCATCAGCGACTATTTCGACCGGAGCGAGTTCTACGACCGCTTCGCGCTCGGGGAGCTGGGGCGGGTCGATGCGATCTTCCACGAGGGCGCCTGCTCCGACACCATGGAGCACAACGGGCGCTACATGCTGGAGACCAATTACCGCTGCTCCAAGGACCTGCTCGATCATTGTCAGGCGCAGGGCACACGGCTCCTCTATGCTTCATCCGGCGCCACTTATGGCGGCGGCACCGTGTTTCGGGAGACGCCGCAGAACGAGCGGCCGCTCAATGTCTACGGCTACTCCAAGCTCCTCTTCGACAACATCGTGCGGCGCGTGCTGCCCACCTCCCGTTCCCAGGTGGTGGGCTTCCGGTATTTCAACGTCTACGGACCGCGGGAGCAGCACAAGGGGCGAATGGCCTCCGTCGCCTTCCATCATTTCGGGCAGCTGCGCGAGGCCGGCAAGGTCAAGCTCTTTGGAGAGTACGGCGGCTATGGGCCCGGACAGCAGATGCGCGACTTCGTGTACGTGGACGATGTCGTCGCGGTGAATCTCTGGTTCCTGCGGCATCCGGAGCGCAGCGGGATCCTCAACGTCGGGACGGGCAACGCGCAGCCTTTCAATGATGTGGCGCACGCGACCATCAACGCCTCACGGGCGCTAACCGCCGAGGCGCCTCTGAGCCTGCAACAGCAAGTCTCCCAGGGCCTCATCGAGTACGTCCCTTTCCCTCAGGCGCTGGTCGGCAAGTACCAGAGCCACACCCAAGCGGACCTGACGGCGCTGCGCGCCACCGGCTGCGACGTGCAGTTCGCCGATGTGGCGACGGGCGTACGGCGCTATGCGCAGTGGCTGAATGCGCAGTCGGGCGCCGCCGCTTGACGGACCTTCATGGTGGAAATTCCCGCCTCTTTGAATCGCAAGCTCGTGCCGCCAGCGGCGGTATCCGAAGGGGACTGGCCGCGTCCGCTGGTATTCACCAATGGCGTCTTCGATGTCCTGCACCGCGGTCACGTGCTCTATCTCGCGGCGGCGCGCGAGCTCGGGGCGGCACTGCTCGTTGCGGTGAACAGCGACTCTTCGGCGAAGCAGCTCGGCAAGGGACCGGATCGACCCCTGAACCGGGAGGGCGACCGCGCGATCGTCATCGCGGCGCTCGAGAGTGTCGCCTTCGTCACCCTGTTCGATGAGCCGACACCGTGTGAGCTGCTGCGGCGCTGCCGACCTGACATCTACGTCAAGGGCGGCGATTACGACATGGAGACGCTGGAGGAGACACGCCTCGTTCGCAGCTGGGGCGGACGGTCGGTCGCGATTCCGTTCGTCGACGGCTATTCGACCAGCGCTCTCCTCAGGCGCATCCGCGGCCCATGAGCCGCAAGGCGGCGTTCATCGACCGGGACGGGGTGCTCAATGAGGAGCGCGCCTTCGTGCACCGCGCCGAGGACTTCGAATTCGTGCGCGGTGCCGCTGAGGCGCTGAGGAGTCTCAAGGCT
>JABBNZ010000016.1:33555-69469 GCA_019352035.1 Pseudomonadota bacterium | reverse complement strand
TGGTCCAGGAGCTGCTGGGCCATGCGTCGGTCACGACGACGCAGATCTACACGCACGTCGCGCGCGAGCGGATGAAAGAGCTGCACTCGCAGCACCACCCCCGCGGCTAAAGGCGGTGCCTTTATCGACGACACTCAAACGTGTCGTCGATCCGCGCGCACGCCCGGGCGCGGTGGATTCGGTGCAGGCAATGCCAGTGACCCTCCCCGGCGGCAGCGCACCCCGCCCGGCCGTCCTGGGCCGCTCGTCCGCCTCCTGGGTCGGCCCGCCCGCCCTGGAAGGCTGGTGCCACGGCCCTCTCTCTTACCGCTCCAGCAGTTTGAGCTTCTCCGGCTTGCCATCCCACTCCTTGGCGTCGGCCGGCGCGTCCTTCTTCTCGGCGATCACGGGCCATTGCTTGGCGAGCTCCGCGTTGAGCTTCTTGAACTGCTCCTGACCCGGGGGCAGCTCCTCCTCCGAGAAGATGGCCTCGGCCGGACATTCCGGCTCGCACAGCGTGCAGTCGATGCACTCGTCCGGATCGATGGCGAGGAAATTGGGGCCTTCGTGAAAGCAGTCGACCGGACACACTTCCACGCAGTCCATGTACTTGCACTTGATGCAGTTTTCGGTGACGACGAAGGTCATGAGAAATCCCGGGTCTCGCGTGACCGCCCATTTTGCCACGCTGATGAAGGTCGCCGCAAAGCCGACCGGCTCTATGGCTTGAGCCGCCGGTCGAGTGCGGTGAAGTGGTGCGGCTCGACTCCCTCGGCCCGGTCCTCGAGGTAACGCCGCAGGGCGAATTCCGTGCTCGCAAAGGCGAGCTCCGGCCAGGGGATGTCCTGCGGACGGACGAGCTCCACTTCCAGGCTCTCGGGCCCGGAACCGAATTGCGCCAGGCTCAGGGTCGCGCGGAAGAACACGTGCACCTGGTGGGCATGCAGGACGTGCACGATCGACAGAAGCGAGCCGACCTCGACCTCGGCGAGCGCCTCCTCGCGCGTCTCCCGCGCGGCAGCCTGCTGCAGGGTCTCACCGTTCTCCATGAAGCCGGCCGGCACCGTCCAGTAGCCGCGCCGCGGCTCGATGGCGCGCCGGCAAAGGAGAATGCTCCCGGCGTGCTCGGGGACACAGCCCACCACGAGACGAGGGTTCTGATAATGGATCGTCCCGCATGCGTCACAGACGTGACGGGCGAGGTGATCGCCGGGCGGTACTCGAAATTCCAGCCGGGCGCCGCACTGCGTGCAGAAATTCATGGGTCAGGCCAGCATACGGACGCCGCCAGGGGTTGTCGATACTCGCTGCCCCAGGATGCACGTCCACCCCGAATCATGAAGCCGGGCACGAACGAGTAGCAGGCACAGGGACGTGCCCCGCCGCCGCCGGTGGCGCAGCGCTGGGCCGGGCAGGAGCCCGGATCCAGCGTTTCGTGCTAGGACCTGTGCGCAGCGCTCGAGAGCTGCGTGAGCGCCCGGCGCACGCCGGTCGAGGCGGTCTGAAAGCTCTCGCGGTCGATGCGCACCAGATCGCGCCCTTCGTTCTTCGCTTCGTACAGCGCGGCATCGGCGCGGGCGATGATCTCATCGAGCGAGCGGGCCCCGTGGGCGGTCGTGGCGAGCCCGGCGCTGAACGTCACGCGCATCCGCATTTCCTCGTCGGCACAGGGCACCTGGATCGCCAGGGCGAGCACCCGCAGACGCTCGACGCTGGCCAGCGCGGCATCGAGGGTCGTGTCGGGCAGGACGAGCAGGAACTCCTCGCCCCCCAGGCGGCCGAGGATGTCCGTGGCGCGCAGCGAGCCGCGGCTGACGCGAGCGAACTCCCTGAGCACGTGATCCCCGGTCGCATGCCCGCAGCGATCGTTGATGGCCTTGAAATGATCGAGATCCATGACGGCGACCGTGAGCGGCCGGCGTTGCTCGGCCGCGGCTTGCAGCGCCGCCGCCGCCAGCTCGAGCGTGCGCCCTCGGTTAGGCATTCCGGTCAGATGGTCTTCCGTGGCGAGGCGCAGCAGATCGCGCCGATGGCGCAGGTTGGTGATCAGGATGTAGGAGAGCAGGGCGATCACCAGCACGCCCGCCGTACCCGCAGCCGCCGCCCAGCGCAGCGTCTCGGTCTGGCGCGTCTCGCGCTGGCGGGTCAGCGTGAGCTGATGCTCCAGGACCGCATTGCGGGCGATTTCCTCCTGGGCCAGCGCACGCTCCTTGACCGTCTGCTGCAGCCGCATGCGCCGCGCAAGATTCTCCGCGCGGTAGCGACGGAGGTATTCCTCGAGGTCGAGATATGCCGGATGGTAGTTGTGTGCCGCGGCGTAGGCCCGCGCGCGGGTTCGGTACGCTATGTTCACTCGCAGCGGCGCCATGTCCGCGCCGTCGTGGTCGAGCACGTGATCGAGGATGCCGAGTGCCTGCTGGGCACGGCCGTCGTGCAGAGCGATCTCGGCCAGGTGCTCCTGCGTCTCCTTCAACATGTCCGTCGATCTGCTGGCGGCGAATATGCGTGCGGCATTCTCGCAGCGCGGACGCGCCGGACCGTACTGATGGAGCTCGATCAGGGACTGGCAGATCCGTATGTCCGAGAAGGCGACCCCCTGATGATCCCCGAGCGACACGCTGATGCCGCGCGCCCGCTCGAAGGCGGCGATCGCGGCACGGAATTCGCGCATCGCATTGAGGTCCTCCCCCTCGAGATAGGTCGAGACCGACACGGCTTGCGCATCGCCGTGCGCAGCGTCCCAGGCGATCTTCTCCTGGGCGAGGGTGAGCGACTGCTGAAAATCGCCTACGCCGCGCAGCGCCGAGGACAGCTCGATGGCCGCCTCGGCGTGCGCCTCGGCTCGTGCCGGCATCTCACTGTCGTGGTACGCCTGGGTCATGGTCCGGGTGGCGAGCGCGCTCTTGCCCGAGCGGCGCTGCAGGGTGCCGAGCGCGATCTCCAGGCACAGATTCGACAGGGAGTGCGGGGGCTGGCGGGCCCGCGCCTTCTCGATGGCGCCGATCGCTTCGTGGATGCCCTCCTGCGTGTAGATGTTGAGGGCAGCCGTCGAGAGCAGCTCGAGGCGCAAGGGGTCCGTACGGCCGTTGACGAGCGCCAGTCCTTTCTCGGCGGTCGCCCGCGCCTCACGATCGAGCTCCAGGATGTCGTAAGCATCCGCCTGCACAGCGTAGAGGGCCGCGAGCTGCCGTGGATCTCGCGCCGCCCCGGCCTGGTCGATCGTGTCGATCCGTGCCGCCACCGCGCGCAGAGCCTGGGCGGGGTCGCTATCGACGAGGGGGTCGAGAGTCACATACGCCGGGTCGGAGATGGGAAAGCAATCGGCGCGGGCCGCGATCGGTCCCAGACCCCAAAGCGCCAGGACGAGCACGGCTGCCCGTCCAAAGGTACTTCCTGGGCTTGACAAGGCCTTGTGCATGGAGCCCACAACATTACGTGCTCGGGCTGGGGTGGGCGTCATCGGACTTCACGCTTCCGCAGGCGCGCGAGCGCCGGCGGCAGGGTGCGGTACGTGACGTGAGTCACATTCCGATGTGCGTCCCTGAAGAATCGTTCAGGCTCGGTTTAGTTTCCATATAGGAAGGGAGGCTATGCTTGAGCGTTGCGGCGCCGGAGGGGGAATTTGATCGAGAGCACGCTCGTCGTCCTGTCGGCCGCGGTCGCCCGCATCCGCAGGCCGGCCGCCGGCCCCGCGCCGCGCCTGTAACGGGAACTCCCCGACGATGGCCGCCGCCTGTGACCGCTATCTCCTCGAGGCCCTCGAGTCCGAGGGGCTGCTGAGGGCTTTCCTGTTCCGCTATGCGCGCAACGGTGCGGATGTGGACGAGCTCCTGCAGGAAACGTACGCGCGCCTGCTCGCCGCGACCCGGGCCGAAGGAGTGAGGGTGCGGTCGGTGCGGGCACTGGCGCTGACCATCGCCCGCAATGCGGCCCTCGACTGGCTGCGCCACCGTGACGTCGTTCCGATGGAGCTGATATCGGATCTTGCCGCGTTGGACGTCTTAGACGAGAGTGCGCAGATCGAGGAGATCGTCAATGCGCACCAGGAGCTCGCCTTGCTGGCCGAATGCGTCTCTGAGTTGCCGGAGCGTTGCCGCCAGGCTTTTACCCTGCGCCGCGTGTACGGGCTGTCGCAGCGGGAGATCGCCGAGCGGCTGAAGATCGAGGAGGGAACCGTCGAGCAGCTGCTCGCCCGGGCCATCCGGCGCTGCGCCGATGCTCTCTTCGCGCGCGAAGTGGCGGGCGATCGCCCGTTCTCGCTGGGCCAGCGCATCGCCCGGCGGCTGAGGCGCCATGACTGAGGCGGCCAACGTAGAGGCGCAGGCGGCTGCCTGGATCGCGCGAAACGACGCGCGCGGCGGCGATCAGGACCCGGAGCTGGCGGCGTGGCTCATCGCCGATCCGCGCCACCGGGCCGCCTACGTGCGCCTGGCGCATGCCTGGGAGCGAACCCAGCGCCTGGCCCGTCTTCGGTCCGCCGCCGGCGCGATCGACCCGGACCTTCTCGCGCCGTCCCGTCCGCGGACCCTGTGGACGCGGCTGCGGCACCGCGCCGCAGCGGTGAATGCCGCCGCCGGCACGCGCGCTCGAACGCAGAGAGCCTCGCCGCCGCGGCCCGTGCGCTGGCCCGCGCTGGCGGGGGGAATCGCCGCGGCCCTGTTTCTCGTCCTCTGGAGCGTACTGCCCGCAACGTCCACCCAGAGCTACCGTACCGGCGCCGACGGACTGTCGCGTGTCTTCCTGGCCGACGGCTCGGTGGTCACCATGAATGCCAACACGGAGCTGCGGGTGCATTTCACCGCCGCCCGGCGCAACGTCACCCTCCTCAGCGGCGAAGCGCACTTTTCCGTGACGCACGATACGCACCGTCCGTTCGAGGTTCACGCGGGAAATCGCATCGTCGTCGCGGTGGGGACCGCTTTCGATGTCCGGCTCGAGGCGGGCCAGGATGTGGAGGTGACGGTGACGGAGGGACGCGTCGCATTGCTCGAAGACCGCCCGGTGCAGCCTGGGATCGGCGAGCCCCCGCTGCAGACGATCTCGGCGGGCCAGGACGCCCTGCTCACGATGCAGCGCGTGAGCGTGCAACGTCTCGATGCGGCCGCGATCTTCCAGCGCTTGAAGTGGGAGCGCCGCGAGCTGTCGTTCGACGGCCAGACATTGAGCCACGCGGTGGCCGAGTTCGACCGCTACACGAACCACAAGATCGTCATCGACGATCCCTCGATCGCCTCGATCGAGGTCGGCGGCACCTTCCGCGCGCTCGATGCCGGCAGCTTCGTCGCCGCGCTCGACCGCGCCTTCGGCATATCGTCCCGCGTGAGCGCGCACGGGACGATCCACCTCTTTCGTGTAGGAGATGCGACGCCCGCCCGTCTTCACCCCTGACGGCCGCAACGGGCCGTAATCAGAACGAGGGGGCGAGAGGTGGCAAGAGTCGATCGTTGGTGGCTGGGCATCGGGCTTTCCCTGCTGGGGGCGCTGTGGCTGGCCGTTTCTCCCACCGCCCTCGCCAGGGCGGATACCGCATCCTTCGACATCGCCGCGCAGCCGATGCCGAGCGCCCTCAAGGCCTTCGCCGCGCAGGCGCATCTGCAGCTGCTGTTCGATTACAAGGCGCTCGCGCGGCTGCGGACCCGGCCGCTCAAGGGCCGCATGGACCCGAAGGATGCGCTCGTCCAGCTGCTGAAGGGCTCGGGCTACACCTTTCAACAGGTCAACGAGCGCACGATCGCCATCAGGCCGGCGGCCGTCGCAGCGGCAGATCCCCCGCCATCGGCTGACGCCAATGACGGCGGCGCGGCCGCTGCGCCCGCGAGCGGCACTCTGCAGCTGCCCCCGCAGAACGCCGCGCTGAAGGCGATCGTGGTCTCGGCGCGATTCATCTCGGCGGCGGGCTCGAGCGCCATGAAGATGAATCTGCCGGCCCGCGACACGCCGTTCTCCATCTCGACGTACTCCCAGAGCTTCGTGCACGCGGTCGAGGCGCAGCAGGTCGCCTCGCTCTACCCGTACATGACCGGCATCCAGAGAGCGGGCAATACAGGCTATGACATCGTGTTCCGCGGCTTCACGAGCGGCGCCAACGACATCAATTCCATCCTGGTGGACGGTCTGCCGGGTCTCGCCACGCGCTTCGGCTCACCGCCCACCATCGGCGTAGAGCGCATCGATGTGGTGCGCGGCCCCGCCTCGGTCATCAACGGACAGGAAGAGCCCGGCGGCTTCATCAATCTCGTCACCAAGAAGCCGCGGGCGCAACCGCTCTACGAGCTCGCCGCCACGGGGCAGGCCTACGACGGTCACGGGATCGGCGTCGGCGACAGGCCGGGATTCGACCTGGCGGCGGATGCCACCGGCCCGATCGCCGGCAACCGGCATTTTCTCTACCGCATGATCGCCGACGATACCAACGAGGATACGTTCAGAGCCTTCGGCTACAGCCGCAACGTGTTCATCGCGCCGAGCTTCACCTGGCGGATCTCCGATCGCACCCAATTCACGCTGGCTTACCAGTACCAGCACGTGCGCTTCAGCTATGACACCTACCTCGTGGCGCCCGACAGCAACATCTCCCTGGTGGCGCCCATCACCACCCGCTACCAGCAGCCGAGCGACTACGAGACCGAGCGCGGCAGCGTCCTCAGCTCGTTCTTCGTGCACACCTTCGCCAACGGATTCTCCCTGCACGTCGCCACGCGCGACGTCTGGCACACGGACGAGGCGCACGGCTTCGACGTGGTCGCGATCGCGAAGAACCTGCAGGACGTGACTCGCCGGGCGCGGGGGCAGCTCAACCGAAGGAGCAATCACTACATCGACGCCCACGTTCTCATGCCCCTCGACCTGCTCGGCATCAAGCAGCAGATGCTGGTCGGCCTCACCGACGGGCGCACCATGGCGGACGAGAACCGGCTGCAGTTCTTCAACGCGCCGGCGAGCGGGCCGGACTCGCTCAACATCGGTATCTACAATCCGGACTACAGCAACGTGCCGCCGCTCTCCAGCCTGCCGCTGGTCGCGCCGGGCAAGGCATCGCTGCTCAGCGACCGCTACACGGTGACGGAGGAGTTCGGCGCCTACATGGCCGACATGATCACCTTCTCCCCTCACTGGAAGGGCAGTGTCGGCATTCGCTACTCGCGCGACAAGCAGTGGACCCGCGTGCTGAGCACGCCCGGCTCGCCCGAGGCCGTGAAGGTGAATGAGAAACCGCTGCCGATGGGCGGAATCGTCTACCAGCCCGACAAGCACTGGAGTCTCTACGCGAGCTACGCCACCTCCTACGTGCCCCCGCCGCCCAATGCCGTCGACATCAACGGCGTCAATGACCTGGTGCCGATCTCGGCCAACCAGATCGAGGTGGGCGAGAAGGACACCTTCCTGCACGGCCGCCTGAACTCCACGCTCGCGCTCTACAGGATCGACGAGAAGAACACGGTCAGTCATTTCGCCTGCGCGGACTACGGCACCTGTTACCAGCAGGTCGGCGCCGCCCAGTCCAAGGGCGCGGAATTCGAGGTCAACGCCCGGCCGCTGCGCAACTGGCAGCTGACCGCCGGCGCGGCGTACACCGACGCCAAGGTCACCTCATCGACCGTCGCGGCGCAGGTGGGCGCCCGCGAGCCCAACGTGCCGCTGATGGCCGAGCACCTGTGGTCGCGGTATCAGTTCACGACGCGCGGGCTGCACGGTCTGGGATGGGGTCTCGGCATCATCCACGAGGGGGAGCGTCAGGGCTTCCTGCCCACGGGCAGCACCGTTCCGATGCTGCACCTGCCGGCCTATACGCGGGTAGATACGGCGCTCTATTACGACGTGGGTGATTACACGCTCACGTTCAAGGTGCAGAACGTGTTCGACAAGACGTACTACGCCAGCTCCGGCTTCAACGGCGATATCAATCTGCTGCCGGGCAATCCGCGCATGTTCACCTTGTCCGCCCGGGCGTACTTTCAATGAAGCCCGCGCGCACCGTGTGCTTGCGGCTTGCCTACGCCGCGGCCGCGTGCGGACTCGCTCTGGCGCCTCTTGCCGCGGGGGCGCGGGACTTCGCCCCCGCGACGGTCGAATGGCAGCTCCCGGTCGTGCCGACCCACCCTGCGCAGACCAAAGCGCAGGACCTGGAGGGCATGCGCGTCGGGCGGGCACTGCCGGCGCCGGAGGTGCTGCAGCCGACGCTGGACCCGAAGCTCGCGGCTTTCAAGCCGCGCTACAGCCGTGATCTCGGCGGTACTTTGCGGCTCATGTGCTCCGACGTGCTGCCGGGGCTGGTGCGCTCGTGGATCGCTTCGTTCTCGACGATCTACCCGAAGGCGCATTTCATGTTGGGGCCGCCCTTCGAGGGCGATGACGCGGCGAATGCGTTGCGCAACGGCCGCGTGGACATCGCTTTCGTCTCCCGGGAGCTCAGGCCCGTGGATCTCGCCTCGTTCCACGCGAAGTACGGCTACGATCCCACGAGCGTGCCCGTCAGCGGCGGCTCGTACCGGCAGTTCGGCTTCCTCGATGCCGTCGCCATCATCGTCAATCCCCGCAACCCGGTGAAGCAGCTCAGTGTGCGGCAACTCGATGCCGCGCTCTCGCGCTCGCATCTGCGGGGGGACCGGCCGGCGGTCACGTGGGGACAGCTCGGCGCGACCGGCAAATGGGCGCAGCGGCCGGTCCACGTGTATGCCATCGCGCCGTGGAACGGCTTCGAGGAATTCGTGCGGCAGCGCGTGCTCGACGCCGGCGGCCGGCGCGGTCATTGGCGCCGCGCAATCCACTTCGACAGGACGGTGTTCCCGATCGCCCGGCGCGTGGCCGCCGATCCCGACGGCATCGGCTATACCGGCCTCGCGTTCATCGACTCGGCCGTGAAGGTCATCGCGGTGGGCCGCGGCGCCGATGCGATCTCTCCGACTTACACCAACGTCGCGCTCGCGAGGTATCCGCTGAGCCGGCTCGTCTACGGCAATGTCAATCGCCGCCCCGGAGCGGCTCTGCCGCCGCTCGTGCGGGAGTTCTTCAGGTTCATTCTGAGCCGCGAGGGGCAGCAGGACGTGCGCCGCGAGGGCATCTATCTGCCGTTGCGGCAGTTGCAGGTCCGGGCGGCGGACCGGATCGCGGGACTGGCGCCGGGTGGAGCCAATCGATGATGAGACCTGGCAGAGCGCCGCGTGCCGGGGCCATCCTGCTGGCGGCGACCGCGCTCGGGACGAGCTTCGCTGCGGCGGCGGGCGAGTTTCCCTATCGCGTGCTGCAACGGATCGCGCTGACCAGCGCGGCGCCCGTGCAGGCCCTGGCGTTCGGTCCCGGCGGCAAGCACGTGTTTGCGACTGCCGGCGCGCAGCTGCGCAGATACGGTACGGCTTCGGCAGAGCCCGGCAAGGTATTGAAGCTGCCCGGCGCCGGGGTCGGACTTGCCGCAGCCGCACATGATGGAGGAGTTCTGTATGTCGCGACGAGGTCGCCGGCGCGCCTGCTGATAGTGGCGCTGCGGCCGTTGCGGATCAAAACTTCGATCGCTCTGCGCAACGGCGAGCCTTCGGCGCTTCTCTACGACCGCGTGGGGCATGCACTGTATGTCGAGAGCCGCATCGGTCATTCCGTCGCCCGGCTCGAGCCCAAGAGCGGCAAGACGCTGGGCGTTGCGCATCTGCACGGACATCTGGAGCAGATGGCGGCCAGCGGTCGCGGGATGCTGTACGTGGCCAACGCGGCCGACCACGAGTTGGACGCGATACAGACCGCCGGAATGAGGTCCGACGGAGCGATCCCGCTCTCCGGCTGCACAGCGCCCACCGGGCTCGCCATGGACACGGTCGGGCGGCGCCTGTTCGTGGCCTGCGGCAATGGTCAGGCGCTGGTGGTCGACGAGGACATGGGCTTCACTTTCGTTCGGCTGCCCATCGAGCGGGCCGCCAGCCTGCGGACGGTATTTGCGTTCCATCCCCTGGGGCCCGGCGGCTGGAAGGGCGGCGTCTTCATGGCCGGTGACGGGCCCGCGCTCGATGCGATTCGGATGACGGCATTCATCAGTTATGTCGGTGGCGGCGGTCTGCCGCTCGGCGGCAGGTGCACGGCGCTCGCGGTGAGCCCGGTTGCGCGGCGGCTCGTGCTGGCACCCGCGCCGCGCTCCGCCGGGACGTCTACCGCCGGCGCGGCTGTCCGGGCCGGCGGCGCCCAGCTCCTGATACTCGGCGCTAACGGCGCGGGGGGATCGCGGTGACCCGGTTCGTGACACGCCTGCGCGCGCTCGGCGCGCTCCTCCTCCTGGCCGCGGCCTTTGCGTTGCCGCAGGCTCATGCGGCGCTCGCTCCCTGGACGGCGCTTCGCGGCAAGAGCGTGCTCTTCGTCACCGGCGGCGCCCACAGCCCGCAGCCGAACGATGACGCGCTGGTGCGCCGGCACCTGAGGAAGCTCGGGTTCCTCGTGCGCACGGTGGATGCGAGCGCCCCGGAATCCGCCGCCGCCGGCGCGAGCCTGATCGTGCTGTCCTCGACCGCGGATGCTCACGCGCTCGGCCGGAAGTACGCGGACTCGACCGTGCCCCTCTTCACCTGGAATACCTACGATTACCCGAACCTCGGCCTCACGGGCCCCGTGCTGCACCGTGACTTCGAGGTGATCGACCCGATCCAACACTATCCGGACAGCTTCGCGGTCCTCTACGCCTACGGCGCCAACCTCACCTCGCAGATCAGCCGGGCCGTGGGTCTGCGGCCGCAGCTCTTCGGCACTCTTTATCTGGAGCCGGAGACGGCCGGCTGGGGCCGTCCGGGTCCGGGCGGTACGGTGATCGCCGACTTCATGGGCCTGCAGAGCCACGCCGCGGTGTTCACTTACGAGCGCGACGCGAGCCTCGCGAATGGCCGCCCGGCACCGGCGCGCCGTGCCGGCTTCTACCTCGGGAGCGATGACTTCCATCTGCTCACGGCCGCATACGGGCCGGCGGCGAAGGATCCCAACATGCGCCGCTGGGCCATCGGCGTGAAGCTCTTCGATACGGCGCTGCGCTGGGCCGCATCGCCGCCGCCGCCGCCGCCGGCCTACGATCCGGCCGCGCTCGAATCGGCCATCCGCCGCATCTCGCACGGCCAGAAGGTGCTCTTCGTCGAGCGCGTGAATGCCGGCGAGGGCAGGAGGTCGGATGAGCACATCGTGGCGCATCTGCGCAGGCTCGGCTTCACCGTGACCATCGCCGATCAGTCCGCCCCCGAGACCCGGGCGCGCGGGCAGGATCTGGTGATCCTCTCCGGCACCTGCTCGAAGTGGAAACTCGCCAACAGGTACGCGAATGTCCCCGTGCCGGTGATCTCCCTCGAGGGCCTGATGTCGGACACGCTGCACTTCACGGGCTACGACCGCTATGTCGACTACGGCGAGCATGGCGAGCTGCGCGAGAGCGACGACCCGCCGGAGGACTATCTCAACATCGTGGGCGCGTGGAGCCCGATGGCCGCGGGGTTGAAGCCGGGCCTGGTGAAGTTCGAGAACAACCCCGGGGTGCTCAAATGGGCGCGGCCGCTGCCCGATGCGACCGTGATCGCCACGGTGCCCAATGAGCCCCGGGAATGCGCGATTTTCGGCTATCCGAAGGGAGCCCTGATGGCCGGCGGCTTCATCGCGCCGGCAAGCCGGGCCCTGCTGCCGCTCGACAACCCGACATTCGATGATCTGACGCCCCAGGGCAAGGCGCTCTTCGACGCCGTGCTGCTCTGGAGCATCGGCGGCTGAGCGGGCACACCGGCCTCGCATCCGGCCGGCGTCGCCGGGAATGGATCACGCCCGGCCGCCGCCGCCGGGAAGGCGCGTCACAGTTCACCCGGCCGCTCTCAAGGGTGCCCGGTGCGGGCCGAATCAGCTCTCTGAATGGCGATTCAGGGGGGCTGAGTTCTCATGGTGTCCGGGCTCGAGAAGAGCGATCTTCCGGCGCGGTCGGCGGACCGCGTCCGGCAGTCTCTGCTCATCGGCACGATCGCAGCCTGCGCGGCGCTGGGCCTGCTGGCGGCGGCCGCTGTCGCGCTGAGCCGTGGCCGCGGCGCGCTCCGCGGTTCCGGCGCAGCCCTCCATGGAACGGTGATCGCGCTGACTGCGCTTTTCGGGCTCGCAGTGGTCCTCGCCGCGCTCATCCTCCTCCAGGCCATTGCCAGCCGCCGCCGCGAATCGGCTTTGCAGGGCACCATCCGGCGCCAGACGCGGCTGCTGCAGGAGATCTCCACCGTGAGCACCATGGTGGAGCTGCTGCAGACCTGTCACTCGCAGGCCGAGGCGAACACGGTGATTCACGGCGCGCTGCCCAAGCTGCTGCCGGGCGTCGGCGGCGCACTGTATGTCTCACGACGCGACGATGCGGCGCTCGAGCTGCAAGTCAGCTGGGGCGCTCTCGATGCAACACAGACTTTCTCACCGGAGGATTGCTGGGCATTGCGCCGGGGGCGGCCGCACCTCTACGAGCCGGCGAGTGCCGCCGCGGTCTGCCGTCACATCGGAGAGTGCGGGGACACCTGCCTGTGCGTGCCCCTCGTCTCGCAGGGGGACACCCTGGCGGTGCTGCACCTGCGCCAGGCGCGGGCGGAGCGACTCACGGAGGACGTGCAGCGGCTGGCCTCGGCGCTTGCCGAGCAACTCTCGCTCGCGGTAGGAAATCTGCGGCTGCAGGAGACGCTGCGCAGCGGCTCGGAGCGCGATCCGCTGACCGACCTGTACAACCGCCGGCATCTGAAGATCTCGCTCCAGCGGGAGCTCGCCCGCGCACAGCGGCACGGCTTCCCCCTGAGCCTCATCATGCTCGATGTCGACCATTTCAAGGCCTTCAACGACAGCAACGGTCACGATGCCGGTGATGAGGTGCTGCGGGGCGTCGCCCATGTCCTGAAGCGCCATACGCGCGCGGAGGACGTGGCCTGCCGCTATGGCGGCGAGGAATTTCTGGTCGTTCTGACGGACTGCGCCGTCGACGATGCCTACTCCAAGGGAGAGGCGATTCGCGAAGCGATTGCGCAGCTGCACGTGTTCTCACGCGGCATCGCGTTGCCGCGCATCACCGCCTCCCTCGGGATCGCCTGCTATCCGCAGGATGGCGAGCGAACGGAGGATCTCATCGCCGGCGCCGACGCCGCGCTCTACCGGGCGAAGTCCACGGGCCGCAACTGCATCGCCGCATCCAATGCGCCGGGCGACATCGTGTTGTTCGAGTCGCGGGCCCGCAAGCCGGCCGGATCGAGGGCCTAGCCGCTCACCCGGTGCTATGATCAGCGGGTGAGCGCACGAGCGTCAGAGTCGCGCCATTTCCAACACCGCGGCGCCGCGTGGCCGCCTCGGCGGCATCTCAGGGCGCCGATCGCACTGATCGTCCTCGCGGCGATCGTGACGCCGGCGTTCGCCCGGCCGCCGCGAGCGGCTCAGGCCCACGCCCGAGCGGCCGAAGCCCTGGTGGCACAGCTGCGGGATATGCCGCTGCCGCGGCGCCAGTTTCCGCGCGGAATCGGCTCTGCCGAGGCTGCTTCGCGTCCTCTGCCGGCTCTGGAGGTGCGGCGCCAGCGCATCTACGAGGCGCTCCATGCGCTTGGGCCGGCGAGCGTGGCCGCATTGGCTCGCGCGCTTCGCGACCCCGATCCGCGGATGCGGCGTGACGCCGCTGTGGCGCTGGACGTCGTCGGAGGCGGTTGGTGGCACTTCCCCGACGGCGGCCCGAAGCTCGACCTCCGTCCGGCGTTGCCCGCGCTCCTGGCGGCGCTCGAGGATCCGGATCCGAGCGTCAGGGCATGGGCTGCGCAGGACGTCAGCAACATGGGTTCGGCCGCGGCAACGGCCGTTCCACGCCTGCGCGCCATGTTGCATCGTCCGGATGCGCAGTCGCGCGGCAGCGCCGGCAGAGCCCTCGGCTATCTCGGATCCGCGGCGAGCGCCGCGTTGCCGGACCTGCGCGGCGCTCTCGAGGACTCGAGTCCGGCGGTTCGGCGAGCCGCGTTCGATGCGATCGCGAGAATCCACCGCGCGGATGCCCGGGGCGAGCCTGCGCCGGCTGGCGAAGAGCGCCGCCGGCGCTGAGACCTTTTGCGCGGCTCGAGCGTCCAATGCACATGGTCCGCAAGCTTCCCATTTTTCTGACACTGTGTGCGGCCGCGGGCGCTTTCCCTTGCGCAGGGGCCGTGCCGCCGCCTTTGCCCATAGCGGTCCCCGATAACGCGCAGGATGCGGTACAGACTCAGCTCGCGATCCAGCAGGCGCAAGCCCAGGCGAATGCCGCCGGGTCCCAGGCGAGACTGCAGGCCCAGCTCAACGCCAACCAGGCGAGGTTCGAGGCGCAGGTCGCGGCACAGGAGCAGGCGCAGCTCGCTGCGGCCCGGCGGGGGGCGAGCTCGGCCGGCCTGCCGCAGCCGGTGCTGCCGATCGGCGTCCCCCTGCGGGAGCCCGTGCGGGGGCCGATCGGTACGATGGAGCTCGCCAGGCTCACCCCGCAGCTCGGCCATTACTTCGGTACCGATCATGGCGTGCTCGTCGTGCGTGCGCCTGCGCACGGAGCGCTGGGCCTTCAGGACGGCGACGTGATCCTCTCCATCGGCGGCCGTACTCCACGGAGCAGCTCCCAGGCGGCCCGGATCCTCACTTCCTACGATCCCGGCCAGAAGATCCGTCTGGTCATCATGCGCGAGCACCGCAGAATCGACATCGCGGCCACGATGTCCGGGCTGCCGGCGGGGCGGTGAAGCGGATTTGCCCCGCATCATCGATGCCCACCGCTAAGCGCGGCTTGCGCACGCGCTCGCAGATCATGGCGGACAAGCCCGTGACAATCCGCCGCGAGCGCGCGAGCGTTCGCCGTTATGCGTGAATGACTTCGGGCCTGCCCATCAGGCAAGTGAGGAGTGGGGCTCCTGTCGCCCCTCGTTCGCCGCGCAGGGAGGTGAGCCGGCGCAGCGAGCCGGTCTGACCGCCCGTCAGCGTCCTTTGGTCTGCCGCTTCTCGCGCTTTGCCGCGCGCTTCTCGTCGAAGGTTTTCGTTGGCTTCTTCTTCGTCTGCTTTTTTTGATCCATGCCTTTGCTCATGGGATTCTCCGGCTTCGAGTGAGTCGCGAGTATACGCCCCCGCAACCGGGCAATTCCACGACCGCTGGGTGATGAACCGGGGACCCGCCGGCCGCTCGTGGTCAACATCCGGTTCAGCAACTCGGAGCATGAGCACCGCGCGGTTTCAAGAGGCATGAAGAGGTGCCGCACGGCGGCAAAGACAACTGGAGTCCGCTGCCTGCCCCAGGAACTGCGACCATCACGGCCTCCGGGTCGGCGGCAATCGGTCAGGACCTGCTTGCCGCAGGGAACGCCCGATGTCCTCGGTAGCGGCCGTCCGGGCGTGGACCAAGCCCGATCTGTTCAAGCGGTGGTGGGCGCCGAAGGCGAGGGGCATATCCCTGCTTTCCTGCGAGATGGATGTTCGTGTCGGAGGCGGGTACCGTTTGGTTTTCGGCCAAGGCTGGTGCGGGAATGGCACAAGCTGCAGAGCGAATGCGGGCAATGCGCGAACGGCGCCGTGCACAGGGGGGCGCGAATTGCGTCTGGTCGTACCCGATCCCCATGCGCGGACGGTTTTACGACGGGTCGCCGCTGAGGTCGCCGGCTTGGATAGAGCCGCAGAGCAAGAAGCGATGCGATGGATCGAAGCAGTCTCGGAATTTAACGCTCAATGAAGCGCGGTGACGTCGTGACCGTCGCGGCATCGGGCGACTATGGCAAGCCGCGTCCGGCGGTAATCGTTCAAACCAACGCTCTACCCGCAGCACACGCCTCCGTGATCGTCTGCCGTCCGCCGTGGCGTCAATCGGATGACGCAGCCCACGGGGCAGGCGTCAGACAACGCTTAACAGAAGCGGCGGCTCGAACTGGCAGTGGGCGTTCCCCGGAAGCGGCCGTTCTGCAGGCGACGCCGCGAGCGCAAGCCGCTGTCGGTGCTAGCAATGCTTGCATCAGGAGGGCTGGCGATGCTAGCATTGCTTTCATCGAGATTGGAGGCAGGCCATGGCGCAATTGATGGTACGAAACCTTCCGGACGAACTCGTCCTTGCATTGAAACAGCGCGCGGCAAGGCTCAACCGTAGCGCCGAGCAGGAACATCGAGAGATCTTGAAGGCAGCACTGCAGGGCCCCCGGCGCAAGGTCCTGGCGGAGGTTCTCGCCGGTATGCCTAACGTCGGCGAGGATGAGGATTTCGCGCGCCAGCAGGTCGATCGCAGAAGCTGATATGTACCTCGTGGATACGGACGTGATCAGCGAGGCACGCAAAGGGGAGAAGAGCAACCCCGGCGTCCGTGCGTTCTTTGAGCATGCGAGAGTGGAGGCGACGGCGCTCTATTTATCGGTTGTCACCATTGGCGAGTTGCGCCATGGCGTCGAACGAATCCGCTATCGTGGGGATAAGCCGCAGGCGCAGAGACTGGAGCGCTGGCTTCTTCAGCTTACCACCGTATACGAGGATCAGATTTTAGCCCTGGATGAGGAGGTCGCCCATGTCTGGGGTAGGCTTCGTGTGCCGAATGCAGAGAACCCTCTGGACAAACAAATTGCGGCGACGGCATTGATTCACGATCTTGTGGTCGTTTCCCGGAATGTAGATCACTTTGCACCCACAGGCGTACGAGTGCTCAACCCGTTCACGTAGCGGAAATCCTGGAAGCGGCGGTCAAGCAACGGTTATTCGTGGAGCGCGTGAACGAAGCGGCGCTGTCGGCCAAAAGCGGTCCGCCAACTACAAACCCCGCTGTCAGGGAACCGGACATTGACCGGCGGAACCGACTACCGAGACGGACTGACCGGGCCGAGCAGCCTCGTGATATAAGTCATCCAAGTACCTAGCGAGTTCTGCAGACGTCTGGAGTTCTTCTGGAATGGCGAGGTTGAGCCTCGTACGTTTGCCGAGGTCGATACGATAGGCGACCCATTCATCCGTCTCCCGACGAACTTCGATCTGGAAGCGCCCGTACACGTCAAATCTCATCGCGCCTCCGAAGCATTGGGCTGCGGCCGTTGGTCTTTGGCGATGGCGGTTCGAGCGCTCTCAGGCTGCCAATCGCTTGACCTTCGGTAGCCCGTGCTGCCGCACCTGCCAAAGATCGTACTGCGCCTGAAGGTTGATCCAAATATCTGGCTCAGTGCCGAAGACGCCAGCGAGACGTGCCGCCATATCCGGCGACACGGGTACGCGACCGTTCACGATCGCCGACACGTGCTTGCGACTGACTCCAAGGGCGTCCGCGGTCTGTGTGACCGTCACTCCAAGCGGCGTCATGTACATCTCCCTGAGGATCTCACCCGGGTGGGCCGGGTTGTGCATCCGGCCCGAACTCTCAATGGTAGTCTTCATAGTCGACCTCGTACGCGTGGCCGCCCTCGAATCGGAACGTCACGCGGTAATTCTCGTCCACCCAAACGGAATAGCGGTCGCCATGCAGCGGGTGGAACCGCATTCCGGGCATCGCCATCTGCGTCGCCGTCGTCGCGGCATTCAGCGCGGTGAGGATCAGGTTCAGGCGTTTGGCGTGCTTCGGCTGCACCTTGCGGGCATTCCCTGTCTCAAAGAGCGCCGCGAGGCCCTTATGCCTGAAGCTCTTGATCACAATGCGGAGTGTAACCGACTCGGTGACCCATCGCAACCCATATGGTTACGGATACCATGTGGCCCTAGGGTGTGTCGACTCAATTGCTCCAAGGGGAGCAAGCTCGAAAGCGGACGTTCCACCGTCCGCTCAACACCTCTTCCAACGGCCGCAATGGGGACGGGCCACGGACCGCTCAGGGTCGGAAGCGGAAGTCGACACTATGCGAGACCGCGGACGCCTTTCCGCGAGTGTGGAGTCAAGGGTATCGCCTCAAATGAGCAACATAAAGAAGGCGTCAGCCCTGCTGCGTCACTTGCAGCAGGTTGACGTCTCGCCTGACGCGGCGGGTACTCGCCTGCGGCTCAGCTCCCCGTTGCTGCTATCCGCGTCGGCGGGTGGATTGGCGTGTACCTCAAGCGGCCTGTTGACGGCCAGTCCGGCGACCAGCGCCGTGGGTGAGGCCCTGGACCACTGACAACGGAGCACGGGCCGCCGCGGTCCTATGCACGGCAATGCTTGAAGGGTTGATGGTGCCCGAGGTCGGAGTCGAAACAGACGCAAAATCGCCGGGAATTACTGCACTTCGATAACGACCTAGAGAGAAGTACCCCCAGCTGGCCCTGGGGGTACATTGCGCTTGTCGGTTCCTCGCCCGAGCGGGAGGGAAATCCCGGCCAGGGAACGACGTTCGGCCCTGCAGTTCGAGTCCGCTCACGGGCGATTCCAAGCCGCGGAATCGCAATGGCCGCTTCTCACCGCAGAATACCTAAACAAGTATTATTTAATACTGATTATGGTATATTCCTCCCGTGCGCAAGCCCCATCTTCAGACCAATCCGTTCGTCTACGGCCGCGTTCTCGGTATTGCCGACGCCGCTTGTGCGCGCCCACAGTACGAAACGGCGATCCTACAGGTTGCGCGCGACAAGGGACGTCTTGCACTTTCCGGCGACCGACGCTTGGGCAAAAGCACGCTCATCGAGCGGACGCTGGCGGCCGACAAGCGCCCACTTCTGAGGTGGGATTTCCATCGTGTCTACTCCACCGAAGACCTCGTGCACCGTGCCGCGGAGCAGCTAGATGCCTTCGTCCGCGGATTGAGTCCAATCGCCCGCAAGCTTACACCGTGGTTGCGTGAGATTGGCGTCGGGATCGATTCGATCCGGCTTTCCTATCAGGGAACCGAAGCGGCGCTTCGCGTGCGAACACCTACGGATCACTTGGCCAGACTCCTTGGTTTCGTCAGCGACATCGCGAAGCGTCGCGAGTTTGCTTTGTTCATAGACGAGCTGCAGGACATTCGCGACGGGCTGCCGGAGCGCGAGGGTGATGCCGTGCTGGGTCTCCTGCGCTCTGAGTTGCAGCGATTACGAATCCCGTGCTTCTTCGCCGGCAGTTCGCGGGAGTCCTTCCGGGCCCTCTTTATGAGCGATGCCTCGCCCTTCTATGAGTCTGCACGTCTCCTTGAGGTGACATCGATCCCTGCCCCGGAGCTCAGGGCGTTTCTCGTGAGACAATTTGCGCGGGGGCGTTTCGAGCTTCCCCCGGAAGTCGCCAATGTGCTGCTCGCAATCGGCGGTGAATCGCCGAACGATGTACAGCATTTGGCGCACGAGACGTGGAATGCTGCGGTGGGGTCCCGCATAGGGGGTGGGGAACTGGGGCGTGCGCTCTCGAAGATCCTGTCTGATCTCACCCCGATAGCAGACACCTGGCTCGGGCAGCTCACACGGCGCCAGCAAAGGGTCTTGATGGCAACGGCGCTTTACGAGCACGTCGGGTCGGGAACCGATGCGTTTCTGCGGGCCGCGGGCGTTCGCAATAACGGCGCGGTCGTCAGCGCCCTGCGCCCCTGCATCCACACCCGTGAGCCGATCGTCGAGAAGCTTGGCAGCCGCTACCGGATTCGCAGTCGATATCTGCGACTTTGGCTTGTAACTCGACACCAACTGGTGCCGGAACTCATCCCCCTGCTGCGTGCGGAGGGAGCGTACACCGCTGCTCTGCGAACGGTTTGCCCTCAGCTACCCGAAGATCTGGAAAGTTGAAGGAGCGCAACTTGCCCGGGACCGTCGGCTGTCGAGGTCTGCTGCCGTCCAGAGGCGGCCATTGCAGCACCGCCCTGCAAGTCGTAGCATTTTTGCGTGAGCACCGACGCTGAACGCATGATCGATATCTATGAGCGGCATGCTGACGCCTGGGTCGAAGCGCGGTTGCGAGAAAGCAGCCTTTACGAACGCGAGTGGCTGGATCGCTTTTGCGCGCTCGTACCGCCGAGCGGATCGGTGCTCGACTTGGGTTGCGGTGCCGGTGAGCCGATAGCAAGGCATGTCAGCGAGTGTGGTTACGCCGTCACCGGCGTCGATTCATCGCCCGCAATGATTGCCAAGTTTCGAGCGCGACTTCCTGGTCAGCAGGTCCTTGTCTCAGACATGCGGACGCTGTCTCTCGGGCGGCTCGGGCGCACGCCGCGCCACGCGCCGCGCTGATGTTCACGAGTGGACCTGCACATGGCGAGGCCATTGGACGCCTTGAATAGGAGATCGTCGAACGCCGGCGCCAAGCCGGCGCAGGAACAGGCGGGTCTGCCCGAGGTCGGAGTCGAACCGACACGCTTTTAAGGGCGGCGGATTTTGAGTCCGCTGCGTCTACCAATTCCGCCACTCGGGCCCGAGGGCGCAAGTATAGGGGGAGGGGGGGGCGGAAGGGTATGGTTGCGCGCCAGGGTGACGCAGAAGCGCAAGCGGCCAACTGTCCTGACACCGCGCCCCTCACTCGCCGCGGTGCCGCTTGCACGCCGCCCCACGGGGCCCTCGACTGGCGAACTGCTCCTGGCGATCGGCGGCCGCGTGGCCGACCGCCAGGGCCCACGAGAGCCGCATCCTCGCCTCGTATGACCTCGGGGGAGCAGATCATGCTGGAAGTCCTGCGGCCTGCACTGCAGGATCGCGGCCGCGACGACCAGGCGCGCGGCGCCCGCCACGGCGCGCGCCGAGTCCTGATGATCCGCAGGGCGGACGGGCCCGGCCTCCATTACCATGCGCGGCGTGCTGCGCACCGACTTCACCTATGACCTGCCGCCCGAGCTGATCGCACAGGCCCCGCTGCCGGAGCGCTCCGCGGGTCGGATGCTCGTGCTCGACCGCGAGACGGGCGCGCTCGAGGACCGGCGCGTGCGCGAGCTTCCTGCCTTTCTCGCTCCAGGGGACCTGCTGGTGCTGAACGACACGCGCGTCGTGGCGGCGCGGATCTTCGGCGCCAAGCCCTCCGGAGGGCGGGTCGAGATCCTGCTCGAGCGCGCTGTGGCCGAGCGTGAGGCACTTGCGCAGCTGCGTGCGAGCAAACCCATTCGTGAGGGGCTGGAGATTTCGACGCCGGGCGGTATCGTCCAGGTGATCGGGCGCGAGAGCGATCTCTGGCGGATCCGGCTGTCCGCACCGGTACTCGATTTCTTCGAGCGATGGGGCCAGGTGCCGCTGCCTCCTTATATCCTGCGCGCCGCCGGCGAGCTCGACCGGCAGCGCTACCAGACCGTCTTCGCGCGTGAGCCCGGGGCCGTGGCCGCGCCGACGGCGAGCCTTCATTTCGATGAGGCTCTGCTCGCGGGACTCGAGGCGCGCGGGGTGAGCCTTGCGTTCGTGACCTTGCACGTGGGCGCGGGTACATTCCAGCCACTGCGGGAGGACGACGTCGAGTCACACGTAATGCATGCGGAGCGAGCCACCGTCGGAGCGGCGACCTGTGAGGCGATCGAGCGCGCTCGGGCCGCGGGAAGACGAGTCGTCGCCGCCGGGACCACGGTCGTGAGGGCATTGGAATCAGCGGCTCTCAACGCCGTCGCGGAGGGCGCATCGAAGGAGCGTGGAGCTCTACTTCGTCTCGAGCCCTGGTCGGGTGAGACGCGACTTTTCATCAAGCCGGGATTCAGCTTCCAGGTGGTCGATGCTCTGCTCACGAATTTCCATCTTCCGGAGTCGACGCTGCTCATGCTCGTCTGCGCGCTCGCCGGCCGCGAGCCGGTGCTGCGGGCCTACCGGCACGCCGTCGAGGCGCGATACCGCTTTTTCAGCTATGGCGATGCGATGTTGTTGACGACTGGAGTGAGCGCTTGAGACCGGCTTTCGAAGTGACCGCGACGGATGGGGCGACACGGGCGGGCAGGCTACGGACAGCGCATGGTGTCATCGAGACGCCTGCCTTCATGCCGGTAGGCACCTACGGAACGGTGAAGGCGATGACGCCGGAGGAGCTCTACGGCCTCGGCGCCGAGATCGTGCTCGGCAACACCTTCCATCTGATGCTGCGTCCCGGCGTGCCGGTCGTGGCCGCACACGGCGGCCTGCACGAGTTCATGAATTGGAAGCGGCCCATCCTGACCGATTCCGGCGGCTTTCAGGTGTTCAGCCTGAAGAGCCTGCGCCGGATCACCGAAGAGGGGGTGCGCTTCCGCTCGCCCGTCGACGGCAGTGAGGTGCGGCTGACGCCCGAGGACTCAATGGAAGTGCAGCTGGGACTGCGGTCGGACATCGCCATGGCGCTCGATGACTGCACGCCCCATCCGGCCACGGAAGCCGAGGCGCGGGAATCGATGGAGCGCTCCATGCGCTGGGCGGCCCGCAGCCACGAGCGCTACCACCGGGATGAGCCTCCGGGGGGGTTGTTCGGAATCGTGCAGGGCGGCATGCACGGGACGCTGCGGCTCGCCTCGCTGGAGGCTTTGCTGCGGCTCGACTGGCCGGGGCTGGCCGTGGGCGGGCTGGCGGTGGGGGAGCCGGAGGAGGAGCGGCTGCGGATCCTGGAGACAGTGGTCCCCCACATGCCCGCCGACCGCCCGCGCTACCTCATGGGCGTGGGGCGTCCTGAGGACATCGTCGCGGCGGTCCTGCGCGGCATAGATATGTTCGATTGCGTGATGCCGACCCGGCACGCCCGCAATGGGCATCTGTTCACCGAAGCTGGCGTCATCAACATCCGTAACCGCGTGCATCAGATGGACCTGGGCCCTATCGACCCGGAGTGCGACTGCTACACCTGCCGCCACTACACCCGGGCCTATCTGCGCCATCTCGACCGCTGCAACGAGATCCTGGGCTGCCGCCTGAACACCATCCATAATCTCGCCTTCTACCTGCGCTTGATGCGCTCGCTGCGGCAGGCGATCGCCGAAGGCCGGGCAGCGGTATTCGCCGCGGCATATCTCGCCCGACGGGCGGCGGCGGACGCTGTGGCATAATGGCGTATTTCCGGTCGTGGCCGTTCCCAGTCCGTTCCCGGCCTGTGAATGCGGGTCCGAGGGGTTGCCAGGGACCGCGAATGACCGTATTGACGAGTAGAAGAATTTCCCACGTGGTGCATACATGAATTCATTGATTCCTCCAGCTTGGGCGCAGGGCGCCGCGCCGACCGCGGGCAGCCAGATCCCATTCATCCTGCTGATGGTGGCGATCTTCGCGATGTTCTACTTCGTGCTGTTCCGGCCGCAGCAGAAGAAGCAGAAGGAGCATCAGGCGCTCCTTTCGAAGCTCGCGGTGGGCGATGAGGTGGTCACGACCGGGGGGCTCCTCGGTAAGATCACCGACGTCGGCGACGCCTTCGTCACCCTGGAAGTCGCTGACGGCGTGCGCATCAAGGTACAGAAATACCAGGTGGGCGCCCTCATGCCGAAAGGCACCCTGAAGAGCGCCTGATCCATGCTCGAGTACGCCCGCTGGAAATACGTCCTCATCGCAGTCGTGCTGGTCGCGGGGCTGATCCTCGCGCTGCCGAACGTATTCGGGTCGAAGCCGGCCCTGCAGCTCGCCCACAAGGACCACACCCCGATCACGGCTCAAGAGGAGGCGTCGGTCGCCCAGTACTTGAAGCAGCACGGAGTGCGGTTCGAGCGCACTTACATCGATAGCAGCGGCGCCCTCATGGTGCAGTTCGCGGACGTCCCGGACCAGCTCGAGGGGAGCGATGTCGCGCGTGCGAAGTACCACGGCACCTATATCTCCGCCCTCGCGCTCGTGTCCCAGGAGCCGGCGTTCCTGCGGGTGCTGGGGCTGAAGCCGATGCCGCTCGGCCTCGACCTGCGCGGCGGCCTCGAGCTCCTCTACCAGGTGGACGTCAAGAGCGCCGTATCCCAGCTGCTGCAGAATTACTCGCAGGATTCCGCGCGCGCGCTCGCAGACTCGAAGATTCCCCTCCGGGGCATCACGTTCACCATGACCGGCGGTAGCTCGGTCGAGAACGCGCTGCGGATCGCGCTGGCGCCAGGCGCCGATCTGGCCAAAGCGCAGAAGGTGCTGGCATCGCCTCTGCAGGGATTGTCCCTCACGACGCAGAGCGGCTCGCAAGGCCCGGTGCTGGTGGCTGCGATGTCGCCCGCCCAGATCAGGCAGCGCGAGAACTACGCGATCGATCAGAGCGTCACGACACTGAGGAATCGCGTCAACCAGCTCGGGGTCTCGGAGCCGAAGGTGCAGCGGCAGGGATTGGACCGGATCGACGTGCAGCTGCCCGGCATCCAGAATCCCGCGGACGTGAAGAACCTCCTCGGCCAGGTGGCGACGCTCGAGTTCCGCCTGAACGATACGACCGCCAATCCGCTCGAGGCGGCGCAGACGGGCAACGTGCCGCTCGGCGACAAGCTCTATACGCACACCAATTCCGGCATGCCGATGCTGCTGAAGCGTGAGGTCATCGCGACGGGCGATCAGCTCACCAACGCGACCGTCGGCCAGAGCCAGCAGGGAGGGCCGGCCGTCAATGTCACGCTCAACAGCAAGGCCGGCGACAACATGCTGCGCGTCACGCGGGAGAACATCGGCAAGCCCATGGCGGTGGTGCTGATCGAGAAGCACCAGGAAGCCGACACCGTCAATGGCAAGAAGGTCACACGCGAAGTGACCACCGAGAAGGTCATCAACGACGCGACGATCCAGGGCGTCTTCGCCGACCGCTTCGAGATCACGGGCCTCGGCATGGGCGAGGCGCAGGACCTTGCGATCCTGCTGCGCTCCGGATCGCTGCCGACGCCGATCTTCCTGGTCAACGAGCAGGTGATCGGCCCGAGTCTCGGCCGCGCCAACATCAAGATGGGCATTGATGCGCTCGTCATCGGCATGGCCGGGGTACTGGCCTTCATGTTCATCTACTACAAGGTGTTCGGGCTGGTGGCGGACCTCGTGCTGGTGGCCAACGTCATCCTGCTCACGGCGCTGCTTTCGATGTTTCATGCCTCGCTCTCGCTCCCGGGCATCGCGGGCATCATCCTCACCGTGGGCATCGCGGTGGATGCGAACGTGCTGATCTACGAGCGCATCCGCGAGGAAATCCGCAAGGGCGTGACGCCGCAGGCGGCGATCCGCGCCGGATTCGAGAAGGCGTTTTCCGCCATCGCCGACTCCAACATCACGACGCTCATCGCGGGACTGGTGCTGTGGGTGTTCGGCACCGGCCCCATCCGCGGCTTCGCGGTGGTGCTGACCCTCGGCATCGCCACATCGATGTTCACTTCCCTCATGGGCAGCCGGGCGCTCGTCACCCTCATGTACGGGCGCAAGCGCAAGGTCGCCCGGTTGCCGATCTAGCCCTACCTCAGGCCCTCCCGGACACCTCTTCAGGACTCTTTAGTGGAATTTTTCAGCCATCAAACCAGTTATCCGTTCATGGCCACACGCCGGGTGTGGTATGGACTGTCGGCGATCCTGATGATCGCCTCCGTCGCGCTGCTGTTCACCCGGGGCCTGAATCTCGCCATCGACTTCACGGGCGGCGTGACCGCGCAGGCGAGCTTCCCGACCAGCGTGGACCTGGGAGCGGTGCGAACGCAGCTGACGGAGGCGGGCTTCCGCTCGCCGCAGGTGCAGAACGTCGGCTCCTCGCGCACCATCGCGGTCCGGCTGCCTCCTGAGCCCAAGCTCAGCACCCAGCAGATCCATGGCCGCCTGCAGGAGGCTTTGCAGAAGGTCAATCCCGCCGCCGTCGTGCAGCAGCTGCAGGTCGTTGGGCCTGAAGTCGGCAGTCAGCTGGAGACGAGCGCCGCCTGGGCGCTGGGATTCACGCTGCTGCTGATCTTCCTCTACATCGCCTTCCGCTTTCACACCTGGCGGCTGTCCTTCGGGGCGATCCTCGCGGTGCTGCACGATCCGATCCTGGTGCTCGGCTGGTTCGCGGCCTCGCATACCTCCTTCGATCTGACGGTGGTCGCGGCCATGCTGGCCGTCATTGGCTACTCGCTGAACGACACGGTGGTGGTGTTCGACCGGATCCGTGAGCGATTCGAGAGCAACCGCCGGCTGGCGCCGAACATCGTGCTCGACCAATCGATCAACCAGACGCTGTCGCGAACCATCATGACGAAGTTCGTGACTTCCATCGTGGTGGTGGCGCTGCTCGTGCTCGGAGGGCCGGTGCTCAAGGGATTCTCCGAGGCGCTGCTCATCGGCATTCTGGCGGGCACGTACTCGAGCATCTACATCTCGAGCGCGGTGGCGCTGGAATGCGGCCTGACCGCCGAGCACATCTTCCCGACGATCAAGAAGACGGAGCTCGATAGCCAGCCGTAGTCCATTCGCGCGAGGCGCTCCCGACAGCGGGAGCGTGGAGGGCTGAGAGAGCGGTCGCGTCCGATTGCGGCGAGCGCGGCGGCCGGAGGCCGCCTAGGCTTCGAGCCTACATTCACGCGCACTACGCCAAGCCTGGCTGCTTCGCCGCCCGCATTGACCGAGCGTGACGAGGCGTCCGGGAACAGTCCCGGGCCGCCTCATCGGTGGCTTTCGAACGGCGGCTCAGTGAGTCGCGGTGCCGGGCGCGGTCTCGGCGGCCTGCGCCCGCACCTTGCTGTGGCGATAGCCGTAGAAGATGTAGACCAGCGCGCCGACGATCGTCCAGACGACGAGACGAACCCACGTCGCCGTGCCGAGGAAGACCATCATCGTGAGGCAGATGAGGGCGCCTGCAATGCAGGTGAACCACGGCCACGGCGCCTTGAACGGCCGCGGCAGGTCGGGGCGCTTGTAGCGCAGGACGAGCACGCCGAGGCACACCGTGACGAAGGCGGCCAGCGTGCCGATCGATACCAGCTGGCCGAGGATGCCCACCGGGAACAGTCCGCCGATGATGGCCGCGGCAACTCCCGTGATCACGGTGCCGACGGAAGGCGTGCGGAAGGTCGGGTGCACCCGACCGAAGAACTTCGGCAGCAGTCCATCCTGGGACATCGCCAGGAAGATGCGCGCCTGCGCCAGCGTCATCACCAGCATCACCGAGGTCATCCCGGCGATGGCGCCGATATCGACCACGGCGCTCAGCCAGCGGTGCGGCTCGTAGGTCGTGAGCGCGAGCGCGATCGGCGCGGCAACATCGAGCTTCTTGTAGCTCACCATGCCGGTGAGGATCACCGAGACGACCACGTAGAGGACGGTGCAGATGACGAGACTGGCGAGGATGCCGATCGGCATGTCGCGCTGCGGATTCTTCGCCTCCTGCGCGGTGGTGGAGATCGCATCGAAGCCGATGTAGGCGAAGAAGATGACGCCGGCGGCCGCGAACACGCCGCTGATGCCGTAGACGCCCATGTGGCCGGCGTTCGGCGGAATGAACGGGTGCCAGTTGTGTGGCTGAATGAAGCCGACGCCCAGGCCGATGAACAACAGCACCACCGCGACCTTGATCGACACGATGACGGAGTTGAACGCCGAGGACTGCTTGATGCCGATGTAGCAGACGGTGGCGAGCATGCCCACGATGATGACCGCCGGCACGTTGAGGATCGCGCCGGTGTGTATCACGCGGTAGCTGCCGGCCGAGGCCTCCGCGAACGGGGCATGCGACAGCGCATACGGCAGATGGATCCCGAACAGATCGAGAAAGTTGAGCAGGTATCCGGACCATCCCACCGAGACCGTCGCGACCGCGAACATGTACTCGAGGATGAGATTCCAGCCGATGAACCAGGCGATGCCTTCGCCGAGGGTCGCGTAAGAGTAGGAGTACGCGCTGCCCGACACGGGGATCATGGCGGCGAACTCGGCGTAGCACAGCCCCGCGAATGCGCAGCCGATGCCCGCAATGATGAACGAGAGCGCCAGAGCAGGCCCGGCGTGCTCCGCGGCGGCCGTGCCGGTCAGAACGAAGATGCCGGTACCGATGATTCCGCCGATACCGAGCAGCGTGAGCGCCGTGGCCGAGAGCGTGCGGTGCAACTGCTGGCCCGCTACGTCGGCTTGCTTGATTTGGGCGATCGACTTGGTGGCAAAAAGTTGGCTTCGCATGCGTCGGGACTCTACACAAGCGGTTCCGTCAAAGCCAGCAAGGGCCCCGGCGGCAGACGTGCCGCGGGCGCGGATCGGCGCAAATCAGGAATCGCGCAAAGCGTCCGGCACGTGCGGCGCGAAGAGCTCCAGCAGCGCGGCATACACCTTGGGTGTTCCGGCGACCACGTCACCGCCCTGGCAGTACTCCGCCCCCGTGAGCGTGCCGATGCGGCCTCCCGCCTCCTGGATGAGGAGCGTTCCGGCCGCCGTGTCCCAGGGCGAGAGTCCGATTTCCCAGAAGCCGTCGGTCCTGCCCGCGGCGACATAAGCCAGATCGAGCGCCGCGGCCCCGGGGCGGCGCACGCCCGCGGTGCTCTGCATCGCCGCCTTGAGCATTGCCAGATATGCGTCCATGTAGCGCGTGTTCGCGCGGAAGGGGAAGCCCGTGGCGATGAGGGCGCCCTCGAGCGTGCGCTGCTTGCTCACGCGGATGCGGTGGTTGTCGAGGTGCGCGCCGCTGCCGCGCGTCGCGGTGAAGAGCTCCTGCAGCATCGGGTCATACACCACCGCGTGCTCGAGCCGGCCTTTCTGCTGGCACGCGATGGACACCGCGAAGGTCGGGAAGCCGTGCAGGAAGTTGGTCGTACCGTCGAGCGGATCGATGATCCACACCGTGTCGTTCTCGCCGCTGCGGCCGCTCTCCTCGGCCAGGATCGCATGGTCGGGATAGTGACGGTGGATGATACCGATGATTTCCTGCTCCGCATTGCGGTCGACCTCGCTGACGAAGTCGTTGCGCCCCTTGGAGGTGACGGTGAGGGACTCCAGCCGATTGAGGCTGCGGACGATGACCTCGCCGGCGCGGCGCGCGGCGCGTATTGCAATATTGAGAAGCGGGTGCACGGCGCGTAGGGTATCAGATCGCCATGGATCAACCTGATATCCGCATCGTTCTCGTCGAGCCCTCGCACCCCGGAAACATCGGGGCGGTCGCCCGCGCCATGAAGAACATGGGGCTGGAGCGGCTGGTGCTGGTCAATCCGCGCCAGTTCCCGCACAGCGAGGCGATCGCCCGCGCTTCCGGGGCGGACGATGTGCTGGCGAACGCTCGCGTCGTCGCAACCGTCGAGGAAGCGGTCGCCGGCTGCGGCCTCATCCTGGCCACGACCTCACGGACGCGAGACCAGTATTTCCGCGTGGCGGACGTACGCGATGCGGCGCAGCGGGTGCTGCATGAATCGCGGCGGGGTCCGGCGGCGGTGCTCTTCGGCTCGGAGCGCGCGGGTCTCAGCAACGAGCAGCTCGAGGCCGCGCACCTCCTGATCCGGATTCCGGCGAGCGAGTCCTATCCATCGCTCAACCTCGCCATGGCGGTGCAGATCGTGACCTACGAGCTCTTCCTCGCTCGGGGCGTCCCGATCGATCCGGCGCCTTCCGCGGGTCCCCTCGCCGATCCGGCGGAAATGGGCAGGCTTTACGAGCACCTGGCCCAGGTGTTGGAGGAGATCGACTTCCGTGACCGCACCCAGGGCGGAACGCATCTCATGGGGCGGCTGCGCCGGCTGTTTCAGCGCGCTGCGCTCGATCGCAACGAAGTCAACATCCTGCGGGGCATCCTGACTGCGGTGCAGAGCCGCCGGCGGCGGGCAGGCTCCTTCCCGGACCGGCCGTGAGAAAATCGTCCGCAACGATTTTACCTCGCACGTCCCTGCGCCGCGGCTCTGCGGGCCCGCCTACGGCGTTCAAAATTGCTCCCGGCGATTTTGTGGATGGCGGCAGCCGGCCCGCAGGGGTTTCCCGGTGAATTCCGACTGGCGATCGCGGGTTTCAGAGGGCACAGGGACCGGGCCTCGCAACGTCCCCGAGCCGGTCTATCTGGACTATGCCGCCACCACGCCCGTGGATCCTGCCGTGGCCGAGGCGGTGGGGCGGTGCCTGACCGGTCCCGATGGACTCGGCAATGCCTCTTCGGCCGCGCATCCTTTCGGCCGCCGCGCCGCCGAGCGGATCGAGCGCGCGCGTGCCGAGGTCGCGGCGCTCATCGGCGCCGCGGCCGGGGACATCGTCTTCACCTCCGGCGCCACGGAGTCCAACAACCTGGCCGTCCTCGGCGCGGCGCGCGCCAATGCGCATCGGGGAAGGCACATCGTGAGCTCGCGGATCGAGCACAAGGCCGTGCTCGACCCCGTGAAGCGGCTCGAGAAGGAAGGCTTCGCGATCACGCTGCTGTCGCCGGACCGCAGCGGGCGCATCGATGCGCAAGCGGTCGCGGCCGCTCTGCGCCCGGATACGGTGCTGGTGTCGATCATGCTCGTCAACAACGAGATTGGCGTGATCCAGGATGCCGCCGCGATCGGCGCGCTGTGCCGGTCGCGCGGGGTGCTCTTTCACACCGACGCCGCGCAGGCGGCCGGCAAGATCCCGATCGATGTCCGGACCCTGCCGCTCGATTTCATGTCCCTCACGGCGCACAAGCTCTACGGCCCGAAGGGCATCGGAGCGCTCTACGTACGCAGCGAAGCTCGTGCACACCTGCAGCCGATCGTCTTCGGCGGCGGACAGGAAAGGGGGCTGCGGCCCGGAACTCTCCCGACCCACCAGATCGTAGGCTTCGGCGTGGCCTGCGATCTTGCCTTGCGGGTCCTGTCTGCCGAGCGGGCGCGGCTTGACGGCTTGCGGGAGCGGCTGTGGAGGGGCCTCTCAACCCTAGGCGGGGCCCACGCGAACGGGGAGGGCGCCCCCTGCGTCCCGGGCATCCTCAGCGTGTCTTTCGAGGGTATCGAGGGCGAGAGCCTGGTCATGGGGCTGCGCGAGCTGGCGCTCTCCACGGGATCCGCGTGCAATTCCGCGTCGGGGGAGCCCTCGTATGTGCTGCGCGCTCTGGGCAGGGACACGCAGCTGGCCCAGAGCACGTTGCGCCTGAGTTATGGGCGGTTCAGCCTCCCGGAGCACATCGATCTCGCTGTGGATGCCATACGTCGGGAGGTCACGCGTCTGCGGGCGCTATCGCCTGCGTCAGAGCCCGCAAAAGCCAGCCTGGGCGAGGCCCTGGGGGAAGCCGGAGGCCCGGGACAGGAGGTCTGGGTCCGGTTCAGGCTTGCCGTACGGGAGGGCACCGTGAAGAGCGCACTGTTCAAAGCCTACGGCTGTCCCCATACTGTGGCTGTTACCGCCTGGGTGGCCGAGCGGCTGCGTGGCCGGAGCCGCGCGGAGCTGGCGCCGGGGACGCCGGTCGAGTGGGCCGATGCGTTTGCCGTCCCCGTCGAGAAACTCGGACGCCTGCTGGCGGTCGAAGATGCGCTCGCGGACTGTGCCCGGCACTGGCCCGAGCCGGAGTAAAATCCCTCCATGGCCATCTCGCTAACAGAATCCGCCGCCAACCGCATCAAGACGTTCCTTGCCGCGCGCGGGCACGGCGTCGGCCTGCGCCTCGGGGTGCGCAAGACCGGCTGCTCGGGCTTCGCGTACGTGGTCAATTATGCCGAGGAGATCCACGCCGGCGACCTGGTGTTCGAGGACCGGGGGGTGAAGGTCTGCGTCGATCTGGAGAGCCTGCCGCTGATCGACGGCACCACGGTGGACTTCGTCAAGCAGGGCCTCAACGAGGCATTCCGCTTCCGCAACCCCAACGTCAAGGGCGAGTGCGGCTGCGGAGAGAGTTTCAACGTGTAAATGGGCTCACATAATCGCCAGGAGCGATTTTGTGGGCGGCCCAAACCATTGACGGGACCGGCCCCGCGGGCCCCCGAGATCCGCCAATGCGAGGGGAGGTGCTCCGGGCAACGGGCGGCCTTTGCCCGCGCAATGGCTGGCTGTTGAAAGCCGCGCGAATTGGCGCTGCAGCTGAGTGAGCGCTAAACTGCGCGGCTGCGTTCCGAATATCTACCCCGAAAGGACCCCCGAATGGCGCTCGAGCGCACCCTGTCCATCGTCAAGCCCGACGGCGTCGGCCGCAATCTCATCGGCGAAGTCTATCGCCGCTTCGAGAAGGCGGGCCTCACCATCATTGCCGCCCGCATGCTGCGTCTCTCCGAGCGCGAGGCCGAGGGTTTCTACGCCGTTCACCGCGAGCGCCCGTTCTACAAGGACCTGGTGCGCTACATGACCTCGGGTCCGGTGATCGTGCAGGTGCTCGAGGGCGAGAACGCCATCGCGCGCAACCGCGAGATCATGGGCGCCACCGATCCGAAGAAGGCCGCTCCGGGCACCATCCGCGCCGATCTCGCGCTCAGCATCGAGCAGAACGTCGTCCACGGCTCGGATGCACCGGACACGGCGGCCCAGGAGATCGCCTACTTCTTCAGCGGCACGGAGCTGCATTCGCGCGGCTGAGCCGCGCAACTGCGCCATGAGCCTCCCCGAGACGACCGCGACGAATCTGCTCGGGCTGCCGCGTCCGGCGCTCGAGTCGTTCGTGGCGGAGCTCGGGAGCAAGCCCTTCCGCGCGCGGCAGCTCATGAACTGGGTCTACAAGCGCGGCGAGTCCTCGTTCGAGCGCATGACGGACCTGGCCAAGGACTTCCGCGCCCGGCTCGCCGAGCGCGCCTGCATCGCCACGCCTGAGATCGTCACCTCGCAGCAGTCCGCCGACGGCACGCGCAAATGGCTGCTGCGGGCCGATTCGTCCCAGGCTTTCGAGATGGTCTTCATCCCGGAGGCGGACCGCGGCACCCTCTGCATCTCCTCGCAGGTCGGCTGTGCGCTCGACTGCTCGTTCTGCTCGACGGCGCAACAGGGGTTCAACCGCAACCTCACCACGGCGGAGATCGTGGGCCAGGTGTGGCTGGCCAACCGCGAGCTCGAAGGCTCCTTCGCGCATGACTGCGCCCGCGAGCGCATCGTGACCAATGTCGTCCTGATGGGCATGGGCGAGCCGCTCGCCAACTTCCGCAACGTGGTGCCGGCGCTCGAGATCTTTCTCGATGACTTCGGCTTCGACCTGTCGCGCCGGCGCGTGACACTGTCGACCTCGGGGCTCGTCCCCCAGATCTACAAGCTCGCTGAGCACAGCAACGTGGCGCTCGCCGTCTCTTTGCACGCGCCCGATGACGAGCTGCGCAACGAGCTGGTCCCGATCAATCGCCGGCATCCGATCGCGGAGCTGCTCGAGGCCTGCTGGCACTACATCGACGAGCAGAACGGCCGCAGCGTCACCTTCGAGTACGTCATGCTCGACGGCGTCAACGACTCGCCCGCGCAGGCGCGAGCTCTCGCCCGTCTCCTCGCGGGGCATCCCGCGAAGGTCAACCTCATTCCGTTCAACCCCTTTCCGGGCACCCGGTACGGCCGCTCCGCGCCGGAAGCGGTGCAACGCTTCCGGGATGAGCTGATCCGCCGCGGGGTGCTGGCCACGGTGCGCCGTACCCGGGGCGATGACATCGATGCGGCCTGTGGGCAGCTCGCCGGGCGGGTCATCGATCGCACGACGGTGCGGCTCGGCAGCCGGGTGATCGGCGTGGCGGTGCGGGCGTGACCCGGCCGACGCGGAATAAATCTGGCGTCGCTGCCGCCGTGATGGGCGCCGCGCTGCTCGCGGGCGGCCTGGGAGGCTGTGCGAATCAACAGGCGATACAGCAGCGCCACAATGCCGCCATCTACAACACGGAGCTCGGAATCGCTTTCATGCGCCGCGGCCAGCTCGCCGTGGCGCAGAGGACGCTCGATCGCGCACTGCGGGAGAACCCCGGCTCGCCGGACGTGCATAGTGCTCGCGCCCTGCTTTTCGCCCGACTGCGCGAGCCGAAGAAGGCCGACCGGGAATTCCGCGAAGCGCTGCGGCTCGCGCCCAAGAACCCCGATTACCAGAACAACTACGCGGTTTACCTCTGCAGCGTCGGCCGGATCGACAAGGGCGTGAAGATCTTCACGGAGGCAGCCAACAATCCGCTCTACATGACGCCGGAGTTCGCGTACGAGAATGCGGGTATCTGCCTGCGCTCCGCCCACCGGAACGTGGAGGCGGCGCAGATGTTCAGAAACGCTCTGGCGGTACGGCCCAACTTCGGGCAGGCCGCGTGGGAGCTCGCGGATCTCGATTACTCCGAGGGCAAGCTCGCGCAGGCACGGCAGGAGATCGATGCATTCCTCGCCTCCAATCACGGCACCCCGGATCTGCTGCTGCTGGCCGTGAAGGTGACGCGGGCCCAGAAGGACCCGCTCGATGCGGAGCTCTACGCCCGGCGGCTGCAGCTCGACTTCCCGAACTCGGCGCAGGCGCGGGCGCTCGCCGATCTCGGCCGCAACCCGGGCTGACGGCCATGTCCGAAAGCATTGGCGCGCGGCTGCGCAGCGCCCGTGAGCGCAGCCGCCTCACCATTCTGCAGGCGGCGGAGAAGCTGCACGTCGACCCCGAGATTCTCGAGGCCCTCGAGGCCGATGACTTCGAGGCGCTCGGTGCGCCGGTGTATGCCAAAGGGCACCTGCGGCACTACGCGGAACTGGTGGGGGAGCCCGCGGCGGCGCTGTTCGAGCTCTACTCTCGGAGCACGCGCATTGCGGCCCCCGACCTGACTCGCATCGCCAAGGCGCCCCCGGCCGATGCGGGCAGGCTCATCGTGCCGGTTGTGGCCGCGGTGATCCTGTTGGCGGTGGCGGCCGGCATCTGGTGGGGCCTCACGCTCTGGGATCGGCAATCGGGGGCGCAACCGGTGGCGATCCCAACGCGAGGGGTCCCGCTCGCGCAGCAGCTGCCGCTCACTCCTCAGCCGGGCACCGGCACGGTCGCCTCGCCGGCATCGGCATCCGGGCCCGTCCCGTCGGCCGCGCCCGCCACAGCGATAGTGCCCCGGCCGTCATCGACGGCAGGTCAAGTGGCGAAGCCCGGCGCCTCGGCGAGGGGGGAAATCGACGCCACGCTCAAGTACTCCGCCGACAGCTGGACGGAGGTCTACGACGGCACCGGCCGGCGCCTGCTCTATGGCATGTCCACCGGACCTGCGACGCGACAGCTCGCAGGGGTGCCGCCGCTCAGCGTCATGTTGGGGGACGCCGATGGCGTCACGATCGAGGTGGGCGGTCACGAGGCGTCGATCGCGCGCTTCGTGCGCTCCGATCACACTGCGCGATTCCTGATCGCCGCCGACGGCCGGGTGCTGCCCGCGCCGCCGAAGAAGGGAGGTTGAGTTGACGGTCGAAATCCAGCCGGTCCGTGGGATGAACGATGTCCTGCCCGCGGAGATCGCGGCCTGGCAGCGGCTGGAGGGGTGCGCACGCGACCTGCTCCGGTCCTACGGCTACGAGGAGATCCGGGTGCCGGTCGTCGAGCACACCGGGCTCTTCAAGCGCGCCATCGGCGAATACACCGACGTCGTCGAGAAGGAGATGTACACCTTCTCCGATCAGGGCGGGGAGAGCCTGACCCTGCGCCCGGAGGCGACCGCCGGCATCATGCGCGCGCTCATCTCGAACGGGATGCTGCGCGGCCAGCGGCACAAGCTCTGGTGCGTGGGCCCCATGTTCCGCCACGAGCGGCCGCAGAAGGGCCGTTACCGTCAGTTCAACCAGATCGATGTGGAGGCGGTCGGCATCCCAGGTCCCGACGTCGATGCGGAGCTGATCGCCCTGACGGCGCGGCTCTGGCGCCGGCTCGGGATCGAGCGGGTCCGGCTCGAGATCAATTCCCTGGGCATGCCGGACTCGCGGCGCGCCTACCGCGAGGCGCTGGTCGGATACTTCCGCCAGCACGAGGGCGCGCTCGATGCCGACAGCCTGCGGCGCCTCGGCGGCAATCCGCTGCGGATCCTCGACAGCAAGAATCCGCAGATGCACGCCATCATTGCGGGCGCGCCGCTCCTCACCGATCATCTGGACCCGCAGTCCCGCGCGCACTTCGATGCGCTGTGCGCGGCGCTGGAGTCGATCGGCATCCCCTACCGCATCAACCCGCGGCTGGTCCGCGGCCTGGACTACTACAGCCGCACGGTGTTCGAGTGGATCACGGACGCACTCGGCGCCCAAGATGCCGTATGCTCCGGCGGCCGCTACGATGGGCTGATCGAGCAGCTCGGCGGCGAGCCGACGCCGGGAATCGGTTTCGCGATGGGCGTTGAGCGGGTCGTGGAGCTGCTCGTGCAGGCCGGGCAGGCGCCCGCGGCGGGGGCCGCGGACGTCTATGTGGTGG
>JABBNZ010000016.1:0-33545 GCA_019352035.1 Pseudomonadota bacterium | reverse complement strand
CAGCGGCGCTCGTGCGGCTGCCGCCGCCATCGCTCTGGTCGAGCGGTTGCGTGATGAGTTGCCAGCGCGGCGGTTCGATCTCAACCTCGGCGGGGGCAATTTCAAGGCACAGTTTCGGCGCGCCGACCGCAGCGGCGCGGCGCTCGCGGTGATCCTGGGCGATGACGAGCTGTCGCGTGGGGTCGCGAGCGTGAAACCTTTGCGGAATGAGGCGGGTCAGAGCGAGTGCCCGCTGCCTGAGCTAGCCGCGGCCATCGAAGCGGCGCTCACCGGCGCCGCGGCGCCGGCGGAATGACTCCTCGAGGAGGGGTGGTGGACGATTATTTATTGAGCGAACGTGAGCAGTGGGAAGCCCTCAAGCGGGGGGTGCGAGAGTACGCGCCGGCCGTCGTGGTCGGTATCGCCATCGCCGCCCTGGGACTCGGGGGCTATCGGTGGTGGCAGGCCCGCCAGAACGGCGTGGAGCTCGCGGCCGGGGCGATGTTCTTCCAGATGGAGATGGCCTTCGAGCAAGGGGATACCACGCAGGCATTCATCCTCCTGGGGGACCTGGAGCGCAAGTACCCCTCCTCGCCCTATGCGGACCAGGCGCGACTCGCCTCCGCCAGGGCGTTCGTCGAGGACGGCCAGTTCGGAAAGGCGGCGGGCGAGCTGCGTGATGTCATGCGGCACTCCAATGATTCCATCCTGCGGCTCATCGCGCGGTTGCGGCTCGCGCGGGTGCAGATCGCGCAGCATCAGCCGTCGCAGGCGCTCGCCACACTGGGCGGCGCCGATCCCGGGGCGCTGGCGCCGCAATATGCGGTGGCGCGCGGCGATGCGTACTACGCCATGGGCAATAAACCAGCCGCCCTCGCGCAGTATCGGCTGGCCAAGGCGACCGACACCGGGGGCGCGACCAATACCGGGCTGCTCGATCTGGAGATCGCAGATCTGGCGGCCGATATCGCCACGCCCGCCGCGCCGCGGACTACGGGCCAGACCGCTCCCGCCGCGTCCGCAACATCCGCGACGCCTCCCGCCCCGAGCGGTCAGCATCCCAGCAAACCTTGAGGGCTACCTTGCAAACCCACACCGCGCGATCGCTGCGCTGGCTGGCCGTCATGGCCGCGGCGCTCTGTCTGCTGGCCGCCTGCTCCAAGAACAAGAATCCGGATCAGCCCGCGAAGCTCGCTCCGATCAAGTCGACTCTGCGCGTGCGGCACATCTGGAGCGCCAGCGTCGAGAGCGGCTGGCACCTGTTGGGCGACGGAGGTATCGCTCAACTGCGCCTCGGGCTGGGTCTTGCGGTCGACGGCACCCGCGTGTATGCGTCGGGTCACGGTGGTGAGATCGCGGCATTCGATCTGAAGACCGGCCACAGACTCTGGACCACCAACACCCGGCTGCCCCTCGGCGGCGGACCGGCGGTTCGCGGCAATCTGCTGGTCGTGGGCGCGACCGACGGTCACGTCGTCGCACTGAACGCGGCCACCGGCAAGCGGCTCTGGACGGCACTGCTCGACGGATCGGTGATCTCGTCCCCAGCCATCGCCGACAACGTGGTGGCGGTGCGGTCCGTCGACGGGAAGCTGCGCGGCCTCTCACCGACCAACGGTCACGAGCTCTGGGAGGCGGGCCAGGACGTGCCGTCGCTCTCGCTTCGCGGCACCTCGGCGCCGGTGATCGCCGGCAATCTCATCATCTGCGGATTCGACAACGGCAAGGTTCTCGCCGTCAACGCGGCCGATGGCTCCCAGGCCTGGCAGGCGACCGTCTCCTCGCCGCACGGCCGCACGGAGATCGAGAGGCTGGCGGACGTCGATGGACCGGTGAGCATCGCCGGTGAAGATGTCTACGCGGTGGGGTATCACGGTAAGGTGAGCATGCTGGCGCTCAAGAATGGCCAGACCTGGTGGGCTCACAAGGCCTCGAGCTTCCGCGGATTGGCGCTGGGCAAGGATGCGGTCTACATGTCGACGGCTGACGGGCAGGTCGTTGCGCTCAACCGTGCCAACGGTGCCGTGATCTGGCGCCAGCCGGCGCTGCGCTATCGCAGCCTCACGGCCGTGGCCGTGAGTCCCGATGCGGTGATCACTGCCGACTTCCAGGGGTATGTGCACTTCCTCGACAAGCGCACCGGCGCCTTCATCGCCCGCGTGCGGGCCGGTGGGGCGCGCATCAGCAACCCGCCCATCGTCCGGGGCAATGAGGTGGTCGTCATCAACGACGATGGCCGCATCAGCGCGTACCGGATCTCGCCCCGTAAGTAGTTTCGCATCGACTCATGTCGACCCCGAGTCATGAAGCGGCACGAGCGCGCACCCCAGGCACCAGGGCGGGGCGGGGCCTTCCCGCGAAGCATCGCTTCGCTGCGCCGAGCGGGTGTCCCTGGAAGGACACCCTGGGCTCGCCCGGTGGGACCCGGGGCCGACGCTGCGCCGAGCGCGCTTTGAGCACGACGTCCCGCCTGAACCACGCTTTTCGCCAAAAGCAGCGCTGGGCCGGGCAGGAGCCCGGATCCAGCGCTGCTTGATGGCAAAGCAGCAGCCCCATGCTGCCCATCATCGCTCTCGTAGGCCGGCCCAACGTCGGCAAATCGACCCTCTTCAACGTGCTCACCGGCACGCGCGATGCCATTGTCGCGGACGTGCCGGGACTCACCCGTGACCGGCAATACGGCTTCGGGCGCGTGGGGCCGATGCCTTTCGTGGTCATCGATACGGGCGGTCTGATCGAGAACCCCAAGGGCATCGAGGCCCAGATGCGCGCGCAGACCGAGCGCGCCGTGGCCGAGGCCGATCGGCTCATTCTGCTGGTCGACGGGCGCGCGGGCCTCACGCCCCAGGATGCATTCGTCGCCCGGGAGCTGCGCAAGTCAGGCAAGCCGACGACGCTCGCCGTCAACAAGTCCGAAGGGCTGGACCTCGATCTGGTGACGGCGGACTTCCATGCGCTCGGCATCGGCGAGCCGCTCGGCATCGCGGCGAGTCATGGACAGGGGTGCGAGGAGCTGATGGCGCAGGCGCTCGCCGGGCTGGAGCCGCCGACGGCGGATGCCACGGACCCGGCCGCTGAAGGCGTGCGCATTGCCATCATCGGCCGCCCCAATGTCGGCAAGTCGACGCTCGTCAATCGCCTGATCGGCGAGGAGCGGGTCATCGCCAGCGAGCAGCCGGGCACCACCCGTGACAGCATTCTCGTGCCGTTCGAGCGCGATGACCGCAAGTTCCAGCTCATCGACACCGCGGGAATGCGCCGCCGCGCCAGGGTGGAGGATGTGATCGAACGTGCGAGCGTCGCGAAGACGCTGCAGGCGATCGATGAGGCGCATGTGGTGATCCTCGTCGTCGATGCACACGACACGGTATCGGAGCAGGACGCAAGCGTACTCGGCGTCGCGCTGCAGCGCGGCCGCGCTCTCATCCTCGCCATCAACAAGTGGGATGGGATTCCGGCCGATCAGCGGGAAGAAATTCACCGGCAGCTGGCGCTGAAGCTCGACTTCGTGCCGTTTGCGCCGCTGCACTTCATCTCCGCGCGCCATGGCACGGGCGTCGGCGAGCTCATGCAGTCCGCCGTGCGCGCTTATGAGGCCGCCATGCGGGAGATGCCCACGAGGGAGCTGACCCGGACGCTGGAGCACGCACTGACGGTTCACCAGCCTCCACTGGTGCACGGACGGCGGATCAAGCTGCGTTATGCGCACCAGGGCGGCCGGAATCCGCCGCGGGTCGTCATCCACGGCAATCAGACAGCGTCCGTTCCGGATGCTTATACCCGATACCTGGCGAACGTCTTTCGCAAAACGTTCGACCTTTTCGCGACGCCGGTCGTCATCGAGTATCGAACGGACAGCAACCCGTACGACCGCACCCGAAAGATGCGCCGCGGACCGCGACCCAGGGCGCGTTGATCTTGCCTCACCGGCGCTGCCCGGCTCTCCTCATCAGCGCGCCCGCCTCCGGCCAGGGCAAGACGACCGTCACCGCCGCACTGGCGCGCCATCACGCCGCGCAGGGGCGCCGGGTCCAGGTGCTCAAGACGGGTCCCGACTTTCTCGACCCCATGATTCTCGAGCGCGCGAGCGGGCGGCCCGTCTATCAGCTCGACCTCTGGATGGGCGGCGAAGCGCATTGCCGCAGGCTTCTCCATGAGGCGGCCGGCACCGCCGACCTCATCCTGGTGGAAGGGGCGATGGGCCTTTACGACGGCACCCCGAGCAGCGCCGACCTGGCGCGGCTCTTCGGGCTGCCTGTCCTCGCGGTCATCGATGCCGGGGCGATGGCGCAGACCTTCGGCGCGATCGCCTACGGCCTTGCGCACTACGCCGCGGCGTTGCCCTTCCACGGAGTGCTGGCGAACCGCGTGGCGGGGCCGGGGCACTCCGAGCTCGCGAAGCAGGGCGTACCGCCGGGAATGCGGTTTCTTGGCGGCATCGCCCGGGATGCCGCCCTCGAGCTGCCCGACCGGCATCTCGGGCTGGTCCAGGCGCAGGAAATCGCCGATCTCGATCGGCGCCTGTCGGCACTGGCGCGCGCCTTCGGTGGCATGGAGGTGATCGACATGCCGCCCGAGATCGAGCTCTCCGCCGCGGATGCGGATGCCGAGCCGCTGGAGCGCCCGCTGGCGGGAGTGCGCATCGGGGTCGCGCGCGATCTGGCGTTCTCGTTTCTGTATCCGGCGAATCTGGATGCGCTGCGGGCGATGGGCGCGGAGCTGGTGTTCTTCTCACCGCTGGCGGCGACGGAGCTGCCGCCCGTCGACAGTGTCTATCTGCCCGGCGGCTATCCCGAGCTGCACCTCGAGCGCTTGAGCGCCAACCGACAGATGGCTGCCGCGCTCGAGCGGCATGTGGATTCGGGCAAGCCCGCCTACGCCGAGTGCGGCGGCATGCTCTACCTCATGGAGTCGTTGACGGACCCGCAGGGCCGGCGCGCGGCTATGGCCGGAGTCCTGAGCGGCCATGCGGTCATGCACGCCCGGCTGCAGAGTATCTGCTATCACACGGCGGTGTTACCCGGCGGCCGGCTGCGCGGCCATGCATTTCACCATTCCACCGTCGAGACCCCACTCATTCCCGCGATGCATACGGAGCGAGCGCAATCCAACGCCGCGGGGGAGGCGATATACCGGCGCGAGCGGTTGCTGGCGACCTATTTCCACGGCTATTTTCCTTCGAGTCCGCGGGCGGCGGCGCAGCTTTTCAAGCCGTGACGCGGCCTGCTGGAGACCGGGTGCGCCGCAGGATGCCTAGGTAGTAGAGCACGTAGTAACCGACGAGGGTTCCAAGCAACACCAGCGTAAGGGGGTTGTGCCGATAGAGAGAGCCAAGATCCTGACCCGCGGCCCCATCTGGCATCACCCCGTTGGCCATGCCGAGATAATCGTACAAGAGCCGGCCGACGAAGAGCGCGGTCACCGCGACGCCGATATAGGCGTGCGGTGTATAGAAGCGCCCCTCCGGCGTCACCTCGAATTTCGTGTACTTGAGTCCGACGTAACCGAACACGGTGCCGCAGGCGATGCCGGCCAGCAGGGCGCCCAGCACGTCAAGATCGCGTGAGACCTCAATGCCGATGAGGACGGCAACCACCGTGAAGATCCCGATCCTGCCCCACATGAGCCCGTCCCGGACGCGTTGCCGTCCAAACGAGCGCCGCATGCGGCGATACAGGCTCCACACGATCAGGGCGGCGATCAGGTAGGGTGCGAGGAGTCGCGGATCCATGATTACCTCGGTCCGAAGGGGACGTGGGCACTATCGGGTCGGGACGCAATATCGCCCTTATCATACGCCTCGCCGGCGGGCTCGCCCCAGTCCGCCATCTCCCCGAGTGCCGCGAGCGCATTACGTGTCCGCAGGCCGCCGATGAGCCTTTTTCAGAATGCCGTCATAGCCGGCCGGCCTCCTTCAGAGCGCTGCGCATGGTGGAACCGGAGGCATTGCGGGCGTCGCGCAGCAGGGCGGGCAGGGGGGGAGTCCAGATGCGGATCCACCTCTGTCATCCGACAGGGCTGTTGACAAGAGGCTGGGGCAACTCCGGTCCCAGACGGGCAGACCCTCGATTGCGCCGGAGCGACTGCTTCGGGCGCTCCTGCTGCAGGTGCCGTATTCGATCCGCGGCGATCGGCTGCTCGAGGCGGCTGTTGCTCACTGGTCGCAACCGCAATCAACGGCGCCAAGCTTTCGGCGGCCCGCGCCGCGATCTTGACCCTGACCTCAGCAATCGCCGACAGCCGCGCCTCGCACCGTCGATCACTTCCGGAGTCTTATGTCGAGAATTCTTTCACATTTAACCATATCCAAATCCTGGCCAACGCAGCTGCTTGATAAGTCACATGAATGCGCACTTGGCATGAAACATGCACCTCTCACGCCGTTCACGTTTTATCGGTGTTTGTTCGAACCCACTGGGAGATCAGAATGACAAATCGCATCCAAGCGTCCAAGTGTCCAAGTAACAATGGAAACCTGCTCAAATCTCTGTTGGCGGTGGCGGCAATCGGAGCGATTTACGGCGCCGCTCCGGCTTCGGCTTCGCCATTACTGGGCTCGGATTTGGCAAGCTTTACGGTATTGGGCGCTTCGACGGTGACCAATGTCCCTCCGAGCACCATCGTCGGAAACGTCGGTGTTTGGTCAAGCGGCGGTGCGAATGCGATCACTGGCTTTAATTCCTCACCCGGCGTTGGCGTCTCGGACCCGCAGGTTACGGGAGGAAGCGTGTACGCCGGCGGTGCGCTCCCGCAATCGGCACAGTCTGAACTCACGACTGCGATAAACAATCTTTCATCTCTGGGGTCGGGCACCACTCTGATAAATTCGGATCTGACTCTTGCGGGGACGCTCGCTCCCGGGGTCTACACGGTCCCCGCGGGAACGACCAATTTGTCGGGGTCCCTTACGCTCGACGGCGGGGGCAACGCCAACGCCGTCTGGGTGTTTCAAATGCCGAGCACGCTGATCACTTCTCCAAACTCGGTCGTGAACGTGATCAATACCGGTTCTGGCGCCGGTGTGTATTGGAACGTAGGCAGCTCCGCGACCATCGATGTCAACACGACGTTCATGGGAAACATTCTCGCGCTCGCGAGCATCTCAATGAACACCACCGCAACAGATCTTTGCGGTAGAGCCTTGGCGAGCACCGGTGCCGTGACATTGCAGCAAAACAGTCTCGCCGGCGTTTGCTCTGGTGAGCTGGGCGGCAGCGGCGGCTTGGGCGGCGGCCTTGATGTTACAACTCCGCCAGGCGGCGGTCCGGATGTCGTCACCATCCTGCCGTATGCCCCAGTTGGCGGGGGTGGTACCGTGCCCGAGCCGGCTACGCTGGCGTTGCTGGGCATCGGACTCGCGGGACTCGGATTTTCTCGCCGAATTACTCGCCTGCGGCACGGTTGATCGACGGCGCTCTGCGGCGGGATCGGCCAGAAGCGGAGGCGTGAGCCTCTCGGCAACGACCGTCCCATCATCGGCCTTATGTGGCGCTCCAGGTGCGCCACATAAGGCTGGTCCGCTGTCCGTCCGTAGGCGCGCCGCAAGCGGCGATCTATCGGTGTGTCGGGCGCCTGAGCAGGTGAAGGTGTCCGTCGGGGTCGCGGATCAGCTCGTCCCGATCCGCGGCCCAGACGATACGGGTCGCGGCCACGTCATTCGGCCGCAGACCGTCGGCGGGGCGGCCGAGCGGCTTGGGCCTGCGGTAGCCGAGCAATTCGAGATGCGGCGTATCCTGTTGCGGCAGCATCGGCACGACATCGACTTCGGCCTCCGGCAGACCGTCCAATACCATTTGCGTCGGACCCTGATTCAGGGTCGGATCGCTGACTGACAGGCCCAGCGCTTCATAGAAGCGTCGGCTGGCGCCGATGTCGGAAACGCCAATCGCGGAATGGTCGATGCCGAGCAGATGCGTGCCGCTCCAGGGCCGCGCCTGCTCTGGCGGAAATTGCAGCAGTTCGAGCGGGTGCCCTTCCGGATCGCGGAATTTGATGGCCGCGGCGACGCCGGTCGAAGGCGGCAGCATCACCGGCCCGCTGGTGGAGATGAGCACGGCGCCCAGCGCTTCGGCCCGCTTCCAGGCGACTGCGGCGTCGTCGGTCACGATCGCGAAGTGCTGGAAGCTGAGGTCGGCAGCGGTGGCGCCGGCGGGATAGGGCCGGCCCGGTACGTCGAAGCTGTCGAGATCGATCCGCTGACCGCCAAGATGAAGCGTCACGCGGGCGCCGCCGCCTTCCAGGCCTAGTAGCGCCATCTCCTCGTCACCGATGGGCTCACTGTCCTGCACCGCGAAGCCGAGCTCCCCATAGAACCGCGCCAGCCGCTTGGCATCCGCCGTGGTGAGCCGGAAGGCGGTGATTGCCGACACCTGGATTGTCATGGCCGCACGCACCCCCGCACGTTGGTATAAATCGCCATCAGCCGGTGAGAGGCGCAGATGAAGAGGCGCGAGCGATTGCGGCCGCCGAACGTGAGATTCGACACCAGGCTCGGCGTCAGGATCTTCCCCAGCAATTCGCCTTCGGGGCTGATGCAGTGCACGCCGTCGGCCGCGCTCGACCAGAGGTTCCCCTGCTCATCGACGCGCATGCCATCGGCGAAGCCGGGCGTGATCTTGTGGAAGCAATCGCCGCCGCAGAGGCGCCCGTTATCCTCGACGCTGAAGCGGCGAATATACTGGCGCGGCTCGCGGTCGAACTGGCCGCCGCTCTCGGCGACATACAGGAAGCGCTCATCGGGCGAGAATGCGAGCCCGTTGGGGCCCTCGAAATCATCCGCGGCGACGGTGAGATCGCCCGTGGCGGGGTCCAGACGATACAGCGCCGGCGGCAGCTCCGAGGCCTGCTTGCCGCCTTCGTAATCGGTGTTGATGCCGTAGAATGGATCACTGAACCAGATCGTCCCGTCGGATCTGCACACGATGTCGTTGGGTGAGTTCAGGCGCTTGCCACGATACCGGTCCGCCAGCACCGTCACGCCGCCGTCGAGTTCGGTACGCGTGACGCAGCGGTCATGGTGTGAGCAGCCGAGGAGGCGCCCCTGCCGGTCGCGGGCATGACCGTTGGCGAAGCCCGACGGGCGTCGAAACACGGTGACGCCCCCGGATTCGCTCCAGCGCAGGATCCGATCGTTCGGGATGTCACTGACATAGAGACAGTCGTGATCGGCGAACCATACCGGCCCTTCGAGCCAACGGTAACCTTCACCCAGGGTTTCCAGCGGTGCATTGATCAGCACCATCGAGCGGAAGCGTTCGTCGTGTATCTCGAAGTCCTGCACGGCGGTCTATTTGATGTGACACGGCTCGCGGCGGGGCTCGACGTGCAGTTGCACCGTCATGAGCACCGCAGGCTGATCGCCTATCGTCCCGGAGCGGTGGCCCTTTTTGCCGCCGCGCTCCCGGCAGCCCTGATCCTCCCCGAAGGAGAATTCGCCCGGCCCCTGCTCGATGCGAGTGCCGTCCATGCTCTCGATCCACCAGCGCCCGGAGAGCACCACGATCCACTGCGGCGCCGGATTCTCGTGCCAGTCGCCGACCCAGCCGACCGGCTGGACGGTGAAGACGACCGTGGAAGGCTGCGTGCCCTGTTTGTCGTTCCATTGGGGGTCGGCGGGACCGACCCCCTTCAGCTCGTAATGGGTGAGCTGACACTGCTTCTGATGACTCACGCCATCGGCATCCGTCCAAAGATGCCAGTAGGGCACGGAAGGCTTCGGCCCCGGGTCGCTCATGGAGACTCCCGCAGGGAAGCGTAGGGATGACTCGAGGCCAAGGGATGCGCGAGGAACGGCCGCAGCCCCGCGCCGTTGGTGCCCACCACGATCAGGAGGAAGCCGGCGCCCAGCGACAGGTTCTTGAGGAAATCCCAGAAGAGGTTGCGTGCCTTGCTGTCGCCGGCCGCCCAGAAATCCCCCGGCTGCCAGAACCGCTTGTAGAGAATGGCGGTCGCAGCGCAGTAAGCCGCCAATATCAGTGCCGCCATGCGGTCGGCGACGCCCGTCACGACGCCGAGGGACATGATCACCTCGATGCCGAGGCCGCACAGGAGCACGGCAGCGGCCAGCAGGCGCGGCTTGAAGACCTCCTGCGCCTGGCTCACGGCGCTTCGGAATCCGACGATCTTGTCGAGCGCGCTGAACGGAAGGAAGAGGATCACGAGCCCGCAGCGAACGGCGAGCGCCACGATCGCGGCCGTGCTCACTTCAAGCGCTCCGCGATCCGATCGGCGACCCTGAGCGCATTGGCGATGATGGTCAGTGTCGGGTTGACCGCGCCGATGGAGGGAAAGAAGCTCGCATCCGCAACATAGAGATTGTCGAGCTCATGCGCCTTGCAGTCGAGATCGAGCACGGAGGTCGCCGGATCGACGCCGAAGCGCGCCGTGCCCGCCTGATGAGCCGTGCCGCCGATCGGGATGTTCTTGCCGAGATACAGCGACCGATGGAGCAGGATCGCGTTGTGGCCGGCGCGGTTGAGGACCTGCTTGAGCTTGCCCTCCAGGCGGGGCAGCGCCTCCGGATTGGTGGGGACCAGATCCAGATGCACCTTGCCGTCCCTGTAGTGGATCCGGTTCTCCGGATGCGGCAGATCCTCCGCCTGCAGCCAGAAATCCATGGAATGGCGCGCCATCTCCTCGAACGGCATGTCCGGCAGCCACTCGAGCCACTGCGGCAGCGACTCGCCGCGGATCTGGTCGGCGTGGCTGCTGGCGCACATCTGTATGAGCCCGAGCGGATGGTCCCAGTCCTCGGCACCGAAGTAGTAGTCGCTGAATGCCAGTGTCTTCTGAAATACGGTGTCGTTGACCTCCCGCATCACAGCCATCAGCACGCTCATGTTGTGGCGCATGTAGTTGCGCCCGAGCTGCCCCGATCCGTTGGCCAGCCCCTCGGGGTGCGCATCATTGGCAGAGCGCAGAAGCAGCAGCGCGGAGGACAGCGCGCCGCAGGCGACCACGACGATATCCGCGCAGTAGCGCTCTTCGCGGCCTTCACGTGTGACGTGAACGGTATCGACGGTTTTGCCGGACGCGTCGGTGCCCAGCTTGGATACGTAGGCATTGGTCAGGAGCGTGACATTCGGATACCGGGCGACCATCGGATCGATACAGATGACCTGGGCGTCAGCCTTGCCATTGAGCAGACAGGGGAAGCCGTCGAAGAAGCTGCACCGTATGCAGGTGCTGGTCGGCGTCGGCTTGCCGTCCTTCTCATCCAGCAGAATGCCGAGTGGCAGATGGAAGGGGTGCAGCCCGATGCCGCGCAGGTGCTCCGCCAGCTGCGCGATCTTGGGCTCGTGGCTTACCGGGGGGTGCGGATAGGGAGCGCTCGTCCACGGCTCCAGCGGATCCTCGCCCCGCTGGCCGTGAACGTGAAACAGCCGTTCCGCTTGCGTGTAGTAGGGCTCGAAGACTTCGTAGCCCACCGGCCACGCCGGTGAAATGCCGCCCGCGTGCACCACCTCGCCGAAGTCGCGCTCGCGCAGCCTGAAGAGCGCGGCGCCGTACACTTTGGAGTTGCCGCCGACGTAGTAATGAAGGGCCGGACTGAAGGTGTCTCCCGCGGAATTGGTCCAGCTCTCGTGCGTCTGGTATGCGCCCTCGACGAAGACCGCTTGGGAGCTCCAGTTCTTCTCGCTGCGCGGCAAATAATCGCCGCGCTCCAGGATGAGGATGCGCTTGCCGGTGGGAGCCAACCGGTGGGCGAGGGATGCGCCTCCGGGCCCGCTGCCGATCACGATGATGTCGTAGCGATCCGAGCTCAAGGGCGACCCTCCGTTTGCGCAATCCGGGAATGATACCCCGATCCGGCAAGCGGCGTGCCGCGGCGGGGCGTTCCGGTGTCTGTAGGCGCTCAGTGCCGCCCGCGCCGCATCAGCGCCACGTCCTTCGCCGGTATCTCGCACGACCAGCCGTGAGCGGCCGCCAGACTGCGCATCGTCTCCTCGCGGTAGAAGACGACATGAGTGGGATCCCGGCGATAGTGCCAGCCCGCGAAAAGGGCATCGTCCGTCTGGAAGCAGGTCATGATCGCCAGCCACCCGCCCGGCCGCACCAGGCTCATGAGCCGGTCGAATTCTTCCGCGGGCCGATGGAAGTGCTCGGCCGCTTCGGTGCAGGTCACGAAGTCGTAAGTGCGTGCCAGCGGCTCGCGGCCCGGATGAAAGAAAGGATCGTAGAGCGCCACTGTGTGGCCGGCGTCGCGCAGCATGACTGGCAATGCCGGACCGGGACCGCAGCCGTAATCGAGCCCGCAAGACGCGGGCGCCAGTCTGGCGAGGAGCGGCGCTGTGATCTTCGAGAGAAAAAGGCGATAGCGGGCGTCGTCCGGATCGTTCTCGTGCTGCAGGTAGTCGGCGAATTCCGCCTCGGGCGACGGATGCTGGGCCGGCTCCAGAAACCGGATCGCGCAGCTCACGCATCGCCAGTAGTCGCGGCCGTCGATCGACAGCAGAGGCTGCGGCGAAGCCGCGCGGCACAGCGGACAGGCTCCGGGCGCCACACGGGCGATCGGCGCTTGGCGCACATTTCCGCTATTCCCATTCAATCGTCGCGGACACCTGTAAGTAGCTGAAAGAGATTTCTTGTCGACTTGATTCACTTTACCGCCAAAAAACCCGTCGGGAAATCTTGCTTGGGAGCGATAGACGGCGATAGATGCCGCAAGGAGAGACTTTGGGCCGACGCCGGGTTGGTGGAGATTCCCGCTCGCACCACGGATGAATCCCGTTGGTGGCCGTCTCGTCGCCGTCTGAATCTTGGCACTGCCGAAACAGGAAATGTCAATGCAGCGGCACGACTGCATTCAATACGTCGCGAAAGGCAACCGCCTGAACCTGCTGGGAAAGAGGAAATGTCTGGTCGCCGGCATGTACGACCGTCAGCGACTTGAGCTTCAGATCATGCATCGCCGAGCGCATCGATGGTGTCAGCGTCGGAGCGACCGTACGCTTGACCTCGAAGCCAAGTCTCAGTCCTCCACGCACGACGAGTAGATCCAGTTCGGCACCCTGATGGGTTCGCCAGTGATAGGTCTCCTCTGGATGCACGCCCAAGTGTTGTACGAGTTGATCGATGATGAAACCCTCCCAGGATGCGCCGAGCTTGGGATGCCCCTCGATATCACGCTTGGTGGGAAGATCCAGCAGCGCGTGCAGTAACCCGGAATCGCGAATAAAGATCTTGGGCGACTTTACCTGACGCTTGCCAAGGTTCTCGTGCCAGGGCTTCAGTTGCCTCACGACCAACGCATCGGTCAGTTTGTCGAGATAGTTGCGCACGGTGGTATCCGCCACGCCGAAGGAACGGCCGATCTCGGATGCGTTCCATAGTTGGGCGTGATGATGCGCAAGCATCGACCAGAAGCGACGCATGGTGTCTGCGGCGATATTTACGCCGAGCGCTGGCAAATCACGCTCGAGAAAAGTCCGGATGAAGGATTGCCGCCATTCCATGCTTTCGCGGTCCGAGCGCGCGAGGAAAGCCTTGGGAAATCCGCCGCGCACCCACAGGCGATCTGCTCGCTCGAGACCCACTTCCCCAACCGCCAAACCCGGCAGCTCGTAGTAAGCAATTCGCCCTGCTAGAGATTCGGAACTCTGCCTGAGCAAGTCAGGAGCTGCGCTCCCCAAAACAAGGAACCTTGTACGGACCGGTTTGCGATCCGCCAATACGCGCAATACCGGAAACAGCTCCGGGCGGCGCTGCACCTCATCCAACACGACCAGGCCCTTGGGTTCCTGAAGCGCAAGCATTGGATCCGCCAGCCTGGCGAGATCGGAAGGATTCTCCAGATCGAAGCGGCTGATGCGATTGCTCAGGGTGGGCGCTATTGAAGCTGCCAGAGTCGTCTTCCCGACCTGTCGCGCCCCAAGAATCGCAACCACGGGAAATCGCTTCAAGAGGCCGGTGATCTGCCGCGCATGCAGCTCACGATCTATCATGAGCACCAGTCTATCATGAAATCCCGGTGTCTAAGACCGAGTTTTCATGATATGAAATTAACGAAGTACTTAGGGACCCTCACCTCAATCAGCACTGCAATCGCTGCTTCAGGCTGCCGCCCGTCACGAGTTCGAGGTCGTGTCCCGGCGGGGCAACAAGGTGCTCAAGCGCGCGCTGTTCCTCTCGGCCTTCGCTGCGCTGCGTGACCCGGTCTCCCGCGCCCATTACGAGCGCAAGGTTAGCCAGGGTAAGCGTCACAACCAGGCCCTGATCGCTCTCGCTCGGCGCCGCTGCGACGTATGGTGCGCCATGCTGCCTGATAAGACCTGCTGCCACCCGGTCACCCCCAAGGCTGCTTGACAGGAACATAGGGGCACCCCCCGTGCCGGCCTGCACGCGATGGCTTCGGGTCCCGCCCCCGCGTTAAGATACCGATAAAGGCCGCCGTCCCACTGGCGGCCGGTTACGAAAACGATGCGTCCAATCGGACAAGTGCCGAACCCAGGGGGACCCGATGGCGGATGATCCACGATTTCCCAACACGCTCAGTCGGCGGGAACTGATCCGGGCCGCGGCATCGGCAAGCGCCGCGGCGGCCCTGGGTGCCCGTCCGTCTCCGGCCTGGAGCGGCTCTCCGAGCGCGCCCGCGCGGGAGTTGCCCGTTGCAGCCGCGCCGACCCGGAGCTATCCACCGGAGTGGACCGGCCGGAACGTCAATCTCGGAAAATACCGGATTGCCGCGGGCTACCCGCCTTATGAGCCGCATCCGCGCTACCTGGGCGAACTGACCGGCTCCTGGCACCAGATCGGGAGGCAATACGGGGAGCGGGCCGCGGACCTCATCCGTTGGGTGTACGAGGGATGGTATCGCGAGCTGCTGCCCGTGCAGGGCAGCCCGGAAATCATGACCGCCTACCTCCGGCAGCAGGAGGCTTACTACGACCTCCTCGTGCCGGAAGCTCTGGAGCTGATGCATGGCATCGCCGATGGCGCCGCGGCGGAGCTGGCGCGCTCCGTGTTTGCCCGCGAGCTCGGCCATTTCGACAAGATCATGATGATCAACAGCTATTTCGGTCTCAAGGGCAGACCGCCCGCCACGACGCTCGCCCAGGTGACGGCGGATTGCGGCGTCCATTGCTGCAGCGGCGCGGTGATTCTGGGGCCGGCCACGCGGGACGGAAAGAGCATCCACGTCAGCTCCGAGGACCAGCATTTCTTCCCGCAGGAGTATCTCGTCTCATTCATCGCCCGACCGAGCGACCCGCGAGCCCACCGCTACACGGTCACGGACTCCGCCGGAGAGATCGGCAGCGAGCACGCGCAAAACGATCGCGGCGTGACCGTCAGCGGCTATGCGGGCGGTGGAATCGGTATCCTCGGACCGACCCTGGCTCATCCCTTCTCCGGCTATCGCAGACCGGGTCTGGACTGGCAGGTCGGCAACTTCTACGGCGCGGCGTTCGCCGACAGCGCCCGTCATGCCGTCGAGCTGCTCACCATCGGGCGACCCGAGTATCGCGCCAGGTCCGGTCTCAGGATCGTCATCGGCAAGTGCACGCGCGGTGTCAACTGGGTGGTATCCGACCGCGATGAGGCGTTTGTGGTCGAGAGCATTCCGGCGGATCAGCGGGGCATCGCGCGCTACGCCATACGCGTTCCGGGGCAGATGGGCGAGAAAGGAGGCCACTACATCGCCTCCACCAACAATGTCGAGGCCCCGGACAGCTACAACGAGGACAACGTCCATGACCCCGGCCACCCGATGCGGCAGCACGGCAATGCCGAGCAGAATCCCACCTATTTCGGCCTGAATCTGATGGGGATGCGCTTCTGGACTTTCATGTGGCTGATACGGAATGCTTACGGACGGATCGACGTGGACATGGTTCAGGCGTGGCGCCGTTCGCACTTCATCTATGACCGAAATGGGGTGTGGCATGACCACGCGACTGTGGCAGGGAAGAAGGTTCCCGTGCATCTGCTGCCACACGCCGCCACGTTGTGCTGGCACAGCTCGGGCCCAGCGGGAGTCGACACGTTCGAGGGGGTCGACACCTACGTGAGTCTCTCGGTGGCCCAGGACCTGACCTCCTTTCGCACCAAGGGCCGACCCTGCGAATGGTCGGGACCGTGGGACCGATTGGCGCTGGGATAGCGATAGAGACGGTCGCGGGCAGTTGATCCCGGAGAGCTCGCCGCGGGGAATCTACCGATCGTCTACATGGGAATCGTGGACGGTCACGGCTACGACCTGCGCGGAATCACCGGCGCCTTCCTGGCGGACGCTATCGCCGGCAGTTGCGCCTGCATCCTGCTCGCCATCGTGCTGCGCCGGTGGCTCTTTCAGCCCGCTTCCGTCGAGAATCCGGCATCGTCGACCGTGTTGTCCTTGTGATTATGGAGCGTACTTAGAAACCAATAGCTTACACGCGGCGGGAATCCCACGGGAATCCTGCCCTGAGGAGGGGGAAGAGTACTTGGCTGAATCATGGCGAGCCTGAATCGATGTGGCGAATGCGCTGCACGAGCATGGGGTCGATATTGACGTCCGCGAGCAGGGCATGGAGCAACGGAATATGCTCATCGGGATCGGCGGGGCCTTCGATCCCGAAGGGTTCGACCGCAACGCCATCAATCGGATGCTGTGCTTTGGGCCACGCCGAGCGGCCCGGATCGCCCGCATGAGTCCACGAGTTTCGCCACCCGCGCGCGGCTGACATCTTGGCATTTCGGAACCGATCTTCCATCGGATCGCCCGCGCTGCGAAGGACATTGGTACTACGGGATTTCGCACCTTAAGATGGTGGCGGAGCCGCGCATGCCGACTCGCCAGAGACATCCTTGGGATGACATGAGCCCGACTGCAGGAACCGCCGGCGATACGGTGCAACCGCTGCCATGAAGCTCAGGCTGGCATGGCCCGCGTTCGACCCTGGCAACCTGGGCGGAATCGTCGCGATCAGCGCGCCCGTTTCAGGGTTGGTGTGCGCGGTTCTCGGATTGTTCGAGCTGGGGCGGTGGATCTGGCAGCGACCGGGAAGTGCGATTCCGGGCCCCAGCATGCCGTTGATGGTTCCAGCGACCGCATTCACGTTCGTGCTGGGGGGTGTTGCGCTCCTGGCGGCGTCGACCCGCGACGGCTCGCCGTGGCGTCGATCATTTGCAACGCGCTGGTCGGTTGCGATCGCACTTGCGATCTGCGCCGCGAGAACAATTGAAATCTTCACGGGTCTCGACGCCGGCGTCGCCGTCCTGGGACTGCCTCGCCTGTTCGGTCCGGTTGGCGTCTCGCAGATGGCGCCGATGACGGTGGCGGCGGTCGCCCTCTACTCGATCGGAATGCTCCTGCACTCGGTGATGGCCTCGCCCGGGAAGGATTACGTGGCGCGCGGCCTCGGCTTCGTCCTCTTCGTGTTTGGCTTGGACGTGTTGGTGGCGTACGTGACCGTTCCCGGCGACATCAGCGGCGCCATGCTCGCGCTCCGCGATCTGCGCTGGATAACGCAGTCGACCGCCATCGGCGTGTGCCTTTTCGGCGCGGGATTGTGGTCGCTAGCCGAACACCCCGCACGGGATACGGACTCGCGCATGCGCGGGACCGGGGAGGCCATCGTCGCCATTACAGGCGCGGGCGTTGCCATTGCCGCGGCGCTGACCGCGGTCATCATATTGCAGTTCCTCAATCGCAGCCTTGCGAACCTGGCGCGCGAATCCTTAAGCCTGTTGAGCGAGTCCGACGCGACTTCCATCAATGCCAACCTGACGGACCATTGGGCGAGGGCGAAGCTCGTCGCGACCGACCCGGAGCTCCTGCGATTCTGGCGTCGCGAAGCATCAAGGGATCATCCTGGCACCGAGCCGGCGCCGCCCGAGATGGTCGATCCGTTACTGGCCGGCGGCATCGAGGGAATCGCGATCGAATCGGGCGGCGGGATCCACGTACTCGCCGGCCGGATTCTGGGGGGAGATGCGCACTTCGTGACACTCCGCGGCCACGCGGGCAGCCAGCTCGGTTGGCAGGGAGGCTTCGTATTCCGGGTTCGCGTGCCGCTCGGGACCGAACGGGGCGCGAGCCGGGATTGGTTGGTGATCGATCAGAAGCTGCCGCTCGTGGACGAGATCCTCGCCCGGTCCAACCGTTGGGGGGCGACGGGCGCTCTGATCATCTGCTCGCGACAGGACCCGCGATTGCTGTTTTGCTTTCCCGAGCGCGAAAGCGCCAGGTCGTTCGTCGTCTCCGATACGTACGCGGGACGGCCCTTGCCGGCGACCCTGGCCCTGGCCGGAAGATCGAATACTGTCAGCAGCACCGATTACCGCGGACACCTCGTGATGGCATCGTATCGACCCATTGCAGATACCGGCTTGGGTCTGGTATTGCGCATGGATGCGGCGGAAATCTATGCGCCGCTCCTGCGCGACCTTCTTGCGGCGATTCCGCTGCTGGCGATACTGACCTTGCTCGGGGTCGCCTTGTCGCGGCGGCGCGTGCGGCCCCTGATCGAGCGCATCACGAGCGCCCTGGCGTCCGAGCGCGCGGCGACCAATCGCTTCGATGCCGCCATGCGAAGCATTCCGGACGCCTTCTCCATCTACGAGTCCGTCAAGGGTGCGAGGGGCGAGGACGTCGACTTCCGCTGCACCTACGCCAATGCGGTCGCGCATCCTCGGGCGATTCTCGGGCGGACCCTGCTCGGCGACGCGGCCGGCGAATCCGAAGGCGGCAATCGGGATCTTTTCCTGAAGTTTCAGCGGGCGATCCTCTCCGGTCAAGTGACTACCGAAGAGTTCCAGGATGACCGCGGCGGGCAGGCTCGCTGGATCCAGCGCCAGATCGTCGCCATGCCCGGGGGGGTGGCGGTCACAGAGCGCGACATCACGCAGTCCAAGTCGCTGATGATCGACCTGGAGATCGCTCACCGCCTCCGCCAGGCGATCGTCGAGAGCGCGGGGTACGCGGTGATCGCGACCGACACGCAGGGAACGATCCTCTCTTTCAACAAGGCGGCAGAGCGCATGCTCTGGTACCGGGCGCAGGATCTGGTGGGCAAATCCACGCTCGAGGTCTTTCACGTGCGGGAGGAAATCGCCAGCCGCGCGGAGACGCTGAGCGGCGAGCTCGGGCACCCCGTTGCGCCCGGTTTCGAGGTCTTCGTCGCCAAGGCGCGCAACCAGATGCAGGAGGAGCGGGAATGGACTTACGTGCGGCGCGATGGCACCCGGTTTCCGGCGCGTCTGTCGGTATCGTCGCTGCGCGACCGCGACGGGCGTCTGCTGGGCTTCCTGGGCATCGCACACGACATATCGGAACAGAAGCGTGCCGAGGAGTACATCAAGCACATTGCCCTCCACGACGCGCTCACCGGCCTTCCCAACCGGCTGCTGCTGGACGACCGGGTCGCCGTCGCCATCGCCGCGCACGCGCGCAAGGGCGGCACGTTTGCACTGGCGATGCTGGATATCGACCGCTTCAAGCTCGTCAACGACTCGATGGGCCACCATATCGGCGACCGTCTGCTCAAGGAGTTCGTCGCGCGCGTCAAGTCCTGCTTGCGCCCGAGCGATACCCTGGCCCGCATGGGCGGCGACGAATTCGTGCTTCTGCTGCCTGAATGCGACGAGGCGTTTGCGGTCTCGATCTTGGGCCGGATCTTCGATTCGCTCGCTCCTCCGATGCGCGTGGATGATCACGAGTTGCACATCAGCGTGAGCGCCGGCATCGCCATCTATCCGCGCCATGGGGGCGAGGCACACGAAATCCTGCGACGCGCGGACACAGCGCTCTATTGGGTCAAGGAACACGGCCGTCACGCCTGCAAGGTCTATGCCGAGGAGATCGATACCAGCGGGACCGAAAAGTTGCGGTTGGAACGGGACCTGCACCTCGCGCTGGAACACGGAAGCTTCGAGGTCTTCTACCAGCCGAAGTTCGATCTGGCGTCCGGTACGGTGGTCGGTGCCGAGGCGCTCTTGCGCATGCGCGAGCGGAACGGGGGTTGGGCGTCACCCGCGGAATTCATACCGCTCGCGGAAGAAGTGGATCTGATCGTTCCGATCGGGAGGTGGGTGCTGGAGACGGCCTGTCGGGATGCGCGCGAATTCGAAGCGGCGATGGGCCGCGGTTTCTCGATGGCCGTGAACGTTTCGCCGCGGCAGTTCCTGGACCCCGAGTTCATTGGCGACATGCGCAGGATCCTGGAGGCAAGCGGATTACCTCCATCACGGCTGGAGCTCGAAATCACCGAGAGCGTGCTGATGGACGAGCGTCCGGCCGTCGCAAACGCGCTCTTCGAGATGGATGCACTGGGGCTGGCGTTCGCGATCGACGATTTCGGTACCGGGTATTCGGCGTTGAGTTACCTGAAGCGCTTTCCAGTGCGCACGCTCAAGATCGACCGGTCGTTCATTCACGACGTCATGCGCGACAGCGCCGATGCCGCCCTGGTCAAGGCGATCATCGCCTTGGGTCACAGCCTCGCGCTCACCATCGTCGCCGAGGGCGTTGAAAGCGCGGATCAACTGCAGTTCCTGAAGGGCGTGGCCTGCGACCAATGCCAGGGATACTTTCTCGGCAGACCCATGCCGAAGGACGCGCTTTTGAAATGGCTTGGCGACGCGGCGACTGAAGACTCGCCCGCAACGACTTCGGCCGATTGACCGGCTGCTCGGCAACGTCGTTGTCGGCGCCCCGCCGCTGTCAAGTGGGGGATTTTGACCTGGCCACGGGTGGAGGGGTTCGGGGTGGCCGCCGGGATCCTTGGCCGCAGGTGGCTGGGCATGAAACGAAACCGCGTATCCGCGATGATCAAGTAGCCAGCTTGTCCGGCGTTGAATGAGGACAACGGTTATGCAGATTTGGAGTGCCCCTCACTCCCACTCAATCGTCGCGGGCGGCTTGCCGGAGATGTCGTAGACGACCCGGGAAATGCCGGCCACCTCGTTGACGATGCGGCGGGAGACGTGATCCAGGAACTCGTAAGGCAGCCGCGCCCAGTGCGCGGTCATGAAGTCCACTGTCTCGACCGCGCGCAAGGCGATGACGTAATCGTAGCGGCGGCCGTCGCCCATCACGCCGACGGAGCGGACCGGCAGGAAGACCGCGAACGCCTGGCTGGTGCGGTCGTAGAGATCGTGCCTGCGCAGCTCGTCGATGAAGATGGCGTCGGCGCGGCGCAAGAGATCGGCGTAGTCCTTGCGGACCTCGCCGAGGATCCGTACGCCGAGACCCGGACCCGGGAAGGGGTGGCGATAGACCATCTCCCGCGGCAGCCCCAGCTCGACACCCAGCCGGCGCACCTCGTCCTTGAAGAGCTCGCGCAGCGGCTCGACCAGCTTCAGGTGCATCTTCTCGGGCAGACCGCCGACGTTGTGATGGGACTTGATGACGTGCGCCTTGCCGGTGCGCGCGCCCGCCGATTCGATCACATCGGGGTAGATCGTGCCCTGGGCGAGGAAGCCGACTCCCGAGAGCTTGCGAGACTCCTCGTCGAACACTTCGACGAAGATGCGCCCGATGATCTTGCGCTTGGCTTCCGGGTCCGTGACGCCGGCGAGCCCCGAGAGGAAGCGCTCCTGCGCATCGACACGGATGACGCGCACGCCGAGATGCTCGGCGAAAGTGGCCATGACCTGGTCGCCCTCGCCGAGGCGCAGGAGTCCGTGGTCGACGAACACACAGACGAGCTGATCGCCGATCGCGCGGTGCAGCAGCGCGGCGACGACGGAGGAATCGACTCCGCCCGAGAGGCCGAGCAGAACCTTGCCGTCGCCGACCTGGGCGCGGACCCGCTCGATCGCGTCCTCGATGATGTTGCCCGTGCTCCAGAGCGCATCACAGCCGCAGATCTCGCGCACGAAGCGCTCGAGGAGGCGAGCGCCCTGGGTGGTGTGGGTGACCTCGGGGTGGAACTGCACGCCGTAGAACCGCCGCTGTTCGTCGGCCATCGCGGCGAACGGAATGGAGGCGGTGGAGGCGGTGACCGTGAAGCCCTCAGGCAGCCCGCCGACCCGATCACCGTGGCTCATCCAGACATCGAGAACTGCGCGGCCTTCGGTGTCGCGCCGGTCCTCCAGGTGATCGAGCAGCCGATTGGCGCCGGTCACGGTCACTTCGGCGTAGCCGAACTCCCGCTCCGTCGAAGCGACCACGCGGCCGCCGAGCTGCTGCGCCATGGTCTGCATGCCGTAGCAAATGCCCAGCACGGGAATCCCAAGGGTGAATACCGCCTCGGGCGCTTGCGGCGGATTGGCGCCCGTGACCGATTCCGGGCCGCCCGAGAGGATCACACCGCGCGGTTGGAACGCACGGACTTCCGCGTCCGTGATGTCCCAGGGATGGATCTCGCAGTAGACCCCGAGCTCGCGTACCCGGCGGGCGATGAGCTGGGTGTATTGCGCTCCGAAATCGAGGATCAGGACGCGGTGGGCATGAATGTCCGCGTGTGTTGCCGCGCAGGGGGCGGCGGACCCGGCGACGCTGGCCATGAGCTCCTAGGACCCCCGGTAATTGGGCGCCTCTTTGGTGATCGCCACGTCGTGTACGTGGCTCTCGCGAACGCCGGCGTTGGTGATACGCACGAATGTCGGACGCGTGCGCATATCCGCGATATCGCGGCTTCCCGTGTAGCCCATCGCGGCTCGCAGGCCGCCGGCGAGCTGCTGCAGGATGGCGACGACGCTGCCCTTGTAGGGCACGCGGCCCTCGACACCCTCGGGGACGAGCTTCTCGAGCTCCGTCGAGGCGTCCTGGAAGTAACGGTCGGCTGAGCCATGGCGCTCCGCCATGGCGCCGAGGGAGCCCATGCCGCGATAGGACTTGTAGGAGGCGCCCTGATAGAGCTCCACCTCTCCGGGGGACTCCTCGGTGCCGGCGAAGAGGCTGCCGATCATGACGGCGTGAGCGCCAGCGACGAGTGCCTTGGCAATGTCGCCGGAGAAGCGGATGCCGCCGTCGGATATGACCGGTACATCGGTGTCCTTCAGCGCTTCCGCCACGTTGGCCACGGCGGATATCTGCGGCACGCCGACGCCGGCCACGATGCGCGTCGTGCAAATGGAGCCGGGGCCTATGCCGACTTTCACGCCGTCGGCGCCGGCGGCGACGAGGGCGAGGGCGGCTTCGCCGGTGGCGATGTTGCCCGCGATGACCTGGCTGTCGGTCCACTCAGACTTGATGCGCTCGATCATGGCGATGACACCGCGCGAATGTCCGTGCGCTGTGTCCACCACCACCAGGTCGACGCCCGCCTCGCGCAGCGCCGCTACCCGGTCCATGGTGTCGGGAGTAGTGCCGACGGCCGCGCCTACGCGGAGCCTCCCCCGCTCATCCTTGCAGGCGCGCGGGAATTCCGTCGCCTTCTGGAAGTCCTTCGCCGTGATCATGCCGGTGAGCTCGTGATCGCCGTTGACGACCAGCACCTTCTCGATCCGGTGTTTGTGCAGGAGCGCCAGCACCTCTTCCTTCGGCGCGGTCTCGCGCACGGTGATCAGCCGGTCCTGCGGCGTCATCACCGAGGAGACAGGGGCATCGAGCTTCTCCTCGAAACGCAGGTCGCGGTGCGTCACGATGCCCACGGCCTTACGGCCGACGACCACCGGGACGCCGGAGATGCCGCGCGAGCGTGTGAGGGCGAGCACCTCGCGGATGGTAGTGTTGGGAGAGACGGTGATCGGGTCTTTGATGATGCCGCTCTCGAATTTCTTCACGCGGCCGACCTCGCGCGCCTGCGCATCGATGGTCATGCTCTTGTGAACAATGCCGATGCCGCCTTCCTGGGCGATGGTGATCGCGAGCCGCGCCTCCGTGACCGTGTCCATGGCGGCCGACAGCAGGGGCAGATTGAGCCGGATGCGGCGGGTGACGCGCGTCCCGAGGTCCACTTCCCGGGGCAGGATTTCCGAGTACGCCGGGACGAGGAGGACGTCGTCGAAGGTGAGGGCTTCTTCGAGAATTCGCATAGCTAATTCTACGCGCGCGGGTCGCCGCGGTAAACCTCGTGCTAAGGTGAACGACCATGCCCGCCAGCCCCACTTCTGGTACCGAGCCCGACGCCGCGCCCGGCCGCAGCGTCTACACGGTTTCGCGTCTCAATAAGGAGGTGCGGACGCTGCTCGAGCGAGGCCTGGGGGTCGTCTGGGTGGAAGGGGAGCTCTCGAACTTCTCCCAGCCGTCCTCCGGACACTGGTATTTCTCACTGAAGGACCGCGACGCGCAGGTGCGGTGCGCGATGTTCAGGCTGAAGAACGCCGCGCTGGGGTTCACGCCCAAGGCCGGCCAGCACGTCGTTGCCCGCGGACGGGTGAGTCTTTATGAGCCTCGCGGCGATTACCAGCTGATCGTCGACCACATGGAGGAGGCCGGCGTCGGCGCCCTGCAGCGGGAGTTCGAGCGGCTGAAGGCGAAGCTTGCCGCCGAAGGCCTGTTTGCCAGCGAGCGCAAGCGCAGCCTGCCTCGCTTTCCGCGGCGAATCGCGGTGGTCACCTCGCCGACCGGAGCGGCCGTCCGGGACGTCCTCAACATCCTGGCGCGCCGGTTTCCGCCCGCCGCGGTGCTGGTCTATCCAACGGCCGTGCAGGGTGCTGCGGCGGTGCCGGCCATCGTGCAGGCATTGCAACTGGCCTCCGCGCGTGCCGATTGCGACGTGCTGATTCTGGCACGGGGCGGAGGCTCGCTGGAGGACCTGTGGGCCTTCAATGACGAGCGGGTCGCGCGCGCGGTGCGGGCATGCGCCATTCCGGTGGTCACCGGGATCGGCCACGAGATCGATTTCACCATCGCCGACTTCGCGGCCGATGCGCGTGCCCCGACGCCTTCCGGAGCGGCGGAGCTCGTCGCCCCCGATCGGGTCTCATGCCTGGAGGCTTTGTCGCGGATGGAGGCGCGGATCAGCGCGTGCATGAAACGCGAGCTGCGTGTCGTATCAACTCAGTTTGCGAGCGTCGGCATGCGCCTCAAGCAGGCGCATCCGGGAATGCGTCTCGCCCACCAGGCGCAGCGCCTGGATGACCTCGAGCAGCGCCTGACGAGCGCGGCGCACGCGGTTCTGCATACGCGGCGGCATCGCCTGAACGATGCCTATACGAGCCTCATTCAGCATTCGCCCGAGCATCTCGCCCGGGAATACCGCCGCCGCTACGAGGGACTGGATTCGCGGCTCGACCGTGTCATGAAGGAGTATGTGTCGCGCCTCGGTCACCGGGTCGATCTGGCGGACAGGACGCTCAAGGCCGCGAGCCCGCTTGCGACGCTGGCGCGCGGCTTCGCGATCGTGACCCGGGAGGACGGCGCCCTGGTGACCGATGCCCGTTCCGTACCTGCCGGCGTGGAGATCGAGGCGCGCCTCGCCAGCGGCCGCCTGCGGGCCCGGGTGACGGGCTCACGCGATTCCTGACGGCGTGCGCTCCGTGCCAGGGGACATCGACTTCATGCGGCTCGCGCTGGAGCAGGCCCATCGAGCGCGCTCGGCGGGCGAGGTCCCGGTGGGTGCCGTGTTGGTCGGCGGCGATCGCGTGATCGCGGGCGGCGCGAACCGTCCGATCGCGTCCAACGATCCCACCGCGCATGCGGAGATCGAGGCTCTGCGCTCGGGCGGTGTGGCGCTTGGCAGCTACAGGCTGACCGATACCACGTTGTACGTCACGCTCGAGCCGTGTCCCATGTGCGCGATGGCCGTCGTCCATGCGCGCGTGCGCAGGCTGGTTTTCGGCGCCTGGGACCCGCGCGCAGGAGCGGCGGGCAGTGTCACCGACATATTCGCCCTGCCGGGCCTCAACCACCGAGTCGACGTGTTTGGCGGCGTGTTGATGGAGGAGTGCGGGAGCCTCCTCCGGGAGTTCTTCGCCGAGCGCCGCGGCTGAGCGTCAGCCGCCGTTGGCCGTGGCGCTCCAGGACGGCTCCGCGTCGGCGATGGTCACGTTCGGCAGGCCTTCGTCAGGCTGCCACTCCAGAAGCTGCATGAACTGGCGTACCCGCTCGACGTACTCGACCGGCTGCCATCCCTGGGCGTAGCCGCATTTGGCGCGCACGAACCAGCGAGGCTCGGCCAGCTTGGGCAGCTCCTGGCTCACGGCAGCCCAGGAGTCCGGGTTCTTGCCGAGCTCCTGGGCGATGATGCGCGCGTCCTCGACGTGTCCGAAACCCACGTTGTAGGAAGCCACGGTGAACCAGGTGCGGTCGGGCTCCGGGATGTGCTTCGGAACCATGCGGCGCACTTGCGCGAGGTAACGGGCTCCCGCGAAGATGCTCTCCTTCGGATTCTCCCGGTTCTTGAGGCCCATGGCCTGCGCGGTATCGGCGGTCAGCATCATGACGCCCACGGCGCCATTGGCCGAGCTCGCCGTGGGATTCCAGTGCGATTCCTGGAAACCGATGGCGGCGAGCAGCCGCCAGTCGAGCCCGTACTTGGCGGCAGCCTCCTGGAACCAGGTGCGGTAGAGCGGCAGCCGCTGCGTCAGGGAGACCTGGAACAGGCGCAGCGCCTGATAGTGCAGCGAGGTGGCCGTGCCCGAGTTCTTCCGCATGAGACGAGCGAGCTGGCCGGAGACCGTCATCTCGTGGAAGAAGCGGTTGACGGCCCGGACGAGCCCGGTTCCGCCGCGGCGCACGATCCACTGGACCGGGCGCTTCCTCGGCAGAGTGAAGCCCACTCTGATGTCCGGATAAAGATGGTGGGCGTAGGAGTAGGTGCGGGCATCGACGATCGCGTAGCGCGCCTGCCCGGAATCGACGTCCTCGAGCGGATCCGCGGTGCTGGGGGCCGTCTCGACCCACTTGAGGTGCGGGGCGAACATCGCCTTCAGTCTGGCGAGCACCCGTTCCTGCGGGCTATCGGCCCTGACTGCGAGCGTCGCCGTCTCGAGCTGCAGGGTGTCGCGCGGGGCGGGCTGCCCCTGGCGGTAGACCACGAGCTGGGGGATTTCGGCGTAAGGGGCTGCCGCTTCCCCGACCCGCGACCAGGCCCGCGTGCTGGTGATCTGCGCCGCCGCAATATCGGCACGGCCCTTCGCGAGGTCCTCCCGAATGGCGGCATCGCTCGGCGCGGCAAAGATCTTGAGGCGCACGCCGAGCTCGGCGGCGAACCGGCTGGCCAGGTCGTACTCCAGCCCCTCGGGGCCCTGGGCGCCGAGGTAGTAGCAGGTCGGGAGGTTCAAAGTCACGACCCGCAGCTCCCCGCGGGCGCGGATCTGCTGCAGGGCGGAGGGGGGCTGTGCCCCGCAGCTCGCGAGCAGGGCGGCGGCCATGACGGCCACGGCCCTCGTTCTGACGGGCCGGAGATATCGATGAACATCCTTCACCGTCAATGCAAATCCCCACTGGCCTCAAACGCTTGGGCTAGAATACCAGCCCTCGGCTCCCGGGTCCCGCCGCATGGCGCTCCAGTAGCGCCTATTGACCATAATGCGGCCTTGATGAGGGATTTTGGGCGGGGACGGAGAGGTACCGAAGCGGTCATAACGGCGCCGACTCGAAATCGGATGGTCGGGTAAAACCGGCACGTGGGTTCGAATCCCACCCTCTCCGCCAATTCTGTCCGCCGTTGTCACACGCGGCTGACAGACCCCGACAAATCAAAGGCTTGAGCGGTTGCGTGTCCCGCTCTGTCCGTGCAAAATGCCTCTCCGGGCCAAAAAGTACGCACGGGCTACGCACGGCAATGGCATCCATTACGCACTACGGCGAGGGGTGGCGCGCCCACCTCTACGTGGACGGCAAGCGCGAATCGCGGTTCGCCGGGAGGCGGAGCGGTGGGCGGCCAAGCGCGAGACCGAGCTGCGCGGCGGCGGCACCGCGATCACTTTTGGCGAGGCCGCCGAGCGATGGCTGTCCTGGCGGCTACCGGGACTGAGTCACGCGAACAGTCAGCGCACCGTGGAGCAGTCGATCCGGGATTACGTGCTGCCGGTGATCGGCAGCCGGCGGCTCGACGAGCTGCGCCGGGCGGATCTGGTCGATGTCGTGCGCCGCGTCGCTGCGGCCGGGAAGGTGGAGACCGCGCACCGGCTCGGACAGCGCATCCGCGCGATCCTCGATCACGCCGTGGATCACGGCGATATCGAATCGCATCCCGGCGCCGGGCTCTCGCGCGTGCTGCCGGCGGTGGCAAAGACGCCGATGGCGGCGGTCAGAGCGGCGGAGATTCCGGCGCTGCTGGCGGCGATCGAGACCTACCCGGAACCGGTCACCCGCTTGGGCCTGCTGCTCTTGGCGCATACGTTCACGCGCACGAATGAATTGATCGGCGCGCAGTGGAGGGAGATTCGCGATCCTGAGACCTGGGTCATTCCCGGTGAGCGCATGAAGCGGGGCCTGCCGCACGTCGTCCCGTTATCTCGGCAGGTCCGTGCGATCCTCGACGAGTTGCGCTCGATGACGGAAGAGGAGAGCCCATGCATCCTGGCATCGAGCCAGAATCCGCGCTGCTCGATCTCGAACAACACCCTGCTGTTTGCGCTGTATCGTCTGGGGTACAAGGGCCGCATGACGGGCCACGGCTTCCGCGCCGTGGCCAGTAGCGTCCTCAACGAGAGCAAGCTGTGGGGCAAGGACGCGGTGGAGCGCCAGCTCGCGCACCGCGAAACCGACGAGGTGCGCGAGGCATATCACCGTGCGCAATACCTCGACGAGCGGCGCAAGATGATGGCGTGGTGGAGCGACTATCTGGACGAGAGCCGCTCCAGGACCCAGGCATAGGGGATGCGCCCGGCGGCGACCTGCGGCGGACGCATGCGCCGCACGGTCCGGCTCGACACGCCCAGCATCTCGCCGGCCTGCTCATAGGTCACGGTGCTCGCTACGGGCCGCTGCGCCAGCGCACGCACCACGGCGCGCTCGATGAGCGCGTCAATCTCGGACTCTGTGAGCGTCACTGAACGGTCCATGTCAGCGCCCCCGGTCGTGCTCGGCATCCTGCTCTGGCAGGTCCCCCATGAGCGTGTAGGCGGCCAGCGGGTGGCGCTCACGGCCGTCAGCCTCGGCGGCGTCCAGCCACTCGGTCTGTTTCTCGGGCGTGAGCGCGTCCCACCATTTTGCGGCCATCTGCGAATAGAGGGCGCTCACGCCGCGCCCTCAACGCTGCCTCCCAGGGCTGCAATAGCGGCGCGGGCAGCCTCCGTGTCAGGGCCCGCCCACACCTTGCGATCGCGATCCCATTTGAGCCCGGCCGCCTTCAGCGGCTCGGTGTCTGCGGGTCTGCCGGGGAATCGTGCGAGGATGCTGCCCGGAGCCGGTGACTGCGCGGTGCTCGTCGCAGGTTTCGGTGCTGTCGCCGCCTCGATGACCGCGCGCACATCCGGCTCCTGATATTTGTCCGCAGTGAACACCGGCACGATCTGTTCGGGGGAAAATCCCCGGCGCAGCAGACCTCGGATGTACTCCTGATCGGCGCTCGTCAGGATGCGGCGGTCGGGTTCCATCTCTGCGAATTTGGCGGCCAGCCTTTTCTCCGCATCTGACTGCCGTGACTTTCGTTTCGCCATTGTCGGATCTCCACAGGGGGCGGGACTTGTCCCGTACACCCCATTCCTCCGCGAGGTGGGCCCGTGACTTGTCGCGGGTGTCGAGGGGACTTGTCCCCCGGTGCGCCACCGGGACCGACAGGGCCCGGCAAGCGGAATAGGGATAAGCACGCCATGTCGGTAGACATGCGTAGTGCGCACTACGCATGTCCCTCCGGGTCCATGCGTGCGGCAGGGCAAGCCCCGCACCCGTAAGGAGATCCATCATGGCGACAAGTCGCGGATCGAGCGTTCACTTCAAACCGCTGCGCTCACCCATACTCTGCGAAGCGCACAACCGTCGGGCGGTGAATCCCAAGTACCTGCTGCCGGAGAAAGCCCGCGAACCCAATCTCATCGTGAGGGACGGGGATGTCGTGCGCGTGTACGCGCAGAAGATGGCGCTGGCCTCGGGTCGTGCGCGGGCCACGAAGGGGTATTCGCCGTTGAAGGAAGGCGTGGTGAATCTCGCGGACGAACCCCCGGAGAAGTTGAGCGAGCGGATGGAACGCTGGTGTATCGAGTACGAGCGCATCACCGGGGAGCGCGTGGTGGCCTGCGTCGTTCACCGGGACGAGGGGCGCATCGCCAGTGACGGCACGGTGCACCGCAATGTTCATGCGCACGTCGTGGTCGATCGAACGGACGAACGGGGACGCGTGGTGAACTCGATCCCGGACGGCAAGGGCGGAACTCGGCGCACGACGATTACGGATCGCAAGGCGCAAGGCCGTCTGGTCCAGGACATGACCGCGCGCGTCACGGGCCTCGCTCGAGGAGAGGACGCTCGGGACTCGAAACGGCGGCACATCGACCATCACAGCTATCGTGCGCTCGCGCGCCAAGGCCGGTTACGGGATGCGGACCGCGAGCGAGATCTCGCAAACCGCACATCTTCGGCGGAACGCGAGCGCGACGCGGCAAAGGCTGACGCGAAACTCAACGGCTCGCTATACACCCAGGTGCTTCGAGAGCGCGAGCGCGCCTGGACCGAGCGCGATGCCGCAAGGGCGACGCACGCGGAGGCCCGCGCCATGCTGCGCGAGATTGGCGCGAAGTACGGCGTGACGATCGAGCGCGGCACCAAGGCCGAATACGGCGGGTTGCGCGAGGCCATGAAGGCGAGCGGGCAAGCCAGCCAACAGGAGTATCAGCAGATCAAAGCCGCGTTCGATGCGCTGCAAGAGCGACAGGAGGTCGCGCGGCGGCGCAGAAAGCGTAGACCAGGGATCGAAGGCCGCGCGAGCGATGATGACAGGCAGGGACACGCGGCAAAGGCGCAGTGGACACGTGAGCGGGACGAGGTGGCTCGGATGACCATCTGGAAGGATTCACAGGGCCGCGAGGTGCTGCACGTCACGCGCTCCCGCGTCGAGGTTCTCGACCACAGCCGGGACGTTGAGCGCGTTGCGCTCCGGATCGCCGCCAAGAAGTTCGGCGACGCCGTGTCGATCACTGGCAGCGGCGAATTCCGCGAGCGCATGGCGCGGCTGGCGGCTCGCGAGGGCATCGAGGTCGCAGACGCAGACCTCGCGCAGATCGTCGAGGACGAGCGTCAGCGCATGACGCAGCCGAAGCGCCCCACGCGCTCAGATCCTACGACGGCGCGCCTTGCAGCCTGGTGGAACCCCAAGTCTCGGGGCGCACGGCTTGCGGCCCTCGACGCCGCGCAGGAGGCTGGGTACACACGCACACCTACCGGGGCTTGGCATGCGATGCGGGACGCGGCGGAGCACCAGGCAAGCGCCGATCAGGCCGTACTCGAGCGGCTGGACCGCGAGGAAGGACAGATCCGCATCCAGGACCGTGAACCCGAGCCCGAGCGGGACGACGAACAGGACTTCGGACGGTGATTCTTCCCCATGCAGTTCCGGGGTGAATGCCCGGATCCGACCCCCCAGGGATCCGACCCCTATACGGTCATCGAGACCAACGAAGGCGACCGATCACGCCCTGGTCGCTGGCACCCAATTCCGCACCGCCCCGGGACTGCACGGGCCACCCCGGCTACAGCAAGTCCCTTGGTAAGAAGTGCGCGTGTGTCACCAGAACGACCAGGTCGCCCCAATCGACACCAAGCTGGGATGTTCGCCCAGGGCGTTGAAGAGCTCGTAGTCGCCACGGATTGCCCAATGGCTGAACTTCCATTGCACACCGGCGCCGGCGGCGAATGTCGTCTGAGTCGTGTGCAGGGCACCACTGTACTCGGGGGGCGGAGCACAACCGATGCACGGCAATGGGAGAACTGAACCCGGTGTCACAGTGGCGCTGAGATCGGTCGTGAGTCGTGCAACCCCTGCTTTCAGATAAACGTTGATGATGGGGACGGGCAAGTAGAGCACGGCGAAAGCGGCTTCCCCTTTCTGCGAGACGTGCGCATTTTTATTCGTAAGAAAATTGACTCCAGCCCCAGACCAGGACGGCGAAGCACTACCGGTGCCAAGGTGGAAGTAATCGATCTCCGCTCCCAGCAGATCCAACCCGCGAATGCCGACAGTGATCTGATAGGCCGAATGGCCGGCATCGAAGCTGCCGAGCCGCGAGCCGGGGACGGCAGAGATAAGACCGGTATCCTTTGCCCTGAGATCTGCGTGTCCGAAGGCAGCCCCGATGTATATGTTGAGCGGGTTGCTCGATGCGTGAGCGGGTGGGATGCCTGCAATGGCCGTGGTCACGAGTGCAAAAAGGGAGACCGAGCAGAGAAGGGACGTACGGTTCTTCATGATCATCTTAGAACTCCCCATGCTGAGCCAGTCGCGCCGCATCCAGAGGTCGTCGGCGCACGTGCATGCCCACTTCAAGCATCGCAACATCAAATATGCCGCCTGAGTCCACTGCAATTACGCCGGGTCAATAAACGGCCCGCGAGCACACCCGTTGACAAATGCTACCACCGGTGTCCGCTCTTGGCGCACCTTGCAGGTCAGGACTACACGAACAACTGCCAACCCAAAGCTACAGGTCAGCCCTCTGCAAAAGTTATCCTTGAACAGCCGAGAGGCGCGCAGCGTTTCTGAGGTCGGTCCCCGAGGCTTGTTCGGCATTCGGCCCTTACCGAAAAGCTCCGCTACGATGGTCTGGTTGCTCGAAGCGTTGTGGTCGATCGCATTGAACACACTCAGGCTCGGCGCCTGCGACAACTGCGCGGTGGCCGCCAGCGGCGCGCTGAGCTTGACGATCCGTGGCCGATGCGGTGCACCAGCCATGCACGGCGCTAACGTGCCGCTTCGCACCAATCCGGCCACCGGATTGCTCACGCTGTGGGAGCCGAGCGTCACCGAACTGTAGATCGAACCATCTATCAGCAGCAATGACAGCCATCGCTGCCAAGGCCGCGACGCCCGCTGCCGACCTCGGGGATCCACTGTTCGTTGAATTTCCCTACGACGTGCCCAAGTGCTCCCTCGAGCGACGGGACTTCATCATGGCCGAGCCTCTGCGGACCAACCGCCACGGTCGGCTCAAGCGGCCCGCTCCGGGAAATGGACTATCGCCTGAACGGACGCAGGATCAAGATAATCCGTCTTCGCAATCCCAGCGCACCAAATCCGCCCGTCTGCACCTACGCTATCTCCCGCAATTACCTCACGCCTTTAACCAATTCGGCGAACAGAGCCTACTTATGAACAATATGACACGTAGTCGTTCCGGAACCAGTAAATTCAAAGCCCCCTCCCGTTTCGTTACTACTGCCGCTGCTACTGCTTGCCGACCAACTCCATGTTGCCACACCGCTACTGTATGAGTACGAAGCAGCGGAGCCCAGCATAGTTCCATTATAACAGCCGACGGCAAGCAGCCATGACTGGCCCGGATTGGTCGAAAACCCGCTCAGCTGAAGATCGGAGCCTAGATAACCAGCGCCCCGTGGGCCATAGTCATCTTCGAACTCCTGGTAGGTGTACCCATTGGAAGTAGTCGCCGGATTCATCGAACCAATCCCAATGGCCTTATTGAACCCATAGCGAAGAGCCCCGCTCCCTTCGGTCATAACAGGCCCCTCACACAGAGCCGTTGACAGTTTACACCCGATTCCCTCAACGTCCCAGCTACCCCACCCGGTCACATAATCCCACCCCACCCCCGCCGTATACGCTCCATTTGAGCCCGAGGTCACGTCATGAAACGCG